>JAXHVQ010000200.1:0-8153 GCA_034189065.1 Cyanobacteriota bacterium
CCTGCTCCCCCGCTCCCCCGCTCCCCGATCGCAGCTCTTTTTTCCTCGACCAAGAAATTGTAGGGAGCGAGGTCAACCTTGAGCTAGAATGAATGGGCAGATGTCCCGTGGGAGGACTTTTCAGCCAGCACCGGCGGGGACTCAAGTCCCTACTACGAACGGCGGAGACTCAAGTCCCTACTACGAACGGCGCGATCGCAACATTTTCTCGTCAACTCCTGGAGGATCGGTCATGGCCAAACATTCACTTATTCCATTGCTCGCAGCCTTAGCTCTTCTCGCGGGGGGCTGCAACAACTTGCCCTTTATCGGCGGCGGTGGCGAAGACGAAGTCGTCGAAAGTGTAGGAGAGCCCTCGCCCGCAGAAACAGCCGTGACGGAACCCGCTCCAGCCGCTCAACCGTCGCCGTCTCCCCAGGAGGAAGCTGCCACAGCAACTCAAGATGCTCCCGGTGCTGCGGCATCGGGTTTAATCGCCTCAACCGATCCGAAAACGCGCCAAAATAATGCCCAAGGTCGTCCCGATCCTTTCTCCGTTTTTCCCACGCGCGTTACCGTTAGACCCGGTGCAAATGGAGCAGGCACAGCCGAAGAAGAAGCACCGCCCGAGGTTCAAGGAAGAAGTATTCCCGAACTTCCCCCACTGACACCGATTCCTCAAATTCCTCGCTTCGGACAGCCGCGAAGGGTTTCTCCAGGACAGGGTGGAGCAGCGGGCGGTGGTGCTGGCGGTGGTGCTGGCGGTGGTGCTGGCGGTGGCGCGGGCGGCGGTGCTGGCGGTGGAAATGGACCGGTGGCGGCGGCAGAACCGGTGGCAGTTCAAGGAAGAAGCATTCCTGAAGTTCCCACGTTACCGCCTATTGCTATGCCGCCTCGCTTTTTGCCGGGAGGGGGTTCGGCAGGGCCGACGGCAGCAGCAGCTCAAGGGGTGAAAGTTACGGGCGTAATTGAAGTGGCAGGCGTTCCCCATGCCATTGTGGAGGCTCCCGGACAACAACCGCGCTATGTTAAAGCCGGGGATTATTTGGCCAACGGACAGGTTTTGGTGAAGCGAATTGAAACGAAAGGAGGCTCGACTCCGGTTGTGGTTTTTGAAGAAAAAGGGATTGAGATCGCTAAGCGCGTTGGCGAGGGAGGCGTAACGGCTAACGAGTCGGAACAAGGAGGGGGTCAAATTAATCGGGTGTCGTAAAACAGTAGGGGCGGGGTTGCCCCGTCCCTAGCAATCCGTAATCAGCAAGTGTAAGTGGGAGATTGCGATCGCGTGTCATCTTTGAAGGAAAGACAACAAGAGAAAATAAGCTGTGAGGGAATGTCGTTAGCGGTTTATCGCGAGGTTGCCGCTCACTTACGTTCTGTTGAGGGCGTACAGGTGGATTTAATGGCTCAAACTTCGTCGCAGTTTGATTACAAGCAAAGTCAGGTGGAGATGCTGCGGGTGAGTTATCCATCAGACTTAGGCGATCGCGATCGCGCCCTTTTTGAAGCCATTCTCGACTACTACGCCCAACATCACGGCTCCTGGCAGCGAAAATAATGGGGAATGGGGAATTGGGAATTGGTTCTAAAACCTAAAACCTAAAACCTAGTTTAGTTATTAGTTGTTGAGCTACTATTTACTGATGACTGATAACTGATTGCTCAACTAAATTCCTAATAAACTCACCAATAAAGCTTGTTGAGCGTGCATCCGGTTTTCCGCTTGGTCCCAAACGCGCGACTGCTTGCCTTCGATAACCTCTTCAGTAATTTCCTCGCCGCGATGGGCGGGCAAACAATGAAGGACAATGGCATCATCGTCTGCTTCTTTGAGCAACTGGGCGTTGACTTGGTAAGGTTGAAATAAAGGGATGCGATCGCTTGCCGAAGACTCCTGTCCCATACTCGCCCAAACATCAGTATAAATAACTTGCGCGCCTCGAACGGCTGCTGTTGCGTCTTCGGTAATCTCAATGGTTGCATCGCCTGTTGCCAGTTCCCTCGCCTCTTTCACAACTTGAGGGTCGGGTTCGTATCCCGGCGGCGTTCCCAAACGCACGTTCATCCCCATCATTGCACTTCCCAGAAGTAGGGAATGGGCCACATTATTCCCATCGCCCAAATAGGTTAAGGTTAAACCCGAAAGAGACCCCAAACATTCGCGAACCGTTAAGAAGTCAGCCAGAATTTGACAGGGGTGTTCCAAGTCGGTGAGGGCATTAATAACAGGAATTTCCGCATAGCGAGCAAAGGTTTCCAAATCCTCCTGCTTAAACGTGCGCACCGCCAAAATATCGAGATAGCGATCGAGAACGCGCGCCGTATCCGAAATCGGTTCGCCGCGACCCACCTGCGTCACATTGGGGTTGAGGTCGATAACCTGACCGCCCAGTTGATACATCGCCACCGTAAAACTAACCCGAGTTCGCGTAGAGGCCTTGTAAAATAGAAGTCCGAGAATTTTGTTGTCTTGGGGCGATCGCTCCCCACCCTTGAGTTGGGCAGCCAGATGCAGTAGTTCCTCCAGTTGGTCGGAACTGAGATCGGTAATTCTTAGAAAGTCTTTTCCTTTTAGTTCGTTCGCCATCTGACTTGGATGCGTATGTTTACTGAGTGAATCGACCGATATTCCGTGACCGGAAAGCGTCGGCTGCTGAGACCTTAATTTCAAACGCGAGGCTCGATGTAAGGTTTACAATTATATGCTGGAATGGGGCAGATGGGCAGGTGGGAGTGGTCTGTAGCATTATGTTGGGGGATTTTGTATAAGATGCCAATGACTAAACTAGGTTTTAGGTTTTAGGTTTTAGGCTTTAGAACCAAGGACTAATGACCAAGAACTAAGGACAAAGGACAAATAACCAAGGACAAATAACCAATGACGAAGGACAAATGACCAATGACTAATCACTACAGAAGGTTAGGAAACGTTTTTTTGCATCTCGGCTGTGCCTTCAGCCTTTCAACTGTGGCGGCACTGCCATTACAGGCGGCGGAGAAAGTTTCGTTTTATGTCGGTCCGCTAGAGTTTTCCCTTTCGGTGGACTCGTTAGAAGAGTACGCTCGGGATGGAAACATTCGACCGGACTTAAGAACTTACACCAATCGCCTGACTGAGATTCAACGCGCTCAGTTGCGCCAAATTTTAGAGACTCGCGCCGAAGTTACGCCTGTTGCGATCGCGCAATTTTTATACTCGCCCCAAGGAGAGGTGATTTTAAGGGAATTTGGCGAGTTAATTCAAACTCGCAGCGGTCAATCGGGGTTTTATGCCATTCGCTCGGCCTTGATTTTAGCAGCGGCCGACCCCCAAGGACTCACGCCCCTCAATGTTCTGAGGAAATTTCCCACCTCCGATATTCGCATCAATTCCGATCGCGTTTTTGAGTTGCTCGGGCGCGTCACTCGCATCGTTGGCGAAACCGAACGCGCCATTGCAGCCATTGGCACCAATGCACTCGCTTCAACCGCCACAGTGGAGCCAGCAACATTTCCCCTCAATCTGCGCGACCCAGGAACGGTACAATCGATCCGAGAAAGTTTTACCTTAAGGGATAGATCGCGCGATCGCACCTTCCCCGTCGATCTCTATCTCCCCCAACAGTCGGGAGTCGCCCCCCTGGTCGTCATCTCCCACGGACTGGGGTCGAATCGGGAAAGCTTTGAATATCTCGCCCTTCACTTGGTCTCCCACGGATTTGCCGTCGCTGTTCCCGAACATCCCGGCAGCAGTGCCGATCAGTTGGAAGCCCTCGCCAGCGGCTTAACGAGCGATATTACGCCTGCCCGAGAACTAGTCGATCGTCCGTTGGATATCCAGTTTTTGCTCGATGAATTGCAGCGTCGGTACGCGCAACAAATTGACGTACAAAATGTCGGCGTTGTCGGTCAGTCCTTCGGCGGTTATACTGCCCTCGCTTTGGCTGGGGCCAAGATTAACTTTGAGGAACTCCAAGCTAACTGCGACCCCGACGACCCGGACTTTAATATCTCATTTTTGCTCCAATGTCAAGCCCTAGAGTTGCCGCCCCAGGATTATAACTTGCGCGACGAGCGAGTGGGGAGCGCGATCGCCATTAATCCCCTCACCAGCAGCATTTTTGGCGACGAACAACTGAGTCAAATTCAAATTCCCGTTGCCATCGTCTCGGGCAGCGCCGATGCCGTTACCCCCGCCCTCGACGAGCAAATTTTACCCTTTACCAGCCTCACTACATCTAACCGCTACCTTCTCCTCCTCGTTGGGGGGACCCACTTTTCCACCATTGGTCCGACTTCCCAAGACGCAGATTTGCCGCCACAGGTCATCGGCCCCGATCCCGCGATCGCCTACGATTATATGAAAGCGTTTAATTTAGCTTTTTTTAAAACCTACATTGCCAACGATTCTCAATATCAACCCTACCTCAGCGCCACCTATGCCCAAACCCTCTCTCGTCAAGAAATGCCCCTCAATTTCATCGAGTCTTTAACCCGAGAACAATTGAATCTAGAATAGGGGGACAAACAAGGTAAAATAATATTAATTTTACGAGAAAATTTTCTCAAAGCAGCTCCAATGTCGAATTCCGTTCGCACAAGCAGGAGCAAATACTGTCCAATTGCCCAATCCCCCCATTACATCATTAGGAGAAGTTAAAAATGGTTGGTTTAATCAAAAAAGTTCTCGGCGGCGCGAAGAGCGACTTTTTTCTCGAATTAGACGAAAGTCAAGAGTCACAGACAGAGACAGAAGTCAAAAAAGTTGACTCCAAACCGGTTGAAAATCCCCCGCTAGAAAAGGCGGTTATGAAGAAAGCACCCGAACCCGCCCGACAACCGGCTGAGGTGGAAGGCCCCGAAGCGCAACCGAAGACTCCCAGTCCCCAAGCTAAAACCTCGAAGAAGGCGGAAGGCCCCGAAGCGCAACCGAAGACTCCCAGTCCCCAAGCTAAAACCTCGAAGAAGAAGTCAGCACAACCCAAAGCTGCACCCCCAGCAACCAACTCCGGGTCTCCGTCTACCGAAGAGTTAATTGCGGCTGCTGTCGATGGCAAAACAGCGACTTCCTCGAGCAAAGCGACAGACGATAAAACCTTTGCCCCAAATTACTTAATGCCAGTGCCAACGCGCTCTCGCCGTCGTCCGGGGCCGAGTTTGAAAATGTTCCAGGAGATGGCGCGGCAAGTTAACGGTCGCAAAGGTTAAATAGTTAGACTTGTTGGACAAGTTTCACTCATCAGTAAGAGGCAATCTGCGTAACTAAATTTGGCGTTTTTGCCTCTTCTTTTGACAGAGTTGGTAATTGCGCTTCGAGGTCTATACTTAAAAGCCAAAGTTTGTGTAGGGGGGCTTTATTTATCGATTGGTGAGTTAGATATTCTCTACCTTATCAGTACAGCAAATTCCGACATTGTGTCTGACCAATTACACCAATCGCGCTGTTGCGAATTGCGGTAGGAGTCGTGTCCCAAGAACAGCGTCAAACTCTCGACCTTAATGGAGAATATATCGAGCATATTCACCTCCTTTCGAGCGAAGACGCTCAATGGGATAAGCTGAATTTGATCTACGAACGAGAACCGGCGGGGGAAATGCCGGAAACGGAATTAGATCGTCACGCGCTCGTCATTTGTTTGGGGAATTTTCGGGCAAGTTTTGAAATTAATGGTCGTTGGCAACATCGAGACTATGCAGCGGGAGATATTGCACTTTTTAGTGCGAGGGAACCGTTACCCAAAACCCAGTTCGACTGCACCGTTCCTTTACTCGAACTGTTTCTCGATCCGATCGCTCTCCTCGAAGATGCAGATAATGGCACAAATGTCAAGTCCATTGAGCTTTTAACTCAGTTACAAGTGCGCGATCCGCTCATTTATCAAATGGGAATCGCGTTGATGGAGGAATTGCAGGCGGGAGGGACAGATAGTCGGCTGTATGCGGAGTCGATGGCAACGGCGCTGTCGGTTCACTTGCTGCGACGCTATTCATCGCACAATGCCGAGTTTAAGCAGTATAGCGGCGGGTTGTCCAAGGTTCAATTAAAGACTGTCATTGACTACATCCGCGATCGCCTCGACCAAAACTTAAGCTTAGCAGAGTTAGCCGCCATCGTCCACTTAAGCCCGCGTTACTTCGCCAGCCTTTTCAAACAATCGACCGGACTCGCGCCCTATCAATATATCATACAGTGCCGCGTCGAACGAGCCAAAACCTTATTGCGCCAACCCGAATTACCGCTGGTTGAAGTTGCGCGCCAAGTCGGTTTTCAAAACCAAAGTCACTTCACTCGCGTCTTTCGTCAATACGTCAGCGTTACGCCCAAAGTTTATCGCAAAATGCTTTAAAACTTCGGCGGATTAGAACATTTTTCGGAAGATTAGGTAAGACGGCAGCCATCGCCCTCAATTAAACTATTTCAAAGACAGTCGAAAAAGCGCAATTCATAATTGGCTCTAGGGCCCCTTCATAGAGGTAATTATTCATTATTCATTATTCATTATTCATTATTCATTGCAAACATGCTTTCCAGATTTTATTGCCTACTTTGCATTGTAGGAACTATCTTACCCTACTCCCAGTTCGTTCCCTTCTTGCTTCAACATGGCTTGTCCCTGCAATTGTTTATCGAACAGGTATTTGCGAATCGAGTTTCCAGTTTTGCTGCGGCGGATTTAATCGCGACATCGTTCGTTCTTTGGACGTTTGTTTATGTTGAAGGAACGCGGCTTAAAATGCAACATTTATGGGTTTACGTTGCAGCTAATTTGACTGTCGGCGTTTCGTTAGGATTGCCTTTGTTTCTCTGGGTGCGACAGCGGCACCTCGAACAACAATCAAATACGGCATCTTAAATTCGCAATTCGTAATTCGCAATTTTAAATGTAGATGGGAAAAGACTTGTACCTATAAATGCGTCGTTGTATTTTGTGTATTTCATACAACGTCTCAAATTATTCTTCAGGCAAATTCTCTCATTCTGGGGACACGGCGAAGAGCAATACTATTGCAAAAAAACTTAAACAAGCGAAAATGCCGTGTCTCTACTTCTTCTATTCTTCTATTCTCCAATTTATCAATGAAAATAATTCCCTTTCCCATTCGCGGTTGGACTATTGTAAACTGGGTTGCGCTCGCGTTAACTGTATCCTTTGCTGCTATCGCTATCGTACATGGCTTCGACGAAGCGGCGATGCGTCTCGCCATTCGTTTAACCGCGCGCACATCCTGTCTCTTATTTGTCTGTGCCTTTGTTGCCTCTGCGCTGCGCCGAATGCGGCTTCCCGTAACGGCGTGGTTGTTACAAAATCGCCGCTATTTAGGAGTTTCAATGGCAGTATCCCACGGTTTCCACGCGATCGCAATTGTCGGTTTAGTTGTTGTTACGGCGGGAGGAGGCTATCAACACGATTGGGGAGCCCTTTTAGGCTATGGTTTTATTATTGCCATGACTGTCACCTCTTTTAAAACCCCGGCAGCTTGGTTAGGCGATCGCGGTTGGAAAATTTTGCATACGGTGGGAATGTATTACTTGTGGTTAGCATTTACTTACCCTTTTGTCAACCGATTGCCCGACTCTTTAGCGATTTATTTCCCCTTTGTTAGCTTGCTCGTCGTCGCTTTCATGGTTCGATTAGCGGCTTTCGTAATTCCTCGAAAACCAAGAGAAAAAGCGAATTAACCCAAACACGAGGCAAGATGCACGAGTTTTAAGAAAAAGCGGTGTTTCAGTTTCTATTTCGTGCCGATCGCGTAACCGACAAATTTTAAATTCGGCGCTTGCCTTTTGCACGTTTCAATGATAGTCTATATAATAATGAGAATAGTTTGACTTGTCTGCAAACGTCACTATTGCCATTATGAAATAATAGTACCCCAAACCTTCGGAAAAAGCAAGAGAAAAATAACGTAAATTTTTCCTTTCTTTGCGCGATCGCGAAACATTAACACCCCATTCCATCCAGCAATAATAAGAGTGCTATAGCATTTCTGAATGGGATGTAAACCGTTTCAACGTAGGGACGTTCAATTGAACGTCCCGGAGAGAGCGCGGTGGATTTAAATTCTGGGCCATTTATTGTTTACGTTTCGTTTAAAAACGCTATATAGCATTTCTGAATGGGATGTAAACAAAGCCGGTGGAACAATGGTAAAATAAAATCATGGTTTTAAGGGGAAAGCACTCTATGGCAACT
>JAXHVQ010000201.1:0-8039 GCA_034189065.1 Cyanobacteriota bacterium
GATCAACTGGCGAATAGCGTCCTCGAGGGACTCCCCTTCGAGCTCGTACGTGGTTCCCACGGCGTTCTCCATGCGTGTTCGTCTGGGCTTGCTGGTGTCGGTTCAGGTCAGGTGGTCATATCCACACCCACACCCACACCCACACCCACGCCCACACCCACACCCACGCCTACACCCACACCTACTCCCACACCCACTCCCACTCCAAAAATTGTTCCCGAACCTTCTGCTTTAATCGGACTAGCATTAGTTGGAGGAGCCATCAAAGCACTGCGTCGCAAGCAATCTAACTAAACGAGCAATTTTGTAGCTGAGAAGTCAATTGAGAATCGAGTTAGAAGTGAACGATTTTACTTCTAACTCTTTCTTCACAAAAGGTCTCTTTTCTTTAAAGAGTTCCTAAAGCGTCCTCATTCGCGCTTACAATTGACCCTTGATGTTGCATAAACTGAATCTAGTAAAGAACGACACCGAAGCAACTTTCGATTGCAATCAACTCTCTCTTTTTGCCCTTCTTCCTAACTTGAGTCCCGTTCAATGTAAGGTTTAATATTATGACCGAACAAATTTCTACGATCGCGCTCTCCACCCAGCATGACATCGAAAACCAGTCTTCTGAAGAACTCGAAGCATTTTTAACTGACGAAAGACTGCCTCTACAAGAACGGGCGAAAGTCGCTTCGCACATTTTAGGATTGGATCGCGATCGCCAGAATGCAACCGCAAATATCCAACCCGAACTCTCTGAAGAATGGAAAAAATGGATTGTTGAAAATAAATGCCTCAACGTCCCAGACCGCGACCTCATCAGTGCGATGGTCGATAACGGCATCGACCCAAAAATCGCCACTGAAGCCATCAACAGGGTCACTTCCGAACCGTCCTTCCAAGCTGAAAGTCACGCCGTTCAACGCCTCAAAAAACTCGAATCTATCCTCGAAATCAATCGCAAACTCGCCGACCTCGCTCCCAACTCCGGCACCATCGAACGAAAAAGTCATCTTTCGCGATCGGAATTTTTAGAAAAATACTATGCGACCAATACCCCTGTTATCCTAACGGACATGATGCAAGATTTGCCCGCCATGTCTTTATGGTGCCCGGAATATCTCAAAACCAAGTACGGCGATTCCCTTGTTGAAGTTCAAACCAATCGCAACTCAAATCCTAATTACGAAATCGACACCCAAAAACACAAACAAATCGTTAAATTGAGCGAATACGCCGATCGCGTTGTCAGCGGCGGAGAAACAAATGACTATTATATGGTTGCAAACAATGGCAACTTAGAACGTGAGGATTTAAAACCCTTGCTCGACGATATTCAAATGTTCTCCGAATTTTTGGATTCATCGAAAACAAAAGAGCGAGTTTTCTTTTGGTTCGGTCCTGCAGGGACAATTACACCGCTACATCACGATCCGATGAATTTAATGATGGCGCACGTTTACGGACGCAAACGGTGGCGATTGATTTCCCCCGATGCGACTCCTTTGCTTTACAATAATGTCGGCGTATTTAGCGAAGTCGATTTAGAGAATTTAGACGACGAAAAGTACCCCCTGTTTCGAGACGTTCGAGTCATCGAAACGGTTTTAGAGCCGGGAGAAGTAATTTTTATTCCTGTGGGTTGGTGGCATCAAGTCAAAAGTCTCGATATTAGCATCGCTCTATCATTTACTAACTTTATTTTCCCCAACGAATACAATTACCAAAATCCTAATATAACTACCACAAAATCGGAGAATAGTCAAAGGCAAGGACAAGGACAAGACGCAATACTCCCCAAAAATGAAGTTCAACAAAAAGATGCCCGTCGCTACGCAGATTCCACACCGATCGCGCACATTCCCAGTCAAGTTCTAACCAACGAAATTGTCGCAACCAGCGACGCGGGTTATTTAATTGATGCAATCTATCGCGACGAACCCCTTGTTATTTCCTTTGGTTTTGTCTCTTGGGACACACCAGCAAGTTTTGATTTTTACGGCAGGACTAAAAAACTTGAAAAACTGGCGCAGCAACCGCTAAATCGTATTCTCGTCCGCGACATCTCAAATTCTTGGTATCATCGCGGCATTCCCGGATTGGGGACAAATGTGGATGAAGTTGCCGAGAGTCTTAAACAGCTTATCAAACAAATATCACCGAGCAAAGTTATCGCGATCGGGCAATCAATGGGGGCTTATGCTGCGATAATGTTTGGTCAACTTATTGGCGCGAACCAAATTATTGCTTTTGGCACTCTGTCATTCCTGGATTCAAAAAAGGCAAAAAACATCAACGATATACGTTGGCTGTCTGTAATGAGTTTGTTAGAGCAAAATCTTCCCGATGTTTGCTATTTCGATCTCCTCGAGCTGTGTCAAAACTCTTCTCACTCTCCCGATATTCAACTCTTCTACGGTCGAAAGCCCGACACCGAAACTGAGGGAGAGATAAACTTAGACGACTTTCACGCCACTCGACTCAACGAACTGCCGAATTGCACCATTCATCCTTATGAAGAGTCCGGTCATGCTATTGTTAAATATCTGATCGATAACAAACTAATTGACCGTATTTTACTAAACACCCTCTTCGGCATTAAAATCGATACTCCAGTTCAAAAAAGAGTTGAATCTTTACCCGAAGGATGGGATACTTGGATTATCGAAAATCTTACCCGAGGCGTACCGCCCGAGCAACTTGCTGAAGTTTTGCAAAAACAGGGATTCGCCAACTCAGATATCAAAGCAGCAATGGATTGCGATCGAATTCAACATCTTTTAGCTCGGACAAATCAGCTATCTGCTATGAGTTCCTGATTTTTCAATTCCCCGTAGAATACCGATCGCTATTTTCTGTAACCAGATCGAGCATATCTTCAATTTTCTTAAGATTTGGGTCGCCTGCTAAATAACCGATGCCGCGATGCAAATGCAGGCGAAACTGAGCGGCTAAAGTCCCTTTATCCGTCGTTAAACCGTCATTCTTACAGCGTTGTTTGAGGGCAATGGTCAAAAAATCGCTCCACTCTCCCCCAAAAACGCGCCAAGTTAACTCAACGTTACTATCGGTAGGAAGGGGGGTAGGAGAAGGAATTGTGGGTTCGCTGAGGGAACGACAAAAAGCCCAACGACACAAAATATTCCACTGTTCGATATGAGTGCAACGTTTGAGTTTCAGCAGTTGCTCTTTTGCCGTTTGGGAGAGTTTAAAGCGTTCGACAGGCGGTTCCATAAGGAAAAGTGAGATATTTTTAGGGTATGAAACGTCTCTACATTATCTCATTGGGAGGAGCGCGATCGCAAGCCGAGACATTATATAAAATCCGGTCGAATGACCTAATGTAGGGGCGGGGTAACCCCGCCCTGACGGGGAGACGGGGTGACTCACCGCCGCGTGGAGCGCATTGTCTCAACCTCTTGACATCCGAAGCGCGATCTCTTAAGTAGGTGGGCGTAATTAAAAGAACAATATCTCCAGCTAAAACCCTTATCTGGCAAGGAATACGGTTTTCGAGGTTATGCGTTTATTTTTGCCCACCTACTTATTTCACGGGCCGCATTTCCTAGAACCCGACTTCTACAAGCATCTGAAGCACGAGTCCTGCTATACTAATAAGTATCTGTTCGCAATTAATTGCCCATCTTGATATGCTCAATACGTCAAACTAATTATGAGTATCGTTATCGGTATAGTCTCATCTTTGGTTCTTTCGCTCCTTATTTTATCGATCGCTTATAATAATGCTCAACAAACCACTAGAGACCAATACAGGTTATTTTTTACGTACGTCTTTTTCTACTATCCTCTTTTAGCGATTGTTTTATCAGTTTTTTTGTCCGCCATCTTATCGTTGATATTGTCATAAGCTTGGTTAGGATTGCTTAAAAATTAAAAATTAAAAATTAAAAACAATTCCCCCCTGCTTCCCCTGCTTCCCCTGCTCCCCGGTGCTCATCACAACACTTATTCAGCAAACCCTATTTAGGTTAGTGATATGCCTGAATCCTATTCTTCTCAATCAAAACTTGCTCGCGATCGAGACTCGATCTCAAAGTTAAAATTGCGTTTCTCAACACCAAAACGATTGGCTGTAATTGGCAGTCTGTCATTTTCTCATCCAGCTACCGAAAAAATTTGTCAAGCGATAGGGCAAAAATTAGCAGATTTTTGCGATCTGATTGTGATTACGGGCGGGGTAGCGGGAGTGCCAGAGGCCGTGTCGCGGAGTTTGTGGCAACGGCGGCAGACAGTCTCTACGGGTGGGTCGTCGGTTTACCACGTGCAACCCCAAGGATTTGAAGCCTGGGACTACGGAGAGAACTTGACTGCGGGAGCGACCCTGGTTGCAAGACGACAGATTTTAGCAACCCTGAGTCCTCTCTATTTGCTGCTAGAAGGTGGCTTAGGGGCAGAACAGGAGGCAAGACTGGCCTTGCGTCAAGGAGCACTGCTGATTCCGGTCGGCTTTACTGGCGGGGTTGCTCGAGCGCTTTGGCATGAGTTTAGCGAGCAATACTGCGAACAGTTGGAAGACTGGTCTCGCGAAGATCGGTGTGCCTGGACAGCTCTAGAGAGCCGGGACTTTGATATTGATGACACGGTGCAAGGCGTTATAACACTTGTCCAACGCTCAATGCGGGTCAAGGGATACCCTCTGGGAGTAACTCCGGCAACTGCCTCAATCGCTCACAATGACGGTTACTCCGACAATGCACGCGGGCGATGACCCCCCCATTGAATCTATCCCTAAACTCTTAAGTGATTTAGATCGACTGACATTGCGTTTTGTAGGGACGTTCAATTGAACGTCCCTACAAAACGGTTTATATCCCGTTCAGAAATGCTATATCTGCAATTTTTGAAATTTTTATAGTTCCCTACGCAATTCAACCCGCTAACCCCAGCAAGTCCCCCGGCTTAACCGCCCCTTTTTCCGTAATAATACTCGTAATCCATTCAGCCGGAGTCACATCAAAAGCGGGATTATAAAACTCCGCTCCCTCCGGACAAAGTTGGACATTGCCAATGCGATAAATTTCTGCGGGATCGCGCTCCTCAATTGGGATTTCAGCGCCCGTCGCCAGCTTAAAATCGACGGTAGAAAGGGGGGCGGCGACGAAAAAAGGGACGTTGTGTGCCTTAGCAACCACCGCTAAGCTATAGGTTCCAATTTTATTCGCCGCATCGCCATTGGCTGCAATGCGATCTGCCCCCACAACAACCCCATCAATTAAGCCCTGTTTCATGCAATGAGCGGCCATTCCTTCCGTAATTACCGTTACGGGAATTCCCTCGTGCACGCACTCCCACGCCGTTAATTTTGCCCCCTGCAAGCGCGGCCGCGTTTCGTCGGCATAGACGCGACAGAGGCGGCGATCGCGCCACGCCGAACGAATGACTCCCAAGGCCGTTCCGTAGCCTGCGGTGGCTAGCGCGCCTGCATTGCAGTGGGTGAGGAGGGTTAACTGTCGGGGTTGCGCGGGGAGAACTTCGAGTCCATTGTCGCCGATCGCGCGACAAGTTTCCACATCTTCGGTTTGAAGGGTTTGCGCGGTTTCTAGCAACAAGGCGGGAATTTCGGCGACGGGACGCAACGTTTCTCGAGCGACTTGCAATTGGCGATCGATGGCCCAAAATAAATTCACCGCAGTGGGGCGAGTTTGGCGTAGCTTTTGGGCAATTTCTTCGAGTTGAGAAAGGAATTGGGCGCGATCGCATTTTTCAATTTCCCTTGCCCCAAGGTACATCCCATAGGCTGCCGCGACTCCAATGGCTGGCGCGCCGCGAACGATCATTGTTTTAATCGCTCGCGCCATTTCCTCGCAACGTTCGACTTCTATCCAATTTAACGTTTCCGGCAAGCGGGTTTGATCGATTAAAAAAACCTTAGCGTCCGAGTAACGAATGGGTTCGATGGATTTAGACATAGACTTTGACAAATAATCCTTAAAAACCGACAAGCTTTATTTCTTTTTTTGCGATTTGGGCTTGCTTTTTTTATCATCTTGTGCGTACAATTCTGCGGCTAATTTCATGGCAGATTTTCTGGGTTTGCTCGCCTTGGGCGGTGGGAACAAGACTTTATCTTTATCTTCGTCTTTGTCTCGATCTTCGTCTTCCAATTCTTCAATTTGCCCATCTATTTTATTCTCAAATTCATTTTGCATCAAGCCCAGGAGAGGGTCTTGTTTTGGGCGCGGTTCCTCGCTGAGGGGAGTTGGGGAAGCCAGACTATCGGCAAATTTTTGAGCTTGGGCTGCAAAGTCCTCTGGAGAAACGCTATTAGCTGGCAACCAACGGTGGACAAAATCAAATTTCCACAG
The DNA here is from genome assembly GCA_034189065.1 of Cyanobacteriota bacterium. GTDB lineage: Bacteria > Cyanobacteriota > Cyanobacteriia > Cyanobacteriales > Spirulinaceae > FACHB-1406. The sequence goes on from JAXHVQ010000201.1 coordinate 6,315, forward strand.
GCCGAGTTGCGATAAATTATTAACAACAAGTAGTTTAACTTGTTCGGCGGCTGCGATCGCGCGTCGATAGATATCAGGGCGAATCATTTCGCGATCGCGCAAAAAATCATAGACGTAAGGAATGCCCCACAATACGGCGATGGCGGCTGAGTGACGCAGGGAAAAAAAGCTCCCAATTCTTTGGGCGATGTGACGATCTAACTCTTGTTGGGTAAAGCTAAACAAACTGTCGGGACTATTTAATTTCTTAGGCGGTAAGTCTCGTTCGAGGAGGAAATCTAAAACAACGTCCCAAATGCCGCCCGCACACGCAAACCGCATTTGCTTGTTCTCGAACATGACTTTACAAAAATCGAGGCAAAGATGTTCTATTGCTCTTTCTCGAGACTGTTTTTGTTTAAAATCTTTGAAAAATTGAGCGTTTGCTTCGACGGTTGTGGCTAAATTGACGGGCAACCTTTCTGCTAACTCTGTATTGTCTCGGTAGCCATAGTTTGCCAGTTCTGTCCAAAATTCTTCCCAATCGACGGTTTCTCCCTGCTGAATTTTCCGGTACGCTTGTTCTGTCCCATCAATTAAAATAATTTCGCTCAGCTTATTTTCTGTTCCAGGGAGAATCTCAGATGAATCCGCGATCGCGCCATAGGTACTGCGACAGAGATCGGCGGCAATTTCAGCGGCGTTGTAAAAGCGCAATTCCTCCAAAACGAGGAGCATTTCATCTATGCCCGTTTCGGGATACGCTTTAAAGTGAGCGAGTACCTCTTTTGCTCGGTCGGGTTGATTGCTGTAGAGGTAATAGAGGGCGCGAAATTTATCGTGATAGGGATATTCTTCTTTGTAGAGTTCTGGTTGCTGGCGTTGCAACTTTTCGATAAATGCGATCGCCTCGTCAACTAACCCATTGCCCACCAATTCTTCTCGCATTTCGAGCAGCAACATTCCCAAATCGATTTCTTCGATCGCTTCGGATGATAATGGCGTTTCGATTAATGCTTGTAGCATTTCATACCGTTCTTTGGGGGAAGCCGTGCTATAGCTCTCATACCATTGGTCGAGATCGGCTAATAGATTTGTGGATTCTGTAGACATAAAGTTAGGCCTAACATACGGGGCTGAGGGAATCGATTATTTTGGTATTCCCCGATACGCGATCGCCTCCATGTGGCGATCGCTGAAGTTGTTTCAGAAGTATAGCGCACTGAGTTAAGGAAGAAAATAAAGAAAAAACTTCGTTTCACAAAACGTCCGTACAGAACAATCGAGGCGGACGAAATACGATCGAAAGGCGAGTCAACCTTCGCCCACTACTGAGTTTCAGCAAGACGGGCAACAATGACGTAATCGTCAACAAAATATCTCGATGTTGACAGGGACTCTAAATATTGATGTTTCAGCGCATCAATATACTTTTGCACCGGTAATTGGGTCTCGTCAAATTCTTCTCCCAAAGGCGTTCTCTTTCCCGTAGATGTCAAGTATTGATACCATTCTAATTCCAATCCCAACTCTTCCAAAAACAACTGAATAACATTGCGTTCCTGCACAATATCTTCCGTGGGATAAACCTCATACATTTTAAAAAGCTTGACTCCTCGAACGATTAATAAGACAAATCCTCCCGGAGCGAGTTTTGCTCTGAAAATTTGTTTGTAAATTGTATAAGAATTCAGGCGATCTGGGGTTCTCGTAAAGAAACCGTGAGAGATTACAATAAAATTAAAG
>JAXHVQ010000202.1:0-8035 GCA_034189065.1 Cyanobacteriota bacterium
AGTGAAAGAAAGTCTTAAAAAGAGAAGTCGTCAGCGAGGTAATTCTCTTCAACAATTTAAATTGAACTCAGCATCTATAGACGTAGAAGTACAAAATGATTTGCTTTTTGACGTTTAATTAAGCCCACCTACTTAATAGAGATGGGGAAAAGCGGAAAAAAACAATTTTGCTTCCACGCAAGGATTCTGACGAGAATCAAGCCGTTTTCCGGCTCAATTCAACAACTTTCTCCCATTTGCTCGGAGTTGCAGCAGCAAACCTTGTCGAAGCGCGATCGGCTGGAGAAATACACGAAATAGATAAATTGTCAATACTCCCGCGTTTTTTGCCGAGCTGCGACTCTCCCTCCTTTTTCTCGCGCCCCGAATTCTTGAAACCAAGTCCTACAGAGCGTTTCAGCTTAAGCAAAAAAAGAAAAAATTTTTTATTGTTTCAAGATACAAGCAGAAAGTATTGATATGAGTGAATTTAAACGCTTAAATGTTCAGTGCGTAAAATATTGTCTTTTATGGAATTCTTCAAAAAGCATCGAGTGCAGTAACCCAGGTAGGCTCCATTTTTGAGAAAGCAAAAAACGATATATTTATCCTCGCGCGCAATTGATAGGCGAAATCTGTTTTTTTATGGGGTAAATAGTGCCGTTATCTTCGTTTTACTCCTTCTTCCACAGTTAGACTTAGCGGCAGCCACTCAAAATACCGCGTTGATTGCCGCTTCAACCTTGGCAACGCGCAGCCTCAGCGATTTTGCCCTTGGGATAGCTGTTGCCGTCGCGCGTTCCGAGTAATTTGGCTGAAAAGGCGCATTGGCAAGGGATTCGGCGTTACGAACCTCTGAGGGGGAGCGGCAGCCGATGAAGCCGTAACTCGATTTTGTATCATCAGGCGTGCGAAGGATCCGGAGAATGGCTGAAACCCGCATTCCTTCGTTCTAACCTTCGATGTTAGATGGGGCAAGAGTTTTAGCCTTTTTTTTGGCTCGATTTTGCCGGTTTGGGGGTAAAATAAAGCTATTCTTCGCAAACGCCTTCTAGAAATCGCTCTGGGAGCGCGTTTGAAAGGGTAGCCCTCTCCACTCTGTGGAGAAATTAGTTGAATGGAAACAACAAGGCTGTCATAGGATTGTCCTAACCTCTACATCTCTCCACTCTGTGGAGAAATTAGTTGAATGGAAACCATTGACGGCGACGAGTGGTTGTACTCCAGGGCTGCCGTAGTACGAACGAGGTGGCGCAATGCACGCAGGCAAACGAATCGCCTTCTGGATTTACCTAGCAAATGGCGTGGCGCTGCTAGTCTTCGGTTGGGGCTACCTCACTCGCCAAACGTTCGCGTCCTACCACGCGGCGGTGACAGATACTCCCTGGAGTGTCTACCCACCGCCGCAGCAACTACTGATGCTGGCGATGATGAAAGCAATTGGAAGTGCAACAATTACGGTTGCGCTCTGCTTCCTTGTGCTGGTGGCGGCGTTTCGACGCGGCGCTCCCTGGGCGCTCTGGGCGGTTCCAACTGTTGGAGCGGTGCAGGCACTGGGTTCGCTTTACCCAATGCTCTACCTCGTGGCAAACACTGATGCGGAACCGCCGCTGCTCGGTCCGCTGCTTACTCTTGTGGCAATGGTTGCCGGACTGCTGTTCTCGCTGCTATGGCCCGCGCAGCCATCTTCTCCACGGAGTAGAAAAATCAGTTGAATGGAACGAGTAAGTAGGTGGGCAAAAATAAACGCATAACCTCGAAAACCGTATTCCTTGCCAGGTAAGGGTTTTAGCTGGAGATATTGTTCTTTTAATTACGCCCACCTACTTACAGATTGATTTAGTGCTGAGTTCGGTTGAACTCTCTACTCTGGGGCGAAACCCAACGAACTCAACTCAACAATGTTTTCCTCACAACGCTATTAAAAACAGAAAAGCCGTCCCTCAGCTCAAAAGGAACGGCTCAAAAATTCAACTAACGAATCATTGACTGAAAATTCTCTCAAACCGAGGGAAGAACTCGCAAAAATAGGGAATCATTACGCAATCCCCCGCTCTTCCCTCTTGTCCGATACAAAGCCTTGCTTACTTCATGTGTAGATAGCTCGCTTCAGCTTCCAGTTGACGCACTAACTGTTCGTCACCTCTGGCTCTAGCCACCTCAATGCGATGCTCCAAATTCTTCCGCAAATTCTCGCGATGGTTGGCAGCAGCCGTTTTCAAGACATCTTGACGATTTCTGTTCACAATATAACCCCCGAATGCTGTAACTTTAACTTGCACTCTTCTAAGATAACACTGTTTTCGCCAAGGGTAGCAATTGTTACAGAAATTTTACTTCAGTTTGATAAATTAAGGGGTTATGCTATGGCAGAACAGCGTATTATTACCCTCTCGAGCGACTTCGGGCTGCAAGATGTCTACGTGGGAGTGATGAAAGGAGCGATCGCGCGCGTCAACCCCACCCTCACCGTCATCGATCTCACCCACGACATTCCGCCCCAAAACCTGATGGCGGCTCGTTTCTGCCTCCTCAACGCCCATCCCTACTTCCCCCCAGGAACCGTTCACGTTGCCGTCGTCGATCCCGGTGTGGGCAGCAAACGGCGCGCGATCGCCATCGAAACCGCAGACAGCTATCTCGTCGGTCCCGACAACGGCATTTTCAGCGGTGTCCTTAATAATAGTCCTCCCCAAGCTGCCATCGAACTAGACAATCCCGACTACTGGCGATCGCAATCTGCGAGTACCACATTCCACGGACGCGATATCTTTGCCCCCATTGGCGCTTACCTCGCCAGCGGAACCCCAATGCAGCGCCTGGGTTCAACTATCGATCCCGCAACCCTCATCCGACTGGACTTACCCCAACCCCAACCCACACCCGCAGGACTCAAAGGGTGCATCCAATACCTCGATCGCTTCGGCAACGCGATCGCGAACATACCCGCCATCGCCGGAAAATCCTGGACTGTTGCCATTAGCGATCGCCTCATTCCATCAGGCACCACCTACAGCGATGTCTGCGTTGGCGAACCCATTGCCCTCATCGGCAGTCACGGTTGGGTCGAAATCGCCGTCAACGGCGGCAGCGCGCAGTCTGAATTGCAACTGGATTGGCGATCGCCATTGGAAGTTCGCTTTTAGGTTTTAAGAATAAGTTATCCTTGGGTTTTAGGTTTTAGGTTTTAGGACAAAGAACCAATGACATTTTAGGTTTTAGGTTTTAGGACAAATGACAAATGACAAATGACAAATGACAAATGACAAATGACAAACGACTAATGACTAATGACCAATAACAAAATTCTCATCTATTCGCCAGTATTCTATCCCAGTATCGGCGGAATAGAAAGCGTAGTTGCCGCACTCGCAAAAGGATTAAGCATTCGCGATCGCGCAGTCAAAGTCGTCTGCCAAACCCCCGCCAGCGATCGCAAAACCTTCCCCTTTGAAGTCATTCGCCACCCGCATCCCCAACAGTTGTTAAAACTGACCCGTTGGTGCGACATTTACTTTCAAGCCTGTCTCAGTCTCAAAGGACTGTGGCCATTGTTCGTAGCTCCCAAACCGCTCGTCGCGACCCATCAAACCTGGTATCGTCGTCTTGATGGAAGCTTAGGCGTGCAAGACCGTTTAAAACTAGCAATTTCTAAGGGAGCAACCAATATTGCAGCCAGCCGCGCGATCGCGCAACACCTCCCCGCACCGGCCACCGTCATTCCCAACCCCTATGCCGACGATATCTTTCACCTCATGCCCAATATTGTACGCGATCGCGACCTTGTTTTTGTCGGACGCTGGGTTTCCGATAAAGGAGTAGACTTGTTAATTGAAGCGTTGTATCGCCTCAAACTGAGGGGACTCGCGCCGAACTTAACCTTAGTCGGTTCCGGCCCCGAAGAACCCCAATTGCGACAGCAAGTTCGAGAACGAGGATTAAGCCAGCAAGTCGATTTCGTCGGTCTTCGCGTCGGCAAAGATCTCGCCAGTCTCTTAAATGCGTGTCGAATTCTGGTTGTCCCCTCGCGTTGGCACGAACCCTTTGGCATTGTCGCTTTAGAGGGAATCGCTTGCGGTTGTGTCGCCATTGGTTCTGAAGGAGGAGGACTCAAAGAAGCGATTGGCCCTTGTGGAACAACCTTTCCCAATGGAGACGGGGAAGCTTTAACCCAAATTCTCTCGGATTTACTGTCAAATCCAGAGAAACTTGCTCCCTACAAAGTAGAAGCGCAGCCGCACCTGAAACGCTATCAAACGTCAACAATTGTAGAAGAATATTTACAAATTATCGAGGCAGTTGTTCGGTGAAAAATCTCCTAGCACTTATGGTTACCGCACTGATTTTCTGGGCTGCATTTAGTCGGTGGCGACAAGCTACCAGAGCCATCTTTTTTATTTTAGTGATTGAAGGAGCTTTGCGGAAATGGATTCTTCCTCAAGCCAGCGATGCCATCTATTTTTTAAAAGACTTGATTCTTCTTGCCGCCTATTTAAGATATTATATTTTTTCAAATAAAGAAGCTCGCTTCCCCATTGTAAACACCCCTCTCAATATTCTGATTTTTGTGACAGCAGGGTGGTGTTTGTTCCAGGGAATAAACCCCAAGCTCGGCCCTTTTCCCGCAGGTGTAATTGGTTTACGTTCCTATCTGTTTTATATTCCTCTCATTTGGATGACTCCCAGCCTGTTTAACTCAGAAGAAGATTTATACAAATTTTTGCGATCGCACCTTTTACTCGCCATTCCCGTTGGAATCTTGGGGATTATCCAATTTTTTAGTCCTGCAACCAGTCCCATTAACCAGTATGCTCCTGGAACAGCAGTCCGAGTTGCAACCTTTGGACTTGCAGGCTCTAGTACAGTTCGTATTGCAGGAACGTTTTCCTACATCAATAGCTACCAAGGTTATCTTTCCGCCTGTTTTGCCTTATTGTTGCCTTTACTATTCGCAAAGCAACCGCGCCTATGGAAGATCGTCAGTTTAGTGGAAGCTTTTTTTATTATTTTAAACAGTCTCATGACCGGCTCGCGGACACCTGTTATTGCCGCTGTCTTACTGACGACAACTTATTGGTTGATTCGCGCCATTAGACAACCCGATGCCACTGTTATTTGGCTGGGACGACTCTCTCCTTTTATTGCTATCTCCGTAACAGCCGCGCTGATTGGATTTCGACCCGTTATCGAAGCTTTTTGGATACGCGCCACGTTCAATACCGACTTAGGAGAGCGAATCGCTTTAGCAATTTCTAATCCTTTTGGATTAATCCAATACACGGCGCTCGATGGCTATGGAGCGGGAGCAACTCATCCGGGTACGGCTGCGTTGCGCAATGCCTTGAATTTACCTCCGGGAGCAACTATTCCCGTTGAACTCGAGTCTGAGATTCCAAGAATTGCTCTCGAAATTGGACCCATTGGATTTATTTTATGGTACGGATTGAGAATCGCTTTAATTGTGGGGTTGTGGTTGGTTTTCCTCAAACTAAAACGACCTCTTTTACGAGATTTGGCATTGTCAAGCTGCTTGCTTCAAATCATTCTCATCACCGGTCAAATGGTATTTCATCACACTTTTTCAGTGTATTACTGGTTTATGAGCAGCTTTATTTTCTTACTTCCCTACTTAGAGAAAATAGAAACGTGGCGCGAACAACAGCAATATAGCAGTGACAGCGATTTTTACATATCCTGACGCTTTAACATGATGAATCATTTCCGTATTTCGCTGACTCACCCAACCGGCAATCCCAATGTTTGTAATGCAGCGGTTGCCTTAGCTCAATTAGGCGTTCTCCAAGAAATTGTGACGACAATTGCGTACAATCCTCGCGGGTTATTTGCTAAATCTCTACAACACCTTCCCTCTGCAATTGCGAACCCTCTCACGCGCGAACTGTCGCGTCGGACTTGGGTTGCGCCGTCGGGTTCTTCTTTGCGTTCCTACCCTATTCGGGAAGTCTTGCGTATCGGATTGATGCGCCTTGGAATTGCGAGTAGGTTGCAACTCAACCCCCAAAGTTTAGTCGATTGGATTTATACAGCTTTAGATCGAGAGGTTGCACGCCGTCACCTCCAAGATATTGCAGGCGTTTACGCCTACGAAGATGGTGCAGCAACGACGTTTGCCGCGGCGAAGGAACGGGGAATTCTCTGCTTTTACGATTTACCCATCGTTTTTTACCGCCAAAGTCGCCAAATTCAAGCTGAAGAATGCGATCGCTTCCCTGAATTGGCTTCTACATTCCAGTCGGTGCAAGAACCGCCTTGGAAATTGGAACGAAAGGAGCAGGAAGTTCAACTCGCCGATCGCATTTTTGTGGCTTCCTCTATTGTCAAACAGTCTTTATTAAATGCCGGGGTTGCACCGAACAAAATCAGTGTCATTCCCTTTGGTTCTCCCTGCGACTATTTCTCACCTCAACCCAAAACCGATACAAGATTTCGCGCTCTGTTTGTGGGACGGGTTGGCCCTCGCAAAGGCGTTCACTATCTCTTCCACGCTTGGCAAAATCTACAACTCCCCCAAGCCGAACTTCTCTGTGTCGGATTTAACGAGTTTCCTTCCTCTTGGTTGTCTCAATACCAAGATTTATTTCGCTATATTCCCTCGGTTCCTCATTCTGCGTTGAATCAATATTACAGTCGTGCAAATGTCTTTGTTTTTCCTTCCCTCGTCGAAGGATTGGCTTTAGTTCTTCTTGAAGCAATGGCCTGTGGTATTCCTATTATTACAACAACCCATTCCGGAGGTTCTGATATTATTACCGATGGGGTTGAGGGTTTTATTATTCCGATTCGAGATGTGGAAAGGCTTGAAGAAAAACTAGAATGGTGTTATTCTCATCCCGAAGCACTTGCAGAAATGGGACGCGCCGCGCGCCGCAAAGCAGAAACTTTAACCTGGGAGTTGTACCGTCAGCGATTGGGCGATCGCATTGAGGAAGCGATCGCCCAATAATTATTAATTATTAATTGATCGGGCATTTCTACTGAGACAATTCTGGACTTTGCTGCAAAATTTCAGCAATTCCGTTACGAATAATTTCCTCAATTTTTAATCGCTTCTCTAACGATGCACACTGAAAGTCAGGATACACTGGTCGTCCTTGGGTATCCTGAAGGGTTGCGTACCGATTGGGAATTTTACTGAGAACCCAGTCTACTAGCTTTCGTCGCAATCCAGGTTGAGAAAAAGCGAGCTTATAAGTATGACTGTCGGGATAGGTTGCTAGAAATAAATCGATCTCTTCGACCACGAGCGACCCTGTTAAATTGATTGTTGCATTAGGCATATACAGACCTCAAACGTCACCGAAAAGCGCCAGCACAGTAGAATTTCTGAAGTTTTAGCAGGTTTTATTTTTTGAAGCGATGAAAGCTTTATGTAACTTAATTAAAATTTTAGGATGTTTTACCTGACTCTTCCTCAAGAATTTGCAAAAATTTATATTAATTTTTATTGACTTGGGGGAGATGGGGGGATGGGGAGATGTTTTTATGACGGGCGATTTTGCGGATTTTATGTGACGAGTCCATAGAAAAGGGCTGGAAAAGGCTAAAACCTCCACCCCTCTTGAGAGATTTAGCACATTTCTAGCACCATCGGCTTGTTCAATGTACTCGATGAGAATGGGTAAAACGCCTGAAATCCTTGTGTATCGGCGTGTATCGGCAAATGGAGGATAGGGAACTCGAATCCCTGACCTCTGCGGTGCGATCGCAGCGCTCTACCAACTGAGCTAATCCCCCAGGTCTATTGAAAAAGCTGCTTCAACCTTCACTTAGGGAGAAGAGCATTTGCTATTATAACACAGACTTGTCTTTAAGTGGGGCTGGCTGCACAAAGTGGCAAATCCGATTAATCAATGCGATCGCGGTGTATTAGGGTTGCTTAAATCTTCGCTCTTCGGCGGGAAAAATTCATTTCTGTTCTTGCACTGCGATCGCCCCAAATGTACTATCTTCCCCTGCTCCCCCCGCTCCCTCTACTTCCCCTGCTTCCCCTGCTTCCCCTGCTTCCCCTGCTTCCCCTGCTTCCCCTGCTCCCCCT
>JAXHVQ010000203.1:0-7744 GCA_034189065.1 Cyanobacteriota bacterium
AGTTTCCGCGTGAATGGCGGCGCTGTTATAAGTTGCGACCAGCAGAGGCGTGCGATCGCGCGATCCCCCGCCCAACAGTCCTACTTCAATATCGGGGAACGCCGCCTCCATCTGAGCGTACCACTGGTGCATTAAATCTAATGTGGGGACGATGACAAGGGTGCTGCGTTTGGTGGACTGCATTGCCAGTTGCGCCAGATAGGTCTTCCCCGCTGCCGTCGGCAAAACAACAACGCCTTTGCGTCCGGCTAGTTTCCACGCCTGTAAAGCTTCTTGTTGGTGGGGGTAGGGTTCCATCTCGAAACTAGAGACGAGTTCGAGGGGGATAAACTCTTTGGCTTCATCTGTAAATTCCAAACCTTCTGCCCGCATTGCTTCGACAAGGGGACGGTAATGAATGCCGGGAATGCGGAACTTTTCAATGCGATCGTCCCAAATGGCGTGGTCTACCCATGCTTTGCCCCTGGGTGGAGGGTGTAATATGAGGGTTCCGCGATCGTAGGTGAGTTTGGGAATGCGCATGGAGGCAGGGTTCAGAGTTATGAGTTTTGAGTTCAGTGGGCGGTAAACAATAACCGGGGTAGGGGCACGGCATTTGTCAAAGAAAAACTTTTAATTCATAACGCTGCATCTCGCCGTGCCCTTACTAGGATTTGACAAATGACCAAGAACCAATGACAAAAGATCGATGACCAATAACCATTACCTTGTGCTAAACTTAAGGTTTCCAAAAAATTAAGGTTTGTCCCCCTTCAGTTGCATCGCCCGCAACGCAAATCTCTGAGTCTGGATCTTGTACGATCGAGGTCTAGGTCGTACTTCTCTATCGTTCAATTATAAGCCTGTGATTTCATCCATTATTCAATCCAATCGCTCGTCCTCTTCTACGGTGCCGACGCGCCAAACGGGAGCCTATGCTCTTATGGACAGCCTCAAACGGCACGGTGTTAAGCATATCTTTGGTTATCCCGGCGGTGCAATTTTACCGATTTACGACGAATTGTATCGCAGCGAGGCTCGGGGCGACGTAGAACATATCCTGGTTCGCCACGAACAAGGGGCTGCCCATGCTGCCGATGGTTATGCGCGTGCCACCGGACAAGTGGGCGTGTGCTTTGGCACCTCCGGTCCGGGGGCGACGAATCTGGTGACGGGGATCGCAACAGCTCATTTGGATTCGATTCCATTAGTGGCTATTACGGGTCAGGTTCCCCGCGCCGCGATCGGAACCGATGCGTTCCAAGAGACCGATATTTTTGGCATTACTCTCCCCATTGTCAAAAATTCCTATGTTGTGCGGCACGCGGAGGATATGGCGCGTATTGTAGCCGAAGCGTTTCATATTGCCCAGACGGGACGACCGGGACCTGTGTTGATCGACGTACCGAAGGATGTGGGTCTCGAAGAGTTCGATTATATTCCCGTCGCACCGGGAGAGGTGAGATTGGCGGGGTATCGCCCAACCGTAAAGGGAAATCCCCGTCAGATTAATGCAGCGTTGCAATTGATACAGGAGTCGGAACGACCTTTATTATATGTAGGCGGAGGCGCGATCGCCTCGGATGCCTACGCAGAACTTCAGCAGTTGGCCGAACATTTTCAAATTCCCGTGACGACGACGTTGATGGGTTTGGGTGCCTTTGACGAGCATCATCCCCTGGCGGTAGGAATGTTGGGGATGCACGGAACCGCCTATGCCAATTTTGCGGTGAGCGAGTGCGATTTATTGATTGCGGTGGGATCGCGCTTCGACGATCGCGTTACCGGTCGGTTGGACCAGTTTGCCTGCAATGCGAAGGTCATTCATATCGATATTGACCCGGCAGAAGTGGGGAAAAATCGTACGCCCCAAGTGCCAATTGTGGGGGATGTGAAGCGGGTATTGCGACAACTTTGGCAGCGCGTTGAGGAGTTGGAGATTCCGCGAAACGAGATGAAGACCCAAGAGTGGCTATCTCGCATTGCGCGCTGGCGGGAGAGTTATCCGTTGGTGGTTCCCCACAGAGGCGATCGCCTTTCTCCCCAAGAAGTTATCGTGGAGGTCGGACGACAAGCGCCCCGGGCCTATTACACGACGGACGTGGGACAGCATCAAATGTGGTCGGCACAATTTTTGAATTTCGGTCCGCGCCGCTGGATTTCCAGCGCGGGTTTGGGAACGATGGGCTACGGATTGCCTGCTGCGATGGGCGTGAAGGTGGCTTTGCCGGACGAAGAAGTCGTTTGTATTAGCGGCGATGCTAGTTTCCAAATGAATTTACAGGAGTTGGGGACTATAGCACAATATGGCATTGCTGTCAAGACTGTGGTGATTAATAATGGCTGGCAGGGAATGGTGCGTCAGTGGCAGGAAACCTTTTTCGGCGAGCGCTATTCGGCTTCCAATATGCAGTCGGGAATGCCAGACTTGGTGAAATTGGGCGAAGCTTATGGGATAAAGGGAATGGTCGTGCGCGATCGCGGCGAACTCAAAGAGGCGATCGCAACAATGTTAGCCAGCGACGGTCCAGTTCTCATCGACGCGCAAGTGGTGCAAAACGAGAATTGTTACCCAATGGTTGCGCCAGGAAAGAGTAACGCCGATATGTTGGGACTCCCCAAACGCGCTCCCATCGATCGCGCGGTGAGTATCGTCCATTGCAATAATTGCGGGACGAAAAACCCCACGGTTAATCGGTTTTGCCCGGAATGCGGTACGGAACTTTGATTGAGAGTTGAGGAAATACAAGCCGGTTTCTTAAGGGAAGCCGGTTTTTTATTGCCACAAAGCAGTGCCGTATTCCTCATTGACCCGATTATAAGTCTTTTTTCGCGAAAATTTTCGATCGTTCAACACTTCTGTACCTCAAGTATAGGCACTGGCTCCTGCTATTTTCTAGTTTCATCGAACGCACGTTAAGATAGAGAATGCGATGCCGCGATCGAGTGATGGTACAACTATGACGGCAACTCCCCTTCTGACTTTCCCGGAGCGCGATCGGTATATCGTGTATTCCAGCATTACCTGGCAGCAGTTCAAGCTGATTCAGGCGGGTTTTGCTCAATCTCCTGGCCTTCGGCTGGCTTACTATGACAATACCATTGAGATTCTCATGCCGGGACGCGAACATGAAGTTTTTAGTCGGCTCATCGGCTTTTTAATTGGCTTATTTTGCCTGGAAAACGATATTGAATTTGAACCCACGGGTTCGATGACTCAAGAACGAGAAGGAGTTGCCTCAGCTCAAGCCGATGAATCCTACTGTTTTGGGGCATCCAAACCAAGCCCCGATCTCGTCATTGAGGTAGTATTTACGAGTAGCGGGACGAGCAAGCTTCAGCAATATCAAGCATTAGGCGTGCCAGAAGTGTGGTTTTGGCAAGACGGTTTATTCAGCCTTTATCGCCTGCACGACGACCGTTACGAAAAAATTGAGCGCAGCGAAATTCCCGAACTGGCAACGCTGAGCATTGACCTGCTAACCCGCTGTGTCTTGATGGCTCAAACTTCTCGGTTGGAGGCAGCCAATGCGTTTCGTAATGCAATCTCTCGCGCCGTCTAACCTTAACCTTTTAGGAGAGGAATGACTGCCCATCTAGTCCCAAATCCGGTAAAGGGATGGTGGTGCGCGATCGCGGCGAACTCAAAGAGGCGATCGCGGCAATGTTAGCCAGCGACCAAAAACTCATTGAGCGAAATTGTTGCGATCGCGCGTGACATCTCTAACGAAAGTTTAGTAAAAAATAAGCGAGTTACTTCTCATTGTAGGGGCGGTCGCGTCGCTGAGATGAATATCGAGCTTTTTTCCGACTGTTTGGGTGAAACGCGATCGCGGCAACAGATATTCTATATTTTAAGTATCTTTCTGAGTTTCCTGCCAATCGTTCAACGCACCGATGACGAAACTGGCGGCGGGATGGTTGAGGAGTTGCTCGAAGGCAGAGATTCCACCCGCTTTCAACGCGCTCAAGATACGCGATGAGAGGGTGGGATTGCTTTCAATTTGCGAAAAGGCTTCGGCGGCGATTTGCATCCTGCCTGCGGTAGTATTTGTGGGATATGATTGTTCTAATTGTTCGAGCAATTGTTGGATTTCGGCGGCAGCTTGCGTCAAGTTTTGTTCTTCCGCTTCATTGATAACTCCAGCAACTTTTGCACCGGACTGAATTGTACCGCCACTCATGTGACCGATGCCGAAGGTTCCGCTTTGTTCGTTGTAGTTACCCTCAATACGTTCGTTGTAATTCCCGCCACCTGTGTAAATATTGCTCTTACTATCTTCTTTGGGGATTAGGGCGTTGGGTTTTTTCAGCGCAACTTGTCCTTTGGGGGTGAGCGAGCATTCGGAGTATTCGCCCCCAGACGTATTAAAAGTTTTAGGGGCTTTCATTCCTGTCATAAACTCTTGCTCGTCCATTTCTTTAAGGTAATATTTCACCTCATCAATATCTAAACCCAGAGCTTCAGAGATTTTTTCCTCGCTCGTTTGACCGTTAGAAATTGCCTTGAGAATAGCGAGCTGATTTTCATTAAGCGACATATCTCGATCGTCCTCCTTAAAAATTGATTGTTGGTCGTCACTACCTTACCGAAGAGAGGGAATGCCAGCGCGATCGCGATCTACGATGAGCCAAACGGCAAGAAAAAATGAACAATGACTACTACTCCCTTTGACTCCAACCGTTCCGTCGCCAGCTTAACGATCGCGGAACTCGAAACCTTTGTCAGACAGACCGTACAGCAAGCCGAAAAATACCAACAAAAATGCTTAATTCCCCTTCAAACAGACCGATACAGCCATTTTGACCGATCTGCTCCTCCTTTCTGGGAAATGGTAGCCGAATGCGCCGCCAAGATTCCCGAGGAAGTCTGGGTGACTGCTCCCGAAGTACCTCCGAACAAGTCATCGCTATCTTTACGATTCATGAAGCCAGTTTTATAACTCTTCTCGGAGAAAACATTTATAGGTTGAGACAGGGAATAACCAATGACAAGGGACGAATGACAAATTTTGCTTAACATTCTGTAAAATTTCTTAAAATAAAAGTAACGTCGTTCAACGAACCCCATGCTTCTTCGACCGGAAAACCGCACTAAGCTAGACACAACAAACGATACAGAGTTTTACTCGATTCCCCGCCTCGTCACCCATGTGGACAATAACTTCATCGAGCAACTGACCCAATTGTACCGAGAACGCTTGCAACCCAACGGAAAAGTGCTCGATCTGATGAGCAGTTGGGTGTCGCACTTGCCCGAAGAGATGAACTTTGCGCGGGTGGAGGGACACGGAATGAACGAGGAAGAATTAGCCAAAAATGCCCGACTCGATGGCTACTTCGTACAAGACTTAAACCAAAACCCAAAATTACCTTTAGGCGATCGCGAATTTGATGCCGTTCTCAATTGCGTTTCGGTGCAATACTTGCAATACCCCGAAGCGGTGTTCGGAGAAATCCATCGCGTTCTTAAACCCGAAGGCATTGCCATCATCAGCTTTTCCAACCGAATGTTTTACCAAAAAGCGATCGCGGCTTGGCGAGAAGGAACAGAAGCGAGTCGCGTTGCTCTGGTCAAACGTTATTTTACCTCGGTTCCCGGCTTTAGCAAACCCGTTGCGATCGCCCATAAATCCTCCGTTGCCCCCGTCTTGCAGATGTTTGGTTTAGGGGGCGCAGATCCGTTCTATGCTGTCATCGCACAGCGAACCGATTGAAAATAGAGACAAATCCTCGATCGCTCGATACACTAGAAATCCAACGAAAACTCTCTTCGACTCCCTCGGTTCCCCCTCGCCATCAACCCCCTCCACCTCGAACCCCAAACCAAAATGCGATCGCTCCTGATAACGTCCGCACTGCTGCTGACTCTTCCCTCAGCTTGTTCTCGAACCTCACCCCCCGCAGCAACCGAAACGCCTTCGCCCCTCTCCTTTCCCTCGCCTATTGCACCCGCTTCTCCCTCCTCTTCCTCTCAACCCGTCGCCGATCCCTTCGTCGAAGCAGACGATACCGCCCAAGGCGCGATCGCGTTAACCCAATCTGCGGTTTCCTCAGAAGACTGGCAAATGGTCGTCCGACAATGGGAACGCGCGATCTCGCTCCTCGAAGCTGTCCCCGACGACCATCCCCAAAAAACCCTCGCCCGAGAAAAACTGGTGGGATATAGAGAAAACCTTACTTACGCGCAACAGCAAGCACAAAACAAGTCTCCTCAATCCCAGCAACAGTCTTCTCCTCTTCCTGCGTCGGGAATTCCCGTCTCTATTGTGAGAGGTTCGCCTTCGGAACAATCGGAAGATTCGCCTAAAGTGTCTCTGGCTAAGCATTTAAGTAGCATAGGCGCAAAAATGTACAGTACGGCTTCCTGCGAAGAGTGTCAGGAACAGCGAGAGAAATTTGGGGACGCTTTTACTCGAGCAACCGAAGTTGAATGTCGTTTAGACAACAGTGACTCCCCATCGGATGTTTGTCAGAAAGCAGGGGTGAAGACGTTTCCGACGTGGGAAGTAAATGGGCAATTGTATCCCGGCATTCGTTCCCTAGAAGACTTGGCTGATGTGTCCCAGTATCAAGGCGATCGCAACTTTTATCGAGAAACGGCAACCGACGATCCGCCCTCTACGAGGAATTAGAACATCAGAATTCAAGACATGAGTGAGGAATGATTAAAACTAAGCGGCATCTAACACCTGTTGAGATTTCATTTAAAAACGCTATGAATTGTAGTCTTTTATTAATGAAGAGTTTATTTTCGTCAGCTCTTTGTCGTTAGCTTCCACGTCTTTGTTTGATTTTCTTGATTTCTTTCTTCGTGGCATGGCGTTTGTGACGGGCATAAATTGGCGATCCATATTCGCGATAGGCACTGTTGTAACTCAGTTCTTGGTTCAGAAGAACGTCTTTTACAATTTTCTTGAAATAAGTGAGTTCTTTGTGCGGAAGAATATCGTTCGCGACCTCTTTATAAAGAACGCTGCCAAAGGTTACAAAATACCAAACTCCATCCAGCTTGCGGTATTGATGTAAGGGATCGACCTGTACAATATTGGCAATATTGTCGCAGGGTTGGGATTTAGCTTTTTTCCGTTTCGGAGCCAAACATAAAATCCCGGTTTCTGGATGAACGTAAAGTTGATTTCGCCATCCATTCAACGCATGGTTTTGGCGGTCTTTTTGATAGGGAATGCCGTCAATTATCACGACGTGGCGTTCGACAAATCCCCAGACATGGGAAAGAATATGTTGCCCTGAAAGTGTCGTTGAGTCGAGTTTCCAGCAAAGTTCGCCGTACACTTTATCCCACGGTTGACCGACTTTAGAACGCAACCAGCGGTACAAGGGTGAAATATGGTCGGAAAAGGATTTTGTGCGATTTCTGGTCTTAATGAGGTAAGGTTGCAGCAATCCATCAATTGTTGCTTCTTTTGTAATTCGTCCCAACTCTTTTTTGTGACCCTTGATTCGTCTCGAACTGATTCGCATTCCGCTGCGAGGTCTTTCGATAACAATTCTATCCAGTCGATGTTCGCTCATACTCGATTGTTGCTTGAGTTTGATTTAGGCGTAATAGGTTTTGTGGCTTTGCATGTGGGAAGTGTTGGGTTACAGTAAAGTCAAGCATGGTGATTTTCTCCTTGGTTTAAATAGGGCTTGCTGAAAAAGTTGTTGAGCCAAAGCCTCAAAAAGTGGGCTGAAAAAACATAAGCTAAGTAGGAATAAAGCGAAGCTTTATATAAATTTAAATAATCGGTAAATCCCTCTT
>JAXHVQ010000204.1:0-7572 GCA_034189065.1 Cyanobacteriota bacterium
AGGGGTTTTGACTCATTTTAACGATAATTCGTCCTTTCCCATCAATTTTTTCGGGACTCTCTTGTGGTTAGTTTCCCCTTGCTGTCTGGCTTTAGGCTTTTTTCAGCAAGCCCTATATAGCGTTTCTAAATAGAACGTAAACAGCAGTTCGAGACCGCCAACTTTAAGTGACTTCTCGCTCGTCCCTTAAATTCTTCCGTTCTCCCATTCTTTTATTCTTCTATTCTCCCATTCTGCCGAAGCTAAAGTTTTACAACTCAAATAGAAACGTTATATATTAGTTGGATATAAGACCTCTTCGTTTACGAAAGTTTGAGAACTTTTCTCTTGCCTATCCTACAAATTGCTACTTTGAGTCCCTCTTATTAAGGTAAGTTCGGGGACATCTCTTGTTCCTCATCGGTGTAAGAGAGGACGGTTCGCCTTTTCCTTCTACAATGGTGGGCAAGGGATTTTTCCGATTTACGAAGCATTGAGAACTTTTCTCTTACCCACCCTACAAACTAATTATTCATTATTCATTATTCATTATTCACTATTCATTGTGAATGCGTTTGTTGCAACCAAGCGACAATTCCGTCTGCTAACACATCGGCTAATCGTTCCTGTTCCCGCACGTCAGTCATCCATTCAAACTCCCACGGATTAATCATAAACCCCAACTCCATCAACACCGCAGGCGCAGCATGGGGGCGAGTTAAAGCTAAATTGTTCCAAAATACGCCGTAGGAAGGACGATCTAAATTCTCAACTAAATAGTTGTGCAGAAATACTGCTAAACTATGGGCCTGGGCATTGTACCAAAACATCCCAATTCCTTGAGTATTCTCCGCATCGCCGCCATCGGGGAGGGCGTTGTAGTGAACCGAAAGGGCGATCGCGGGCTGAATATCTGCGATTTGCGCCATCCGATCTTGCAGCGATACGTCAATATCCGTCTCCCGCGTCATATACACCGTCGCCCCTCGCTGTTCCAACTCCTGCTGCAACAACTTAGAAATAACCAAATTGATCTCCTTCTCCAAAACCCCATTGGGCCCTGCTGCCCCCGACTCGTTGCCTCCGTGTCCGGGATCGAGCAGAATGGGAACGCCCTGTAATGGCAGCGCGCCGCCCTCTGACACCTGGGGGGGATGGCGCAAGGACAAAATCAAACTGGTTCCCTCGTAGCGCACATCGTATCCCCATTGCTGCTGGGTCTTCAAATGGAACGTATACTCTACCGTTCCAGGCGCAAGCTGCTGCCAGTCCAAACGGCGAATTAACGGGTCGTCATTGAGGGCGATGGTATCGGTTTGCGCTGTCACATTGTACAGCGTCAACGTAAAGGTATCGTCTCCCTGGGCGATGGCCAAGGGAACCGGGACAGTCAGCGGAAAGCGCACCTCCGTCGCCTCCTCCAACTGGCGCGAGAGGACGCTGCGAATCGTTGCAGATGGCGGCACAGCGCCGGGAATAACGCGCGTTTCGCTCTTCTTTATCCAAGCGCCGTAGTCCAGGCGCAACCACTCGCCCTCGCGCCCGGTAACGGCTGCCCGCGTCCCCTGGGGTAGGGGCGTAAGGCGAGAATAGGTGGTACTCGGTCCGGTCCTCGCCACCCCCGCTTCTGCCGTCACTTCCACCACTTCGAGTCCAACAGGCGATAAAATTGTCACCGCGCCCGGGGCAGTTTGGCTGACGGTTTCGCCGTTGAGGTTAAGTTCGTAGGTTGGTTGTCCCAAATTTCCCGCAACATCTGCCGTCGCGCACCCTTGGTAGGGAGTTGCAGCCACTTGCGCCGGTTGATTTTGGGCGTTGAGGACGGCGGAATTGGGGGGAAGTTGAATGAGGGACGGTTGGGGGGCAAGGGGCAGGGTTTGGTTGCCCAGGCGGACGGAAACGGCGGCGTTGGGGGGCGCAATGGCGCTGAAACACAGGGGTTCTTCGGGCAGTCGGGCAATATTGGTTGCGGGCGAGAGGGAGTCTTTGCCAAAGGTTGTCCCCCGAGGCGGTTCGGGTTGTCCCGAAACCCGCGTTACGACGACTTGGATTTCTTGGTTGCCGTGGCGGAGGGTAAAGCGATTTTCCCCCAGTTGCAAGGGGAGGCTGGGGGCGAAGTGTCCGGCTGGACTGCGGCGAACGGCTTGGTTGTTGATGAGAACGTCTCCCGCAGGAGGGGCGCTACCGATGAAGAAGATTTGGGAGGCGCTGGTTCGGTGGCTGCGGGGAGGGTAGGTCAGATGCAAGGACTCGGCAGGGGTGGCGGCGAGTTGGAGGGGAGGGTGTTGGGCGGCGATCGCGCGGATACTACTGGGTTGTTGGTTTATGATGAGGGTGCCGCCCGCCGCGATCGCTACAGCGACCGTGCGGAACCGAAATTTTACGTTATCTAGAGAGTGTTGCATCTCGCCTCTTTTGCACATCTGCGGGTTTTTGCTATTGTTGCTATAAATTGTCGCCTGCGCGATCGCCGTTATGTGGCTGTATCCCCAACTTTCACCGGGTTAACCCCATCTTTGTTGGCACCAATTATACAGGGTTTGGTCGAGTTCTTGGGTCAAAGTCTCTAGGGTGCATCTACTTCGTCGTCCGCCGAGAAGTTTGTTGTTTGAGGCAAATTACCAATTGTCGTTAGTTTTGATGAAGATTTGGATATTGAATGGGAGGCGATCGCGCGATGGATCCGATTCCGGCCGCGATCGCAGATTTTCTTCCTGCACTCGTTTAACTCTATTTCTTATTTCAAAACCCAACTTTTTTATGGCTTCGGCTATTAAGGTTGGGTTAATTCTACTTTAAGATAATATTATTCAAAAATGGTAATATTTTCCCTTGAAATAATCTTGTGACCTTGCTAAGAAAGCGCTAATATGAGAAATAGATTTGTCTGGGTGCCTCTAACAAGCTAATACGCATTTTAAGCACGGAATTTGCGTTTACCTTCTACTGGAGAATGTATTTGAAGGGCAAATTCGCCCTAGTCCGTCCAATCGTTTAACCATTATAGTCACTTTGATTTAGACTGAGACCCTAGCTAAATATTCGTCTCATCCCGATCGAAAACGACTATAAAGTCTGTCTCAGCCTTTTGTAAGACCCTCTCTCCAAAGATTGCCGCAACTTGCCCCGAAAAGTAGCTTTCAGTCACAGCAAAGAATTTTCAAATAATCATGACCACGAGCGCAACCCGACCTCCATTTGTAAAGGAGGTTTCCACCGAACCGTTTATCCATTTAAAAACGCTAAAAATCGATTCTACCCTCAGCGATTTATTTTTGTACGATTCAAAAATTGAAATCGACTTTCCCGGAAAAGAAGTTATCGACCGATTTCACAACAATTCTACACTCCCCGGTATCATTTTGCTCCATCAAGGACAATTCCAAGGAATGATTTCGCGGCGGCGTTTTTGGGAACATATGAGCCGTCCCTACAGTTTAGATTTATTTTATAAACGCTCTCTCAGTTCGCTATACGGTTTTACTCAAACCGATATTTTGATGCTTGAAAGCCAGAGTAAAATTGTTGACGCAGTCCGTTATGCTTTACAGCGCTGCCCCGAATTACTCTACGAACCCATTGTCGTAAAGTTAGAAGATCGAGGTTATCGACTTTTGGATATTCATCAACTATTGATGGCCCAATCCAAAATTCACGAACTCACGACTCAATTGCTAGATGAAAAAACCTACGCCCATCGCGTTCAAACGGAGAAAATGGCAAGTTTGGGGCGCATGATGGCGGGTGTTGCCCACGAAATCAGAAATCCCGTTAATTCAATTAATGGAAACTTAGACTTTTTAGGAGATTATTACAACACTTTCGTAGAACTACTCCAACGCTATCAAAAAGAATTAGTAGAAAAATCAGAAGACCTGATAGACTTTGAGGAAGATATCGAACTCGACTACCTTCTTAAAGATACTCCTAAAATTGTAGAAACCCTACAAACCAGCGCAGAACGCCTGATGCAATTGGTAACAAGTTTGCGCAACTTTTCTCGAATGGATGAAAGTCAAAGGCAGTTTATTGACATTGGCGAATGCCTTGAAAGTACGCTACTCATTTTGCGCAATCAACTTAAAAATACTATAGAAGTCGTTCGAGACTACCAAGATATTCCCCAAATTAGCTGTTATTCAGGGCAATTAAGTCAAGTTTTTATGAATTTACTCGCTAATGCCATTGATGCGTTAATGGATAGGAAAGAGCAGGAAAATTCTTCGATGTGGCAGCCTCAAATTACAATTTTAACGGCTGTTCTAGAATCTACCCAAAATAGCCGTCAAGTTTCCATTAAAATTGCCGATAATGGACCGGGAATTCCCCCTGAAATTCAAGAGAATATTTTTGAAGACTTTTTTACAACTAAACCCGTAGGAAAGGGAACGGGTTTGGGATTAGCTATTAGCTATCAAATCGTCACTCAAAAACACGGCGGAGAAATTAAAATGCGCTCTCAAGTTGGAGTGGGGACGGAGTTTGAAATTGTTTTACCTGTAGAGTTAGAAGAAACAGCGAACTGATTAGGCGATCGCTGTTTACTGGCAACTGATTACTGATTGCTGAAAACTACCACTTGAGCAAATTAAACTGCTCCATATCAATGGTGTCGCGGTTGCGGTAAATCGCCAGAATAATGGCCAAACCGACGGCGGATTCTGCGGCGGCTACGGTAATGACAAAAACGGTAAAAACTTGACCCTTGATGTCAACCGGGTCTAAAAAGTTAGAAAATGCCATCAAATTGATATTAACCGCATTAAGCAACAATTCGACCGACATTAAAACGCGCACCGCATTGCGACTGGTAATCAGTCCGTAAATCCCGATGCAAAATAGTGCAGCCGCCAAAAGGAGGAAATATTGGAGTTGGAGTTGCATAAATTTTTTTCTTGACCGATAGAAGAACTAAAGAACCTCAAAATGTTGGAATTAGCGATCGCCTCGATTTGCCGCCGAAAGTTCGCGGGGACGTTCGGGAAGCGTCAAAGCCGTTGACGAGGGTTTCGAGGGGGTCGAATCGGGAATAATATCGCGACGGGCCAAAATAATCGCCCCGACCATTGCCATTAGCAGCAATACCGAAGCTAACTCAAAAGGCAGTAAAAAGTCGCTAAAGAAGTGTTTCCCCAACACCAAAACCGTACTTTCGCTGGCCGCGATCGCCGGTTGCGCCGAAATCGCCCAAGGCGTTGCCAAAACCATCGTCCCCAGCAGCGCAAACAACCCCACGCACACAACCGCCGTTGCACCGCGACGAATCCACAGCTTAGAAATGGGGACAAAATCTTGGCGCTTGTTCACCAACATAATGGCAAACAAAATCAAAACATTGACCGCGCCCACATAAATCAAAACCTGTGCCGCCGCCACAAAATCCGCATTCAACAAAATATAAAGACCGGCAACGCTAATAAATACGCCGCCCAATAAAAACGCAGAATAGACAATTTGATTGAATAAAACCACGCCCAATGCCGTCCCAATTGTCAAGACTGCTAAGATCGCAAACGAAACCGATTGTATGCCTTCTGCTAAATTCACGCTCTTTTTTGTCTCCTGTTGTCATTCGTTGAGTGAGAGAATGGGGAGCAATGCGCGATCGCTCCCCCAACCAAATATCTGACTAATTTGCTTCTGCCTTTTCCGCGATCTCTTCAGGACGTTGACCCGCCCGTTGCGCGCCTGCCGGGAGATCGTGAGGATCCATCGTCCCTTTGGGCAAATAGGCAAACTCCCGCAGCGGAGTCACCATCGGATCCTGAGTCACCTTATAGGGCAACCGTCCTAACGCCACATTATCGTAATTGAGTTCGTGGCGATCGTAGGCAGCTAACTCGTACTCTTCGGTCATCGACAAGCAATTCGTCGGGCAATATTCCACGCAATTGCCGCAGAAAATACAAACGCCAAAGTCGATGCTGTAGTGGTTGAGCTTTTTCTTCTTCGTACTCCTATCAAATTCCCAATCCACTACGGGTAAATTAATGGGGCAAACCCGAACGCAAACCTCGCAAGAAATACACTTATCAAACTCAAAATGAATTCTCCCCCGATAGCGTTCGGAAGGAATCAACTTTTCGTAAGGATACTGAACTGTAACCGGGCGGCGCTGCATATGGTCGAACGTCACCGATAGACCCTGACCGATATACTTAGCCGCTTGGACTGTTTCTTTGGCGTAATCGCCCACTTGTTTGAGAAATTTAAACATGGTTTTTCAGAGGGGACAAAGAACAAATGACAACCTTAACCGCCAAAAGCCACGGGAAACGTCAACTTCAGAGCTGCGGTTAGCAAAAGATTGACCAAAGAGACCGGCAATAAAAACTTCCAGCCCAGATTGAGCAGTTGGTCGATGCGCACCCGAGGAACGGTCCAGCGCAATAAGATCGCGATGAAAATCAAAAAGTAGGCCTTGAGAAGAGTCATGGTAATGCCCAAAGAAGCCGTGACAATTTGCAACACCGCATTACTTTCGCTAATTCCCAGCCAACCGGCTAACTGGTCGAGAGGGACAATAAATTCCCAGCCGCCCAAATACAAGACGGCGAAAATGAGGGCAGAGAGGACGAGATTGATGTAGGAACCCAGATAAAATAAACCAAATTTCATTCCCGCGTATTCCGTTTGATAGCCTGCCACCAACTCTTCTTCCGCTTCCGGGAGGTCAAAGGGCAGGCGCTCGCATTCGGCTAAGGCGGCAATCCAAAAAATGAGGAAGCCTGCCGGTTGCCGCCAAATATTCCAGCCCAGGATGCCGTAACCGGACTGTTGATTGACAATATCGATGGTGCTAAGACTGTTGGACATCATCACCACTGCCAGCACCGAAAGGGCGAGGGGAATTTCATAGCTAATGGATTGGGCGGCAGCCCTCAAACCACCTAAGAGGGAGTATTTGTTGTTAGACGCATACCCCGACATCAACAAGCCAATGGGGGCAACACTCGACAAAGCAATCCAAATTAAAATTCCCGCACTGAGATCGGTAATCGCTAGGTTTTGTCCGAAGGGAACGATGAGATAGGACAAAAACACGGGGATTACCACGAGAATCGGTCCGATGGTGAATAGAAAAGGATCGGATTGTGCGGGGATGATATCTTCCTTGAAGACTAACTTCAACCCATCGGCCACAGGCTGCAATACGCCTAGAGGACCGGCATATTCGGGTCCGATGCGCTGTTGGGCGGCGGCGGAGATTTTCCGCTCGAGCCAGACAACGACTAAAACCCCCACGGTTGCGCCCAAAATGACTAAAATCATGGGCAAGGGCACCCAGACGGCTTTCGCTGCCCCTGGAGGAAGCCCCAGGTCGATTAGAGATTTGATAAAACTTCCTTGTAGGTCAATTCCTGGATTCATTATTGGGTCAATTGAGTTTTTAGGGATTTTGAAGGGACGGGCTAGCGCGGGGATTTGCATCAGCCTAATCCAGTTTGCGCGCGATTTTCAACCAATGCTATCTATTTAGTATATAAGCATTTGTCCTTTGTCCTTCGTCCTTGGTCATTGGTTCTTTGTCATTGGTTCTTTGTCATTGGTCATTGGTATCCTATCCCCATCTCTCCCGCTCTCCCGCTCCCC
>JAXHVQ010000205.1:0-7562 GCA_034189065.1 Cyanobacteriota bacterium
TTAAAAAGAGAAGCCGTCAGCGAGGTAATTCTCTTCAACAATTTAAATTGAACTCAGCATCTATAGACGTAGAAGTACAAAATAATTTTCTTTTTGACGTTTAATTAAGCCCACCTACTTAGAGGAAGAGAAGAATTCAAGGGTCGTGGGTCTCGCGGGGCTTACAAGGTGCGGACGCACCGAAAACCCTAACCGCACACAGCCCCTTCTAATTGCCGTGAGTTGTCCGGGCGCGTCGTAGACTTTCCTCGATTTAAACCCTCTTTTTTGAAGGAGAGGTAATTGTTCATTATTCATCATTCATCATTCATTGTGAATGCTTGCTATTAACCGGCCCAAAACTCGCAATTAAAAGTCCAATAATTCCTAAATTAATCCACACATCGGCTAAATTGAAAACGGGAAAATTAATTAAACGAAAATCGAGAAAATCGATAACATAGCCATAGATAAAGCGACAAATTCCATTGCCCATTGCACCTGCGAGGATCGCTCCGTAACCAAACTGTTCGAGTCGTTGTAGATTCGGCCCCCGCACCGCAAAAGCCATCAAACCCAGACTAACCCCTAAAGATAGCCACCGCAACCAATCTGCCCCCCCGGTAAAAAGACTAAAAGCTGCACCGGTATTGTGAACGTAGGTTAAGTGAAAAATTCCTGGCAGCAGTGGAATGGTATCGTAAAGTCGTTCAAAGCTTTGACTGGTCCACAGTTTCGTGAGTTGGTCCAACGCCAAACCGGTAAGAGCAATAATCCAAAACAAACGATTTTTCACAATTAATAAAACAAAATTTGGCGCAAAAGATAGGCGAGCGAAGCGATCGCGCAGACGAGAGCCAGTTGAGCGGGGAAGGGATTCACAGAATATTCTAGAATGCTTTGGGTCAGAAAAGTTGACTCGTTTCCGGGGGAACCCAATAGATGCAACCCCAGGAGGTAGACGATGCCAAACCCATGAATTGCCAGCAGTCCGACGATACTGCTAAAGGCGAGGGACTCTACTGTCAGTTTATAGCGAAAGGCGAGCAAGCCACATAGCCATGCGCCGGGAATGAAGCCGAGAATATAACCGAAGGTGGGTTCGAGTAAGTAACTCCAGCCTCCCCCTTGAGTAAACACCGGGAACAACCCCGTCAAGCCCAAAATAATATAAGCCAATTGCGAGAGGGCTCCGGCTTTTTTGCCACCCACACAACCGACGAGCAATCCGGCGACAATTTGCCAGGTTACGCCTAGAGACTGAGGTTGAATCCCTCGAGCGTGCCAGTTCCAAGGGGAATTGGTGACAAAAGCCTCGACTAAGGTTCCGCCGATGGTGAGGAGGAGTCCGACGAGGGCCCAGAGAAGTTGATGGTGCGCTGAGAGGACGAAGGGTTTAGACGATCGCGCGATCGCGCGATCGCCTTTTTTCCGCCGCCGCCTCTTCCTACGACGCGCTTTGAAATTCGCTCTTGGGAGTTGGAGCTTCACCACCTTCGAGTCCTAGAGATTGCAACAGGGCGCGGTCTTGTTCGGGGGGCTGTCCCAAGGTTGTGAGATAATGGCCCACGAGCATGGCGTTGATCCCCGCTTTGAGGCCTAATGCTTGCAGTTCGCCCATGACTGCTTCTCTGCCGCCGGCGTAGCGCAGAATTTGCTGGGGGAGAATGAGGCGAAAGATGGCGATCGCTTTGAGGGCTTCGTAGGGATCGAGTTTGGGACGTTGGTCTAGGGGGGTTCCCTCTCGAGGGTTGAGCAGGTTTAAGGGGACGGACTCCACTTCCAACTCCCGCAAACTGAAGGCGAGATCGATGCGATCTTCCCAAGATTCTCCCATACCGAAGATGCCGCCGGTACAGGCTTGAATTCCCGCTTGTTTGAGGGTTTTGATGGTTTCGACGCGATCGCGCCATTGATGGGTTGTGACGATTTCGCTAAAGTAGTTTTCGGAGGTTTCTAGGTTGTGGTTGTAGCGCGTTACACCTGCTTCTTTGAGGGCTCGGGCTTGTTGGGGCGTGACTTCGCCCAGGGCGCAGCAGGGTTTAATATCGGTGGTAGCGATAATTTCGCGAACGGTGTCTAGGATTTCCTCGAATTCGGAGGATTTGGGGCTACTATATTTGGGGCCGCGTCCTTGAGAGACTAAACAGAAGCGTTTGGCTCCTGCTTCGGCGGCGGCTCGGGCTTGGGCGAGAATTTCGGCTTTGGATTTGAGGCCGTAAATAGGGGAGTTTTCGCCCCTGTGGTGGGCGGATTGGGAGCAAAAGCTACAATTTTCCGAGCAGTTTCCCGATTTGACGTTGATAATACTGCAGAGATCGACGACGTTGCCGCAACAGGCTTGACGCACGCGATCGGCGGCAGCACATAGGAGTAGGATGTTATTTTGCCCTTGGATTTGGGTTAGCGCGATCGCTTCGCTTCTCGCGAGCAGTTGACCGGCGATAATTCGCTCGCTTAAGGAGTTGAGGGCTTTTTCCAGTGCTTCCCCGGAGGTGGGGAAGAAGCCGTCGCTAGCGAAGGAAGCTTGCTTGGGGGAAGTCGATTGGGGGACTCGAACCACGATTCACCTCTTCGGTTGGAACGATACGCAATTGTAGCACGGGCCGCGATCGCGCGCTTGAGCAGCAAAACTTTTGAGGGCTGGTATTAGCTTAAGAACTAGAATATAGCGTTTCCTAGTCTCGTGAGGTATAGTCTTCGACTTCAAGTCCCCCTTGTTATATAAAATCCGGTTGAGCACAAAAGCGCAAAAATCGTTGTATTCCTTATTCCTGCGAGGTCGCATCAATGTTCAATTGAGCGGATTTGATATTAGAGGGTGGGGACAATGAGTGGATGTTTGGGGTATCGTGCTTTAGAGGACTTTGTAGAGCGTCATGCCTAAAGCCCTCTTGGAATTAACGGATGAGCTTAGAAGTCAAATAAGGACATTTTGCCATGCAAAATGCCCCTACTTAAACTCAGAAAAGTCTGTTGTGAGTGTCTTACGAGTTAGCGATTAAGCTGGGCGCGCGATCGCGTTCTAGCGCTTTTGTACTCGATTCTCCCGCTTGGCGTAACTGTCGCGTCATTGCCGAGTTGAGCAGAACAATTGCCGTCCATTGCCCCAACACAGACCACAACACTGTCGTTTTGGCAAGTGTTTCCGTTGCAACCATCGGCAAAGCCGAGAACGACCATATCCAAGAATCTGCGTGTGGAGTCATGCCAAACAAGGCGAAACAACAAACGGGCAATAGGATAACCGCAGTCACCGTTGCGGCTGCCCAAATGCCGCGCTTGGCGACTTTCATCATTAACATCCACTGGGCGATGCTGGCATAAATGATGGCGATACCGGCTGTTAGTACAATGCTCGATAAGGCTGGAATGCGGTATTCCTTAAACGGTAACATGACAATTCCCACGGAGAGAATAATCGCTACACTCGCCCAGTTGAGCGCAATTGCCAGGGTTGCCGGACTTTTTTCGCCCCAAATTAGTTCTCTAAGCAAATTGCGTTTGTGTCGGGGATTTTGGTGGCGATAGCGCGCCCAGTCTTGCAAGGTTTGGCGGTGGGGACTTAACGCTGCGGTCAGCCCCAGACTCAGAGCCAAAGCAAATCCCAGTAAGATTCCAAAGTTATAGTACAAGTGGTGTTCGTACTTTCCCCATTGTTGCGACTGCACCGCAAATCCCATCATCGAAACCATGACGCTGCCGGATAACCAGTAACTATTTTGCTTGGTTAAAACGGTTGCATTGGGGTTATCGTAGCGGCGTTGCAGTCCTTGCCACGCCCAGTAAGTCCAGACGGCAAAGTTGCCGAGAATGAAGGGAATCGCGGTTCTTGCGCGACCGAATAGGGACAAATCAAACCAGGTTAACTTAGCCAACTCTTTGACGCTGCCGTAGTCAATTTTATCTAGAGAGTGGGGTGCGGAACTGACAACATAGGTCAACATCGTGGTGGGCGAGAGGAGAATAAACCAATCGAAGGGGGTGGAAGTAATAGTATCGCTATCGCCCCCTACAAAGAACATAAGCGCCATCAGCCACAGGAAGCCTAAAACCGCCGCGCTTCCCACCCAGGCTTGAAAGGTTCCCAGTCCCGCACTCACTAATCCGTAGAGAAGGGCAGCACTGTAGAAAAAGAAGCAGGCGGTTGCCAAAACGCCGTAGAAGCCGAAAACCAGGGGAAGGGAAATATGGGCTGCGATCGCGGCGTAAAGATGCAACGGCAGGGCAATAGCGGTTAGCAAATAGAGTAAAATCGGTACGCCGAGGATTTTTCCCAATAAAATGCTCGAACCGGCTTGGGGGCTGAGGCGAATGAATCCGAAGGTTCCCCGTCGTTCTTCGTTGGAGAGGTCGGCAACCAACAGGTATACCCCCCCAACGAGGAGAACAAAGATGGCGAGAAAGCTCAAACCCGTGAAGATATCCAGCCACCACAACTCCCAGTTCAGTTTATCGAAAAGGAAATGGCCTGTTGCGTCTCTGAGACAGAAAGTCTGGTTAAAGTTCGCTTCAGGGGGACGATAACCCTGAAAATTTGGAGGAGGGTTGCCGACACAGTAACGGTGGTAATTTGTGGGGGGACCGGGAAGCTGCGTTTGGTAAAACAGATACAATAACAACTGTCCGGCCAGCGAAATTCCGGCAGTTAGGGCGACGTTGCGCGGTTTTAATCGTCCTTTGAGTTCTCGAAACAGTTGGGAGTTCCACTCCCCAATCCGATCTAGTAGCGTTGAAATCATGCGTTTGACTCCAAATAGTGTTGTGCGTTGTCCGGTGGCGGTTGAATTAAACTCCTTGACTCCCCCGTGTCTAGCTTAACGGGATCGATGGGGGAGATGCCATTTTAAGTTTTTTTAAGCTGAGAGTTGGAACCGGAAGTGACGAGCAATGCGATTCCCTTATGCAGTTCGATGTTAGCTCAAACAGTTGACGCAAATCGGCACTCCGAGTGCCAGAACTATTGACTTTGAATGTTCGCTAAGGATGGCTGTTGGGAAGTGTCCGACTCACCTTCGCGGGACAAAAAATGCGATCGCCGTCTCGATAGCCGACAAAACGAATATAAACTAATTCGCCAGGAGCGATATCCTCAGCATCGGGTTGGTGGAGTTGAGGGTCGTAGGGAACTTGTTCCCACACTTGGCCGATATAATCGTAATCCCAACTTTGAATGAGTTGCTCGAGGGAGGAAAACAGAGAAACCAGGTTTTTAGCAGGCCAACTCGGTTTACTACGAGCCATACAGCGCGCTGTGGGATAGCTCACCAGCAAGCTTTGCAGTTGAGCAAATGTTTCTGCTCTAAAATCGTCGCGCAACACAGAGGACTGCTGCTGGAGTTCGTCGCGCAGGTGGCGACATTGCCCTTGCAGTTCTTCGATTTCGCTCCTGAGTGCGTCTGTCGGTTCGTTCTCAGCCTCCGGCAATGGTGCTTCGGACTCAGCTTTAGATTTAGCACCCCATTGCGCTAAAAGTAAGACGGTTAATCCCAACCAAAGAATAACGCCTAACCAAAATAATTCGGGTTCGTCAAACATTGCGATCGCTCTTCCAATTTTCTCGGTACATTAGTTTAGAGGATGGCCGGTCTGTTGTATGATGCCAAAGATTGCGTTCGCCGTTTCCACACCCATCGAGTCTCACAACGGTTGGCAGTCTGAAAGGATCGTGGATTTCAGATTGGCAACGATTGTCATTGTACCTTGCTGCACTCAGTTAAACGACCGATGAATCGCGTTCAACTTCATTTCAACCTCAATTTCTTTGCCCGAGGCTTTGTTGCCGCTTTAATTTTTCTCCTTGTTCCCACGCTAGCGCGCGCGACTGCCGATCTCCCTCAATCCCCCGTTCAATTATCTCAAAACGAGACTGCCGACGATAATTTAAATAATTTAACAGAGTTGGAACGGCAGGCGATCGCGGAAATGAATCGCGCGCGCACTAATCCCAGTGCTTATGCTGACTGGTTGGAGAACATCAAACAATATTATTCGGGCAACGTGCTACAATTGCCCAACCAACCCCCCATTCGCACCCAAGAGGGAGTTCAAGCGGTGGACGAAGCCATTGACGTTTTGCGTTCCTTAGCTCCCCTACCGCCCCTACAATTGTCGGTGGGAATGTCGATGGCAGCCCGCGATCATGCTAATGATATGGGCAGCAAGGGACTCGTGGGTCACTATGGAAGCGATGGCAGTCAATTTCTCGATCGCCTCAATCGCTACGGCTCCTCAGACGGTGCGGTGGGTGAAAATATTAGCTATGGGGTGACGACTGCCCGAGCGGTGGTGATGCAGATGATTGTCGATGATGGCGTTGCCGGACGGTTTCATCGCGATAATATTTTGGATGACGAGTTTAGCAGGACTGGAATTGCCTGCGGCTCCCATCAGCGCTATCAGCAAATTTGTGCCATTGTTTATAGTACCGAATACCGCGATCGCGTCGCCTTAAATTCTCCTTCCCCCACTGTCGCCAACCCGACCCGCATTGGCAGTTTTCCCGAAGCTTTGTCCTTCCCCGATGCGGTATCTCAAAATAACAATTTACCTGTACGAACACTAAGAAGTAGTATTAATACAGGAAATATAACGAGAAACAGTGAAGTTATTTCAGTAGAAGTACTTTCAGAGCAAACCGAATTAACGCCGAATCAAGAGCCAACTGTAACCCAATCCAATCCAGAAAACCCAATCTCTCAACTTCGCGAAAACACGCCCGAAGAATCGCCAGAAGAGCCTACTGTTGAGCCTTCTAGCACAGAAGACCCAATGCTTCAACTCCCCGAAACCGCGCCCGATGCCTCAGAGGAAGGAACCGAAGAAACCCCATCTCCAGCAACCGATATAGAAACCGTTCCCATCCCCGAACCGCTCCCCGTCGATCTACTGCCGCAAACCACCGAGCAAACAATTTTACAGGAAGAAGGAATCTTAGCCGACGGAGACTCGGTATACGAACAGGACGGCAGTTTATACGACGTTTATAGCTTTGAAGGTCGCTCCGGGCAAGAAATCGCGATCGCCGTTGAAAGTAGCGACTTTGACACCTTCCTCGCTGTATTCGACGACGAAGACACAATTGTCGGTCAAAATGACGATATCGATGCCGAAAATACCAACTCCTACTTAGAAATTGCCCTTCCCCGCGACGGAACGTACCGTATTTTTATTAACGGCTACGACGCAAACGATCGCGGAAGTTATACAGTGAGAGTTATGGAATAGAAGAATGGAAGAATTCAGAATGGAAGAATTCAGAATAGAAAAGGCTTTGAGGAGTTGTTGAAAGTCTGTAAGATTCTTCTACTGTTTACATTTCATTGGTCAACGCTATAGCATTTCCGTTTGAGATGTAAAACTCTCATTTCGTACAGAATTCAGGAGTCAGAATTCAGAATCCAGAATTTGAGAGAGGAGCGAGAAATTATTAAAAGTAGACGATTTCTCATCTCCGTTTACGTCTCGGAGCGGAAATGCTATATATGACAAATGACAAATGACAAATGACAAATGACAAATGACAAATGACAAATGACAAATGACAAATGACAAATGACAAATGACAAATGACAAATGACAAA
>JAXHVQ010000206.1:0-7446 GCA_034189065.1 Cyanobacteriota bacterium
AAGGGGTTTTGACTCATTTTAACGATAATTCGTCCTTTCCCATCAATTTTTTCGGGACTCTCTTGTGGTTAGTTTCCCCTTGCTGTCTGGCTTTAGGCTTTTTTCAGCAAGCCCTATATATTGGTTTAATTGTGCTGCCCAAATTATTCCTTCTCCCGATTCTTGACGATTTAAGTAGGTTTTAGAGCCAATATCAAGTTTTTCTCGAACAACTCGTTCATTTTGAACTTTTAAAAAGTAATTTTCGGTTCTACCATCAGAAGCGATGAAGTTAAGTGTCCATTGTCTAGAAGCGCGATTTCCCTTCAAATCGGCATCTCCAGATAGTAAATCTGCCACTGTATCAATCACTCTAAGAATTTTCGTTTTTCCAGAGGCATTTTTACCAACAATCAAGTTAATATCCCCTAGCTGGCATCCTTCCAAGCGCCAACTGTTAGGTAAGCCCTCATTTTGGGAATACTCCATTTTATCGAGTTTCATCGCTTCTTAATTGGGTTAAAAATCGAGGTTATTTTCTCAACACCTTGTCCAGAAAGGATTCTACAGCACTTTTTCGGAGTATAGCAAATTAAGGCAAGAAAATCGCTTGCCTCTTTCCTCTTGCCTCTGAGAGAATTGACGTTTACGATCGCCAATGCCGAACCTCTTATGACCGCACTCGATCGCTTCTGGGAAATCCTGAGACTCATCTTTGCCCTCGATAGCGTTGCCTTTCAACAACTCACTCAATCGCCTCGAGGGGCAATTATTGCGATCGCGATGGTTCTCGCAGCCGGACTCGCCAGCGCAGTCGCCCAAGGTATCGTTCTCTTCCTCAATCGCGTTCGACCCCTACGCTTCGCCTTCAGTTTGCTCGTCAACGCTATTATCTTTGCCGTCGGCTATTTCTTCCTGGTTGTCAGTACGTGGCTGGTAACCCTTCTTCCGGGGGCAGTTAACGTTTCCTTTCCGACGCTAGCGATCGCGATCGCGGCCAGTTACGGCCCCCTCCTCTTCAACTTTCTCGGCGCACTCCCCTACTTCGGCGTTCCCATCCTCTCTCTCCTCTCCCTATGTCATCTATTCGCCCTCGTCTTAGGCTTCGGTGCCGTCACGGGGCTGAGTGCGGGCAAAGCCTTCAGTTACGTCGCCTTGGGCTGGCTAGTTCTCCAACTCCTCCAACAAACCGTCGGACAACCCATTGCCAACTTGGGAAAATGGCTAGCCAACCAAGCCGCCGGAGTCAAACTCGCCAGCGTCTCCCAAGTCCTCAACTTCGCCGCCCGCGCAATGCCCTCGGTTTCCCCCTCTGCCAGTACCGTCGCGCGCGCCCAAACCCTCCCAGTCAACCGTCTCTCTAACACCGCCTCCTCCGCGCCAACGCCGCAACAAACCGACCTTTCCCCTTGGGATAGGGATCCCCCAGCCGCCCGAAAAAATAGCAGGGCAACCCAACCCCTACGGGCCACTCTCCTGGGATTGTTAGGCATGGCCCTCCTCACCTTTATGGTTGTCATTCTCCTCGATCCCCTGCGCGACTGGATTTTCGGCTGGCACAACCAACTCCCCACAACTCTCCAACTCCTCTTCAACCTCTTTTGGATCGGCCTCGTGGCCCTCATTGTTGCCGGACTCCTCGCCCCCCTCGAAACCCTGGGTTGGTGGGCGGGATGGTACCAAGATGAAGTGGATACCACCCTCAACGCCGGAGAACTCGCCAAACCCGCAGACGACTCCAAACCCCTTTCGCGCTACCTCATCTATCTCGATGGCATCAGTAAATCCACCTTTGAATATCTTCCCGATGTCGAAGACTTTCTCGAAGCCCTCGTCAACGCCCTCCCCGACGATATGGCCCTCATTCGCGGTATCATGCCCTACTCCGTCCTCAACAACCCCCTCGACGAAGACCGTCCCCTCGCCTTCCTCTGGCGGTGGGCGGACAAAACGCGATCGCGCAACCCCGTCAGTTTCTTGGGCCTCCTCGTCAATATCCGCAACGTACTCACCGTCGCCGTTTCTGCCGATCGCCGTTACGGGCCGCTCTACAATCGAGGTATCGCTCGAGTCATCTACAATGGTCTCGTCAACAATGGCTACCCCCTCGAAAGTGGCACTCCCATTACCCTAATTGGGTACAGCGGCGGCGGACAAATGTCGGCGGCATCGGCCCCTTTTCTCAAACGTGCGATCGGCGCGCCTATCGAAGTTATCTCCCTGGGCGGAGTCATTAGCGGTAATTGCAATCTTCTCATTCTCGAACATTTCTACCATTTCGTCGGCGACAAAGATAGCGTCGAAAAACTCGGTTCGATCTTCTTCCCCGGACGCTGGAAAGTTTTTCCCCTTTCATTCTGGAATCGGGCTAAACGGCGGGGTAAAGTCGAGATTATTTCCTTGGGATCGGTGGGACATCAAGTTCCCGGCGGATTGATGGATCCTAACCAATATTTGCCCGACGGTCGCAGTTATTTGGAACAAACTGTTGGTTATATCGATCGCATCTTGCGCGGCGAACGGGTGCGCGCAAAACCGCAGCGGAAGCGGGTTGAGAGTCACTACGCAATGTACCGCGAAGCGGCCTTTAATCGCCCGGAAACCTACCCCGTCCAACAGTCACTACCCGCCGGGTATTGGCCGATCGCACCTTGGATGGGATGTTTGATTTTACCCGATCGCGCCCAACGGAAGCAGGTCAAGGGGGCGTTGTTTGAGGTTTATGCTAGCGATCTTCCCCGTCTTAGGGGCAAAACGGTTAATTTACGCTGGAATAACGATCGAACCATTCAGCGATGGGTGCAAGCGGTGACAAAGGACGTTCATTTCAGCGCCGAAGCCGAGTATACCAATACTTACGAAGGGTTGGTCCATCCCGATCGCCTCGACGGATGGCGACAGGTGGATCCTCTGGAATCTTTGGCGGGTTCGCGACCTCACGACGATGTTATTGTAGCGTTGCCAGAACCGTCTGTTGTTGAAAAAGAGGGGCAGCGTCCGACGGTTTATCTGCGCAACCCACCGATGCAAATTGCCCAACGGTTTTACGGACTCGTGCAATTTGTGCGGCCCATTGAGGGAAGCGATCGCTTTATTGTACGACACTACAATCGCGAAACTCGGCAGTTTGACGGCGTTGAAGAGGCGGTGGGAATGCCCCCCGTTGTCGCCGATCGCAATGGTTGTTTTCCTTCGACTTCCCAAGATATCGAACGATCGCCCCTTAACCAACGGGGATGGTATATTTATGGGGCGCGGGATGGGGAAGGGAGTTTTGGGGTTCGCGCGATCGCGCCGCGTGCTTTGTTTCAACTGGAACCCGAGCGCGTGGTTTTCGGCAAAAAAGCCGCCTACCAATATGTGCGTCGAGAAGCGTGGGACGATATTAAAGCACAAAAGGGGCGCATTCAATCGGTATTACTCGAACCGAAATCGCGATCGCCCCAAGAAGCGGTTGCGAGTTGGCAAGAAGGCGATCGCGCCCTCGTCCTCCACGTTTACGGCGGTATTGGCGGGAATAAAAAAGAACCCGCTGCTGCGACTCCAATTTTCTTCGGACATTTCGCCTACGGACTGGCGCGAGTGGTGCGCGAACCTCTCACTGGCGAACTGCGTTTCGATCTGTGCTACTCTCAAGTTTACAGCCACAACACCGATGGATTAGTTGCCGGATTGTTGCATTGGTCGAGGTATATGGGCGATCGCCAGTTTGGATGGGCGGGAACGCGGCCCGTTGCCGATATTTTAATTAAGTTGAAAGCCTTTACCGGGTATTATGACTTTGATGGGGCGACGCGATCGCCTCTCGATGCAATGATGGTACAACTCAACGCCATGACCGCGCGCTATCGCATTGGCGACGGAACGGGAGGAACCTACGTCGGACCGGCCAATAATTGCGCTCAAGACTCGAACCGCGCCCTGTTTGCCAGCATTCAACAACTCGAACGTCGGGTACGGGCTAATTCTCAATGGTTGGAGAATTGGGAAGCGCGACACCCCGAACAAGCCCAATGTTTCGAGGAGTTATTGCGCTTAGATAAAGCCTTGAAACGCAAACTCCAACCCTTCGGCGTACCGCGTCCCGATTGGGTCAATAACGAGTATAATTTGGGCAGTACCTTAGAGGATAAACCCCTGCAAAATCTGGCGACGGGGTTAAGCAGTTGGCGCACCATGTTTCCCCGCAAAGCGAGCGATACAATTGTCAAAGTTTTCCTCGACTATGGGGCTTCGGTGTGGGTGTTGAGGACAACTCAAATTGGCGGGTTTGACCCCGATATCGAACCGATCGCGCCAATGACATTTTAGGGGCGATCGCTTTAATCGCTTGTGGCAAACATTCAAAAAATCAATAGAAAATCATGAAAAACGGTTTTCAAGAAAAAATTGATGCAATCATTAAACAAGTGATTCCAGAATACCGCTCGAAAGCTCTGTCCGATGTTAATTTAGTGTTTGAAACCGGGGCGGATTCCTATGAATCTTGGCTGACGATTTTAAAAGAACAAAAAGCGAATCCAGAAAGACTTAGAACAATTTGCTGGGCAGTCGCTCGATGTGGCGATGAAACTGCGATACCTGCCCTTTTAGTGGCGCTTAAAGCTCGAGACCCACTCTTACGCGCTGAAGCTGCCTTAGCATTAGGAACGTTAGGGGATTCGCAATCTTTACCCTATCTTTTGGAGTCTTTAACTAAAGACGAAGATATACAAGTTCGTACTGTGTCAGCCCATGCACTTGGGATGCTTAATCATCAAAAAGCAGTTAAGCCTTTGATTGAAGTTTTACTTGAGATCAAAGAACGCCCCAAAGTCAGGGGACAAGCAGCAGAATCTTTGTCAGATATAGGAGATGAACGAGCGGTTGAACCTTTAATTGCTTCTCTTGGGGATAGCTCAGTTGAAGTTCGCTTTTGGTCTGCATTTGCTCTCGGAAAACTAGGAGATATTCGCGCGTTACCAGTGTTAAAAAAGCTATCTGTTACGGATTGTGAAATTTTACAAGGATGGGGTACAGTTAGTGAAGAAGCCAGAGAATCGATAAAAGCGATCGAAAACTTCCGGTATTAAAGACTGTGAAGAATGAGAATTGCACTTCTTGTGCTTGAGGGGAAAAGGAATAAATTTGCTTCGCGAGTTAGGTTTGAAAATTAATGTAACAAGTCGCTCGCTTTTTCCCAGCCTTTCTGATACTATATTTAAATAATGGGAATAGTCGCGACTATTGATGAAAGCACAGATTTCCATTATGAAGAATATAATTTAAATTATATCGCCCAACCCGCTTTTAAAGCAACCCCCTAAACCCTCAATTCTCTAACCGTTTCCCAATGCCAATGACCCCCAAAACCATCAAACCTTTCGGAGCGTGGAAATCGCCCATCAACTCAGACCTAATCGTTTCTGGAACCATTGGGTTAGGAGGCGCAACCGTTGAAGGAGAAAATATATATTGGGTCGAGGGACGACCCCAAGAAGGGGGAAGAAATGTCATTGTAAAACGAACTCCCGACGGGAAAGAAAGCGATATTACGCCGCCTCCCTTTAATGTGAGAACGCGCGTCCACGAATATGGCGGCGGTTCGTTTTTGCTGGCAGAAGGTATCCTTTATTTCGCCAACTTTGCCGACCAACGCCTTTATAAACAACCCCTCGATTCCGACCCCATTCCCCTAACCCCAAAAAGCGATCGCCGTTACGCCGATATTATCTTAGATAAGCAGCGCAACCGTTTAATTTGCGTCTGCGAAGACCACGGCGAGTCGGGAAAAGAACCCGTCAATACCCTCGTCGACGTTGACCTAAACTCGGGAGAAGTCCAAGTCTTAGTTTCAGGTAGCGACTTCTATTCTTCCCCCCGTTTGAGTCCCGACGGAACGCAACTGGCGTGGTTCGATTGGAATCATCCCGATATGCCGTGGGATGCAACGCAATTGTGGGTGGCAACGGTAAATGAGGATGGAAGTTTGGGCGAGAAAAACGCGATCGCGGGCCGTCAAGAACGAGAGTCCATTTGCGCGCCCTTGTGGTCCCCCGAAGGCGTATTATACTTTATAAGCGATCGCAACAATTGGTGGAATTTCTACCGCTGGTTGGGCGGCAAACAAATCGAAGCGGTTTGTCCCCAAGAAGCCGAATTTGGTTACGCCCATTGGGTATTTGGCGTACAACCCTATCGCTTCAAATCGGCAACAGAAATTATTTGTACCTACTCCCAAAACGGCAGCGGACATCTCGCCCGTCTCAACCTAGAAACCCAAGAATTAACGTCCATTGAAACAGCCTATACCAGCATTTCTTCCCTCAAAATTCAAGGAAATTTCCTCATTTTCATCGCCAGTTCGCCTACCGAATCTTCGCAACTGGTCCGCCTGGATTTAGAGACGGGGAAACTAGAAATTATCAAGCGATCGAGTAAATTAGACATCGACTCGGAGTATCTTTCCGTTCCCGAAGCTATTGCCTTTCCCACCGATAACAACCAAACTGCCTATGCCTGGTTTTATCCGCCCCAAAACAAAGATTATACCGCCCCCGAAGGAGAATTGCCGCCCCTTCTCGTCCGCAGTCACGGCGGACCCACAGCCTCAGCCTCAGCCACTCTCAACCTGCGCAACCAATATTGGACCAGTCGGGGGTTTGCCGTTGTCGATGTCAACTACGGCGGCAGTACGGGGTATGGGAGAGAGTATCGCCAGCGGTTGAATCGGCAGTGGGGAATTGTCGATGTCAACGACTGTGCGAATGCGGCGAAATACTTGGCGCAACAGGGACGAGTCGATGGCGACTGTCTCGCGATCGCGGGAGGAAGTGCGGGAGGGTACACCACCTTAGCCGCTTTAATCTTCCGCGATCTATTTAAGGCAGGTGCCAGTTATTATGGGGTAAGCGATCTCGAAGCCTTAGCCAGGGATACCCACAAATTCGAGGCGCGTTACCTCGATGGGTTGATTGGCAAGTATCCTGAAGAAAAGGAAATATATGACGCGCGATCGCCCATTCAATTTTGCGATCGCCTTTCGTGTCCCGTCATCTTCTTCCAAGGACTCGAAGACCAAGTGGTTCCCCCCAACCAAGCCGAAACGATGGTGGAAATCCTTAAAACCAAGGGAATTCCCGTCGCCTATCTTCCTTTTGAAGGGGAACAACACGGGTTTCGTCGCGCCGAAAACATCAAACGCGCCCTCGATGCCGAATTTTACTTTTATTCTCGCATCTTTGGCTACGAACCCGCCGACGCGATCGAACCGGTGGAAATTTTGAATTTAGAAGGGGAGAATTCAGAATGGGAGAATTGAGAATGGGAGAATTCAGAATAGAAGAATTGCAGGAGGGGAGAATTATAAGCTAAGACGCATCTAAATTAGTTATTCCCCGTCTCCCCATCTCCCCATCTCCCCATCTCCCCATCTCCCCATCTCCCCATCTCCCCATCTCCCCATCTCCCCATCTCCCCATCTCCCCA
>JAXHVQ010000207.1:0-7418 GCA_034189065.1 Cyanobacteriota bacterium
ACCATTGCTGACTTGGAAAACAAGACATTCATCAAATCCAAGTTTTCGATGTGTAGGGTGCCGTTAGCGCAGCGTAACGCACCATTGCTGACTTGGAAAACAAGACATTCATCAAATCCAAGTTTTCGATGTGTAGGGTGCCGTTAGCGCAGCGTAACGCACCATTGCTGACTTGGAAAACAAGACATTCATCAAATCCAAATTTCCTTATCAGTGAAAGCGCTGTATTTTTAAGAAGAACTGCGCTTTTTCCCTACTCCCATGATAAAGTGAGAGCAATTTTTATGCGATCGCCAAAAATCCCCCAAGCCAAGCGTCATGGTTCTCCGCAACAAGACCGGTATTGCCCTCCTCCCCCTGTTGGGACTCGCAACCTTCCTCCCCCCAACCCTCGCCCAAAGCATCGCGCCCACACCCGACGGCACCGGAACCGTCATTCAACACAACGGCAACACCTACACCATCACCGGCGGAACCCAAGCGGGAACAAACCTTTTCCACTCCTTTAGCGAACTGGGACTCTCCCCCACCGAAATCGCCAACTTCCTCTCCAACCCCAACATCCAAAACATTCTCGGGCGCGTCACCGGCGGCAACCCCTCCATTATCCAAGGACTGCTGCAAGTCACCGGCGGCAACAGCAACCTGTTATTAATGAACCCAGCAGGCATCGTCTTCACCCAAGGCGCAACTCTCAACCTTCCCGGCAGCTTCACCGCCACCACCGCCGATGCCATTGGCTTTGAAAACGGAACCTTCAGCGCCACCGGCAACAACAACACTCAAACCCTCCTCAGCGCGCCCAACCAATTTATCTTTGCAGGCAACAACAACGGCAGCATCGTCAACGCCGCCCAACTGGAAGTCAGCCAAGGAAACCTCGCCCTCATCGGCAGCAGCGTCATCAATACCGGAACCCTAACAGCCCCCAACGGCAATATTACCATCGCCGCCGTCCCCGACAGTAAAGCTGTCAGAATTAATCAAGAAGGGATGGTATTGGGCTTAGAAATTGCCCCCTCCACCCTCGACAGCGGCATTGCGGGAACAGACATCGCGCGCCTGCTAACCGACCCCAACCTCCAAGATGCCACAGGAGTCAGCATTGGCAGCAACGGCGAACTGAGACTGACCGGTTCCAACCTTAGCCTCGATGCCGCCGGAAACATCACCCTTGCCGGTTCGGTAACGGGCAACCAAGTCCATCTCGCCGCAGCAGGCGACGTTAACCCCATCGGCACCCCCGAAACCCTTATACGCACCCACGACGGGCAATACAGCGCGCCCACTGTCACGAGATTTGCGCGCAAATTAACCGACCCCAACGCCTATATTTTCCTCGATGCCACCGTCCCCGACTACGAAAGCTTCCTCTACGGCGGCCAACCGGGAACCACCACCACTGTTGTGGTGCCGACGGAAAACGGCATTGAGAAGATTACCGAAACCCTCGCTACGCCGGGACTGAGTTTAGTGGACCAATTGCATATTATTTCAGAAGGGAGTGAAGGGAACTTTTGGTTGGGAAATGCCTTTATCGATAGCGATAGTATCGGTCAATACCAAAGCCAAATCGCAACTTGGAATCAAGGGTTGAGTGTGGGAGCCGATATCCTGCTGTATGCTTGTTTCGTCGCCTTGGGCAGTAGCGGGGAAGCGTTGCTCGATACCATTGCCAGTTATACAGGGGCTGATGTTGCTGGGTCTACCAATCTTACAGGATTAGGTGGAGATTGGATTTTAGAGCGCAAGATTGGAGATATTGAGGCGAATGTGCCGTTGGAGGCGGATGTTTTAGCCAACTACGGACATTCCCTCCAAACCTTCACGGTGACCAATGGGGATGATATGGGAACCGGTTCTCTGCGACAGGCGATTCTGGATGCCAATGCTGCTACAACCGACCCGTTTGACGAAATTCGCTTTGACTCAGGGGTAACCCAGGTGACGCTGACCTCAGCCCAGTTGGATATCGATGTCAGTATGAATGGCTTGGTCATCGACGGCGATGCCAATGGTACGAGTAATGTCATCATCGAGCGCAGTATGACAATGGGAACGCCCGATTTCCGTATCTTTGATATTACAGGAGATAATGATATCACCTTTGATGCGTTGACCGTGCGCAATGGGAGGGTAAGTGGCAGTGGCGGCGGCATCAATCACCTGGGTATCGGGACGCTGACGCTGACCAATAGCACTGTTAGCGGCAATCAGGCAGAAGGTGACGGCGGCGGCATTTTTAGCCTTGATGAGGTAGCGCTGACTAACAGTACAATTTTTGACAATTCTGCTATAGGTCGTGATAGTGATGGTGGCGGGATTTATGCCTCTGTCGCGGTGACAGTGACGGACAGTACGATTTCTGGTAATTCTACTACGGGCGACTTGAGCGATGGCGGCGGCATTTTCAGCGATAGCTCGGTGATAGTGACGGGCAGCACGATCCTTAGCAATTCTACTGCGGGCGAGAATAGCGAGGGCGGCGGGATTTTTAGCTATGGCTCTGTGGCAGTGACGAACAGCACGATCCTTGGCAATTCCACTATGGGACTTGCTGGCGAGGGTGGCGGGATTTATGCCTCTGTCGCGGTGACAGTGACGGATAGTACGATTTCTGGTAATTCTACTACGGGCGACTTTAGCGGGGGCGGTGGCATTTTCAGCAATGGCTCTGTGGCAGTGACGGACAGTACGATTTCTAGCAATTCTGCTATGGAGCGCGATAGTGATGGCGGCGGGATTTATGCCTCTGTCGCGGTGACAGTAACGGACAGTACGATTTCTGGTAATTCTGCTATAGGTAGCGATAGCGAGGGCGGTGGGATATTCAGCAAGGATGCGGTGGTGCTGACCAACAGTACTGTCAGTGGTAATCAGGCAGGAAGTAGCGGCGGCGGCATCTACGGCGCACTGGGTGGTGCGATTAATAGCAGCACCATCACCGGCAACACGGCAGACTCCGATGGCGATGGAACCGGCGACGGTGGCGGCATCGGGACCAGTGACGATGGGACATTTGAAGTCCGCAACAGCATCATTGCAGGGAACTTCGACAATAGTGCGATGGGCAATGTCTACCCCGATGTCTTGACAGTCGGAGGCGGAGATATCAACGGCGATGCCAACAACCTGATTGGCGATATCCTCGGCGCAAACGGAACCATCGGCACCGGAAGCGACCTTACCTTCGCCAGTGCGGGCATCACCGACATCAGTGAAGTCCTCAACCCCCTCGCCGACAATGGCGGTGCGACGCAAACCCATGCCCTCATTCCCGGCAGTCCCGCCCTCGACGCGGGGGATAATAACGAAATTCCAATGGGCGTAACCACCGACCAACGGGGGGCAAATCGCACTTTGAATACGACTGTCGATATCGGCGCAGTGGAGATGGAGTTCGCACTGCTTCCCTCCGGTACGCCCCAAAGCACTCAAGTGGAGACGGCTTTTGCCACGCCGTTGAGCGTTCAACTGGTCGATACGTTTGCGAATCGACCGATTGCGTTTGCGGACTTGGAAGTGACGTTTCGCGTGCCAGCGAGCGGTGCGTCGGGGGTTTTGGGCAACGGGACGATGGTTCTCACCGATGCTGCAGGGAATGCGGCGAACCCTTTCACTGCTAATGCGACTGTAGGTAGCTATCAGGTGACGGCAGAGGCGATAGGCACGCAAGCGGTGACATTCGATTTAG
This sequence comes from Cyanobacteriota bacterium, assembly GCA_034189065.1. Classification (GTDB taxonomy): domain Bacteria; phylum Cyanobacteriota; class Cyanobacteriia; order Cyanobacteriales; family Spirulinaceae; genus FACHB-1406. Next base: position 3,695 of record JAXHVQ010000207.1, read on the forward strand.
AGAATACGGCTATACCCGTAGACCCGACACCGAACCCAACACCGAACCCAACGCCAGACCCGACACCAGACCCAACGCCGACCGTTGTAATTACCACCGGTTCCCAGCCCCAAACGGTTGTCCTCACTGCCCCCCCAGAAACCAATACGTCTCCCGCACCGCAAACGCCTCCCGCAGCCCTATCTGAGACCAGTTTGGCTTGCATTGCGGCGGCAAATCCGGCAAATTTTGCCCCCCTCCGCACTCAGCTTTCGGCGATTGCCGGACTGATGAATGCCGGTGGGGGAACCCTTTCGACCTCCTTGAGGGGATTTGCCGAATGCGGCAATTTGGCGAGTTTACCGGGCAACCAACGACTCGCTGAGGACTCCCTCAAACAGGCGTTGAACGAAGCAATTGGGGAGGGTTATGACGATTTGGTACAAGTACGCTTCGTCAATTCCAACCAAGGCGCGACGGTGTTGGTGGAGGTGCAACCGTCACCCCAACCGGCGTTCGTCCAAGAGGAAACGGGGGAAGTGTTCTATTTGTATGAGGACGGCAATGCGCGCCAACTTGAATCCGAGGCGGTGGAGTTGTATATTCAACAGCGTTGGCCGCAGTAAGAGAGGTAGGTGGACAGGTGGGCAGGTGGGCAGCGCGTGGGGACGCGGCATAAGTCCCGTTCCATCAGACAAGCGTCCAGTCTCAGGTGCGTTACGCTGCGCTAACGCACCCTACAGATAGAGGCTTTACCCAAAACATTCCGATTCTTTTCTTTCAATTTCCATGAACAAAAAACTTGCCCTGCTGCTGACTGCATCTACGACCCTAACGTCATTCAACGCACCTATTTTCGCCCAGCGTCCCGTTCCCAACCCCAACCAAGATAGACTTATTCCCCCCTCGGAACTCCCCGAACCCCTAGAACCAGATGTCCCTCCCCTCCAACCGCAACCGAGTCCCACACCGCCGGACTTCAGCGAGGATACGACTCCCATTCAAGTGGAAGCGATTGAAATTTCGGGCGCGACGGTGTTTGAGGAGACTGACTTTACTCCCCTCACCGAACCCCTCGAAGGGCAAACGGTGACGCTGGGACAGTTGCAACAATTGGTAAATCAAATCAATCAATTGTACCTGGAAGCGGGTTATCTCAATTCAGTAGCGGTTCTTCCTAACCAAGATTTGGGCGATGGTACGATTCAAATTCAGGTTTTTGAAGGTCAATTGAGCAATATTGAAATTGAAGGACTGCGACGCACTCAACCCAATTATGTTCTTTCTCGTCTCAAAGTCGGTCTGGATGAAGATCGACCTCTCCAAACCCAAGACTTAGAAGACCAATTGCGTTTATTGCGCGCTAATCCTTTATTTAAGCAGGTCAATGCTTATTTGCGTCCCCTCAACGAACCGGGACAAACGGAGTTGGTTGTTGAGGTGGAGGAAGAAAATGTTGTGACGGGTAACTTGTTTGTAGATAATTATTCGCCGCCTAGCGTGGGCAGTATCCGGTATGGGGCGGATATTGCGGCGCGCAGTTTGACGGGTTGGGGCGATGTTTTGCGCATCGGTTACTCCCGTTCGACGACGGGCGGTTCTCGCATTGGCACTTTTGGTTATGGGTTTCCGGTGAATGCGATGGAGGGGACGATTAATTTCAATGTGGTTCTCGATCGCAACAAAATTACCCAAGACCCTTTTGAGGATTTTAACATTACCGGGCAGTCGGAGTTGTACGAAGTGAGCTTTCGCCAACCTCTCGTTCGCACCCCCCGCGAGGAATTTGCCCTTTCTGTGGGATTCAGTTATAAAGATGGTCAAACCTTTGTTTTCGACCAACCGACTCCCTTTGGCATTGGTGCGGAAGCCGATGGGACGAGTACGGTTAGCGTTTTCCGGTTGGGACAAGATTATGTCAGCCGCGACTTTTCTGGGGCGTGGGCGTTGCGATCGCAGTTTAACATCGGCGCGGATATTTTGGGGGCAACGACCAACGAAAGTCCCATTCCCGATAGTCGCTTTTTCAGTTGGTTGGGACAGGTGCAACGGGTTCAGCAATGGCATCCCGACCATTTTTCGAGCGCGCAGTTTGACGTACAGTTGAGTTCGGATAGTTTATTACCCTCAGAACAGTTTACCATTGGCGGCGGTCGTTCGGTACGGGGCTATCGTTCAAACGTGCGTTCTGGGGACAATGGCGCGCGCTTGAGTTTGGAACATCGGTGGGCGTTGGCGAGGAATGGGTCGGGCGCGCCGGGGGTGCAGGTTGCGCCGTTTTTTGACTTGGGTTGGGTTTGGAATGAGGGGGGTAATCCCAATACTTTAGCACGCCAACGGTTTATTGCGGGCATTGGGGCGGGGGTTTTGTGGTCGCCGGTAGAGGATTTATTAATTCGCTTCGATTATGGTTACCCGATTGTGGATTTGGATGACCGGGGGGACGATTTAACAGATGATGGACTTTATTTTAGCGTGAATTATCGGTTTTAGGTGCGATGGGGAAATTAATGCCATTTTCGGCGAAGAGAATTGAGGGCAACCCATCGAGTTATGGGTATTGAGAATAGTCGCACTGTTGTTCGTTGCAAGAGTTACGCGATCGCCGATTCGATGCCAAATTTGAAAACGATTCGCAACTCCCTCAACTGGGCGATACTATCATGTTAATAATGAAGCACGTGAAGAATTTGTCGAAATAGCATCTATAGCGTTTTCAAATGAAACGTAAACAATAAATAGCCCAGAATTCAAATCCACCGCGAGTAGGGACTACAAATTGAACGTCCCTACGTTGAAACGGTTTACATCCCGTTCAGAAATGCTATATATAGCATTATCTAGCAAACATCTTGTGCCAGAGGACTTAAAAGGATGGAAGTACAAGCTGAATTATCGATACCCTTAGCGATCGCACTGCCAATGGGGAAGATTATAACATTTTGTCAGCGCTGGCAAATTTCGGAGTTGTCAGTATTTGGCTCGATCTTAGGCGATAATTTTCGGATTGATAGCGATATCGACTTTTTATATGTCCTCAAACCAAATATTACTTGGAGTTTCAGCAAGCTAATTCAAGCTGAAGAAGAATTGGCACAATTGCTAGGTCGAGAAGTCGATCTGGTATCCAAAGTGAGTATCGAGCAGAGTCACAACTGGCTCCGCAAAAAAAATATTCTTTCGTCGGCGAAGGCAATCTATGGCGACCAATAGAGATTTAGAAGCTCTCCTCGATATTGATTATTATGGTCGAAGTACCGTTTCTTTTGTAGCGGGAATGACAAAGGCCGAGTTTACAGGAGACCGAAAAACAATTGCGGCGGTGATGTATTCGATTTCCATTATGGGAGAAGCAGCCAAAAGATTATCAAATGAATTTCGGGAGAGGCATTCCGGTTTGCCGTGGAGAGAATTAGCCGGTTTGCGCGATCGTCTGGTGCATGATTATAAAAATATCGACCTGGATATCCTATGGAATGTAGTTTCAGTTGAAATTCCAACGTTGCTGACGAGTTTAGAGGCTTTACTACCCAAATAGGACGATTAACTCCCCTACGAATTGAACAAATACCGTGTCCCTACGCGACCCATTTCTTTGGAAAACGTCGATCTTAATGGTATAATTATTAATTACTAATTGGTAAGTAGGTGGGCATAAATAAGTGTATAATAATAAATTAGTTAGAAAAGGGAGTTGTTTTATGCCAGCACAACTAAAAATCCGTCTGAGCGACAGCGAAGAAAA
>JAXHVQ010000208.1:0-7366 GCA_034189065.1 Cyanobacteriota bacterium
TGGATTCATCATTTTTGATAAGATAGGTCTTGTTGACAATAGCTGACCTATCTTTTTTTACCACTATTTGGTCAATTTGTCTCCCTTGTCTGAGTTTCGGGGCGCTTGTCGCCCCCCCAGACATAGCTGAAATAAATTACCCATGTTGAAATGCTAAAAGCCTTGATATTAGGTTTTAGGTTTTGGGTTTTAGAACCAATGTAAGCATTCAGCCGTCAGCTTTTAGCTTTCAGATGAGTGAATAAAAGAAGTAAGCATTCGCTTAATCTCTCTAAAGTTTCTCAATCTTCAATTCTCCCGTTCTAAATTTATTTTAAGCTGATGGCTGACGGCTGATGGCTGAATGCTTACCAAAGCTGATGGCTGACGGCTGATAGCTGAGTGCTTACGAACCAATGACCAACGACCAATGACCAATGACCAACCTTAATGCTCGCTATAGCTACCCGCATTGGGCATAATTGCTCCCGTCAAATCGGCATTTTTTAAATTAATTTCATTAAGATTAGCATCAATCAAAACCGCATCGACTAATATAGCTCCCGTTAAGTTAGACCAACAGAGTTTAGCACGGTATAAATTCGCCTCAGTCATATCCGCGCCGCGCAAAGTCGTCCACGTAATACTTGCCGCTCTCAAATTCGCTTTTTTCAAAATAATATTCGTCAAATTAGAACCGCTCAAATTTGCGCGACTAAAATCCGCCTTTTCTGCATTCGCTCCCGTTGCATTTGCTCCGTGAAGAATGGCACTGCTCAAGTTAGCCCCTTGCAAGTCGGCATTCATCAGAATGGCACTTGTTAAATTCGCCCCTTGTAAGTCAGCTTCTACGAGAATTGTGTTCATCAATTTCGTGCGTCCTAAATTGCATCCCGTCATCTTCGCTCGCGTGAAGTCCGCATCGCGCAGGTCCGCTTCATTGAGCATGGCATGACTGAGATTGGCCGATCGCAAAATGGCACCGCTGAGATTGGCTGCCCGCAAACTGGTGTCTTGAAGTTTCGCGCCGGTCAAATTTGCCCCTGTCAGGTGAGCGCTAATGAGGTTGGCTTCGGTCAAATCAGCTTGGAGACTTGCTTCGCTTAAATCCGCCTCGCGAAAATTTGTTCTCGTCAGAGAAGCCCCAATTAAATTGACACCGCGCAAATCAGCTTCCCGCAAATTTGCCCCGCTCAAATCCGCCCCACCCAGAAATGCACCTTGCAGGTCAACTGTCCGGAAGTCTCGCTCTCCCGCCGCATACCGTTCGAGGAGTTCTGCGCCATTCATTATCATTAGTCCTTTGCTCGTTCCTTTCATTTTCTTCCAATACGCTAATATTCCGATTCAAGCGCTGTTATTCCGGTTAACGTTCGCTTTGTGAGGTTGCATTTGGCGATAGTAGATTGCAATACTCGATCGATTGTATTTCTCTCTGTTCCTAGTTTAAAGCCCAAGCTGTTTTAATGACGCGATCGCGATCCTCTTATTCCCTATCGTTATTATTATTGACAGTTTAACTTTTTTGTGCATTACTCCTGACTCGCGCTAATTCTTAGAGTTCCCTTAAATTGTTAAAAGAAGGCAGAAGTTCTCTTATTTTTTGTCCGCTACAGGATCGAGAGAGGTTGCCTTCGCGTTGAGCAGGCGAAAGAAGCGCCGCTCAGCCGCAATTGTGTTAAAAAAAGTATCGTCAATGGCCTTGGAGGTCCCCCAAGAGCGCAAGCTAGATGAGGATAGAGTTGACACGCTCGCGCCGCGATCGCGCCGCCCTTGATAAACCGCAAAATTTCGATCGAGAGAGAGACGGCCAATGTTAGACAATCGAAAAAGCCAAGTCATTACCCAAGGACTTCAAAGAACGCCCAACCGGGCGATGCTTCGCGCCGTTGGCTTTGGCGACGATGATTTTACTAAACCCATTGTCGGCGTTGCTAACGGTTATAGCACGCTTACGCCCTGCAATGTGGGCTTAAACGACCTAGCATTGAGAGCAGAAGCAGGTTTGAAGGGGTCTAACGCCATGCCCCAAATGTTCGGTACAATTACGGTTTCCGACGGAATTTCAATGGGAACCGAGGGGATGAAATATTCCCTCGTCTCGCGCGAAGTCATTGCCGATTCCATTGAAGTGGTGTGTAACGCCCAAAGTATGGACGGGGTTTTGGCCATTGGCGGTTGCGATAAGAATATGCCAGGAGCGACAATTGCGATCGCGCGCCTGAATATTCCGGCAATTTTCGTCTATGGCGGAACCATTAAACCGGGACATTACCAAGGCGAAGACTTAACCGTTGTCAGTGCTTTTGAAGCGGTGGGACAGCACAGCGCCGGCAAAATTGACGACGAAACCCTCAAAAATGTCGAACGCTTTGCCTGTCCGGGGGCGGGTTCTTGTGGGGGAATGTATACTGCCAATACCATGTCCTCTGCCTTAGAAGCAATGGGGTTGAGTTTGCCCTATTCCTCAACAATGGCAGCAGAAGATGCAGAAAAAGCCGATAGTTCCGAACAATCGGCCCGAGTTTTGGTCGAAGCCATTAAACAGCAAATTCTCCCCAGCCAATTGCTGACGCGCAAAGCCTTTGAGAACGCCATTTCCGTCGTCATGGCCATTGGCGGCTCGACCAATGCGGTTTTACACCTGCTCGCGATCGCGCGCACTATTGGTGTAGAATTAAATCTCGACGACTTTGAAACCATTCGCGCCCGCGTCCCGGTGCTATGCGATCTCAAACCCTCGGGACGCTACGTTGCCACCGATCTCCACAAAGCTGGCGGCATTCCCCAAGTGATGAAAATGCTTTTAGCGCGCGACTTATTGCACGGCGACGCGCTGAGTATTACGGGGAAAACAATGGCGGAAATTCTCGCCGACGTACCGGAAACACCATCTGGCGAACAAGATGTCATTCGTCCTTGGGACAAACCCCTCTACGCAACGGGGCATTTAGCGATTTTGCGGGGAAATTTGGCGACAGAAGGAGCAGTGGCTAAAATTAGCGGAGTCAAACAGCCGAAAATTTCCGGTCCCGCCCGGGTGTTTGAGTCGGAAGAAGACTGTTTGAATGCCATTCTCGCCGGTAAGATTCAAGCAGGCGATATTTTGGTCGTGCGCTACGAAGGACCCAAAGGCGGTCCGGGAATGCGAGAAATGTTAGCCCCAACGTCTGCTTTAATTGGCGCGGGATTGGGAGACTCGGTGGGATTGATTACCGACGGACGCTTTTCGGGCGGGACTTACGGCATGGTTGTGGGCCACGTTGCCCCGGAAGCGGCTGTAGGCGGGACGATTGCCTTGGTGCAGGAGGGGGATACCATCGCCATTGATGCCGCCGCGCGATCGCTTCGCCTCGACGTTTCTGAGGAAGAATTACAGCAGCGTCGCGCCCGTTGGCAACCGCCTACACCTCGCTATAAGACGGGGGTTTTGGCTAAGTATGCTAAGTTGGTTTCTTCGAGTAGTTTGGGGGCAGTAACGGATTTGGATTTGGCATAGGGTTGAGTTCAGAGTTCAGAGTTCAGAGTTTTGAATTTGCTCTCTCTCTAAGGCTAATAGCGCTCATTTCTCTTAAGTCACCCCGCCACCCCATCTCCCTACTGCCTACTGCCCACTGCCTACTGCCCATCTGCCCACTGCCTATCACCCTACAATTTCCCTCGTTTCGCCTGTTCTTTTTCAATGGCTTCAAATAAGGCGCGAAAATTGCCTTCGCCGAATCCGCGCGCGCGATCGCGTCGTTCGATAGACTCGAAGAAGAATGTAGGCTGGTCGAAAATGGGCTTGGTGAAAATTTGCAAAAGGATCGGCGCGTTACCATCGCGGGAGGTTTGTCCCTCAATGAGAATTTGCGATCGCGCTAACTTTTCCCACTCCCCATGCGATAACTTGAGATTCCCATATCGCTTTTGTTGTTGAATGTAATAACTTGGCGGCACTTCTAAAAAAGGCAATCCGGCTTTTTGAAGTTGGGCAATGGTCTGAATAATATTGTCTGTTTTCAGGGCAATATGCTGTACGCCCGAACCGCCATTGAAATCAAGAAACTCCTGAATTTGCGAATTAGCAGAAGTCGGTTCGTTCACCGGCATTTGAACGCCACTTTCGGGATGAACGAGAACTTGCGAATATAAACCCGAGCGCTCTGTTTTAATGGTAAAGGATTGTTGGCGTTCAAATCCCAGGATTTCTTCGTACCACTCAACTGTTTTTTCTAACTCTCCCACTGCGACGTTGAAGACAATGTGATCGATTTCGGAGAATATCGTTTCTGTCGGAGGCTCAAAATCAACGGTTTCCATCTCTCCCACTGCGACGTTGAAGACAACGGGATCGATTTCGGAGAATACCGTTTCTGTTGGAGGCTCAAAATTAACGGTTTCGCTCTCTTCCACTGCGACGTTGAAGACAACGGGATCGATTTCGGAGAATACCGTTTCTGCCGGGGGTTCAAAATTAACGGTTTCGATGCCATTTTCGGGGATAATTGGCGTAATTCCCCGACGTTCGATGAGGGTGTGGCAGACGGAAGTCGCGCCTGCAATTTTGCTCCATCTCAATCGTCCTTGGGGAAACTCTTTGCACTCAATGGGTTGTATAATTTTGACATTATGGGCGATGGCGCGCTGCATCGTGCCATCAATATCTGGGACTAAAAAGGTTACATCCACCACTCCCGGCGGACGATGGCGCAAAAACTCGGCAACGGGACTGTGGGCAGTGAGGGGAGAACAAAGAACAAACGCGATCGCGCCACATCTTACCACTTCTATTTGAGACTGTCCGTCCCTTCCTCCCGCAACAGCAGAAAATTGCATCGTCCGCACGAACCAATCGCGCCATTTTTGAGCATCATCCACATAAAAGCGAACGCAATCGATTTTCATATTCGACGATTAGAGTAGCTTCACACATCTTTACACTGTTTCGTCATTTCGGGCTTGTTTCTTTAGATTGATTTGAGGTAGGGACACGGCATAGGTCACATTAAAGTCATAGGTCACATTAAGGTAGGGGCACGGCATAGGTCACATTAAGCTAAAAACAGTAACATTAACCGCCGCCGTGCCCCAAAATCACAATATTACCCTGCCGCTGCGCCCCAAAATCACAACATTGCCCTGCCGCTGCGCCCCAAAATCACAATATTGCTGCCGCTGCGTCCCAAAATCCACAACCTAAATCATTGCCACAGGATTCAACCAACGTAAAATTTCTTGCTTGAGTCGATTGATATCTCGCGACGTTTCTTGCTTAAGCCATTGACCGATCGCGTCGAAGGGACTAAAAACTTCTCCACTTTGCCATTGTACCTCCTGCGAGAGGGGGGTCAGATGGTTTCCCGGCAGCGTCAGCAGCGCTGTCATGTTGGGAAAACGCCCTTGCAACACGCCGTTGAGATCGGCGGTTTGGTCGATGGTATCGTTGGTAAACTGAATCAACAAATTGCGGCGAATTTTGTACTCCTTGGCAATTAGGGCTTGGGTTTCGATAGGAGAAGGGGTAAACTCGACGTTTAAGGTCGCCGTAACGTTCAATTGGTCGGCGAAGGGAATGGCACGGTTGAGAGGATAGTTGTTATAGGCAACAAAAATATTTCCCGCCCGTTCGACGCTAAAGATGCTGCCCACCAACAGGTGAACGAGACAGCCCAAACTATGTCCGATGCCGTAGATCGGCAGATAGCGACTTCCCAGGCGATCGCGGGCGTAAAGGCGATCGCAAATCGTCTCGAAGCGGTTGAGAACGTCTCGCGCGATCGCGCCGCGATCTAAGGTACTTAAAAAGGGAGTCGCGATAACAGCGTACCCAGCGTTGACGAGGCGTTCCAATAGAGAACGATAGGTTAAATGAGGCGCTGTCGCCACAAATGCCCCTCCCAAAAAGTGGATAATGCCGATGGGGTTGCGCGGAAGAAGAACCCAACCGCCGGATATTTCTTGCCAGTCCACGATGATTATACGAGTCCGAGTCGGAGTCGGAGTAGAGTTAGAGTGTTCTTGTCGATCTTAGCGTTTGACGGGGGAGGCGATCGCGGCTGGAGAGCGAGTCTATTTTCAGAAGATCGACAAATTTTGACTTGGAAACGTATTTTTTCTAAACGGGGCTTGCAATATTTAAGTTTTTATGTATATCGGTGTCGGCCTCAAGATGGGTCTTTCTCCTCTTCGTACACCAATAAGTCTCCCGGCTGGCATTTCAACGCTTTGCACAGCGCAGTAAGAGTTTCGATGTCCAGTTTAAGGGGACAGTGAGTTCTGAGACGAGAAATGGTAGTTGGATGTTTATCGATGAGTTGAGCAAGTTCTTTATTCGCCATTTCTCGCTCAGCCATCATCACCGCTAATCTCCATCGAATCGCCACTCGAGGTGCTTCACATTACTTGTAGGGTTTGCAAAGCTTATCCTAACACCGTCCGTCTTGCTCTCTTAGCAAAATAGCATTAATTGCTATTTTATTAGCATTCAAAGTTGAAAAAGAGCAAGATTTCCATTAAACTGGTGCCGTAGAAACAAAAAAGCGATGGCGTGTAGAAACGCCATCGCGATCGCAAAATAAGAACTATATCCACCATGATAAGCAACAACGAACAAGCGATCGCGACTCAGGAGGACAAAATCCTCGCGTCTCCAATTCAAACGTCTCCAGAACAACCGCGTTCGATTCCCCAACTCATCCAAGCGCCCGTTCCCAATCTCCCCCAAGGACGACACCAGGTAGACCGCCAGCTTATGTCAGTCCAGAAAAAAAAAGACAAGCCCTTGATGATGAAAGGATTCGCAATTCAATTGAGGGGAAGTTTGGTCAAGGAAAACGAAGATTTACTTTGGATCGAGTGATGACTAAGCTTTCTGAAACTTCTCAAACCGCCATTGCCATAACTTTCAGCCGTTATGAATCTTTCTGCCTGTTTAAGACAGGTAATAGTGGTATTTTTATGGCTTTTTATGGTGAAGATAGTCTGGGAAGCCTCAAATATTAATCAGAAGGATAGGAGAGAATATGAATTATCAGGAAAACTGAACTTTCAGGGGGAGAGCGAAATTTGTCTACTCCCTCTCTTAGTTTCTGATTCATTATTCAGCAAACCCTACTTAGGGCTTGCTGAAGAAAGCTCAAAGCTAGATAGCGAGGGGAAACCAAGCGCCTTGTCGTCGGAGAAAAGTGTAGTGGAAAAGACGAATTATCGTTTTTTTAAGTCAAAAGCCCTTGCACTTGCTGGCACAGCCCTGGGAAGAACAAATGTACCGTTTGACCAACTCCTCCGACCCCACCCCAGAAAACTTTGAAATTCCCTTTAACGGACAACTTTCTCCAGAAAATCGTTGGGTCATTCTGTCTTCGCTGGTTCCTTGGTCAGAATTTGAAGAGGAATATCAAAAAAA
>JAXHVQ010000209.1:0-6525 GCA_034189065.1 Cyanobacteriota bacterium
GCCTTTAGCGTGATAGCCCACTTTTTCGCGCAGTCGGTAGATTTGCTTAATAGGTAAGTTGAGCTTTTGCGCGATCGCCTCTTGGGTATGTCCTTGGAGATACAATCCCAACCAGCGCGCCGCTAAGGGATCGACTTTATGTTCGAGATACCGCTCAAACTCTCGTTGAACTTCGAGGCGCAATGTCTGTTGTGCTTCCCAAACTCGCTCGTCTTCGTAACGCGCGAGAGCCTCCTTATCGTGTAAATTAACCGGATCGTCCCCTTCGTTAATGCCAATTTCCTCAGAAATAATGCGGATGTTACGGCTTTGGGGAACTTGAGTCATGCCGCCGCGCTGAGAACGGCGCAGGAAGTTGACAAAACGGTAAACCAGTAAAGGTTGGTTGCGAATGGGACGCAGGCAATATTCCTCAATGGTCGTCATCAGCAGCGCATTGCGCAAGCTTTCGTTCGTCGTACAGCGAGCAATAACGCTAATGGAAGATTGAATATAGCGATCGCTGTTGAGCATCTCTTGGAGAATTTCTTGGAGAACATCAGCCACCGCACGATGGCGATCGCGGCTGAGAGACACCCACGTCCGAATCTTGTTGCGCACCATCATAATCGAACTCAAACGCTTGATGAGGCGACTATAAGCGGCAGTAGGACTTACGTTGAGGTAGCGCTGGCACAAAATGCGGTAGCGATATTCCATTGCCTGCTTAATAATATTGAGTTGTCCCGGAGGCAACGCTTCAAAGCGCGCTCGATCCTCTCCCAGCAACCAACAAACAATGTCAGAACGAGTTTGCGGCGTTTGCTGCCGTAAATCTTCCAACAAGCGATCTTGCCAAAGTGTTTCTAGCTCCACACTTATACTGGTCATTAACTTTAACTCCTCTAACCGCTGCTTAAAAGCGTGCATGACAATCCCGACTTCCTGCTAGAGTTATAACCCGATCGCGTAATTCGATCTCCGTTCGTTCTGTTTATTGATACGTCTAGTCCAGGGGAGTTATGCACTTGTATAAGACGAAGGAAAGAGGGGGTTTTCTTCCGTCTTGGCTGAAGTTCAGTCTCAATAAGAGTTTTAGCCACTTTTTCTCGATTCGACGAGTTGTAAATCTTTGTTACATTATCCGTTATTTTTCCGAAGCGATCGCTCTGGGGGAAGGTTTTGGGTTTTGGGTTTTAGAACCAATGTCAGCATTCAGCCGTCAGTTGTCAGTTGTCAGATGAGTGAATAAAAGAAGTAAGCATCTCTGTAATCTCTCTAAAGTTTCTCAATCTTCAATTCTCCCGTTCCAGATTTGTTTTAAACTGATGGCTGACGGCTGATGGCTGAATGCTTACGAACCACTGCCTTCTGCCCTCTGCCCTCTGCCCTCTGCCTTCTGCCTTAATCGCGAGCTAAAAACCTGCTAAGAGAGCGTACCAGGATCGATTCCCAACTCCTGAAGTTTGGCTAGGGCTTGGTTCAGTTTAGCCCGAGCTTGTTCTTCTTCTAAAAGAGCGCGATCGCGATCGGCTCGGGCTTGTTGTTGTGCCAGCCACGCCGCGTCCCGTTCGGCTCGGGCTTGTTGCTGTGCCAGCAACGCCGCGTCCCGTTCGGCTTTTACCACGTCCCGTTCCAGCAAAATTGTTCCCGGTTCGGCAAAGGGTTCGCTATTGGGATAAAACACCGCTAACCCATCATTAAACAATTCAAACCGAATTTGCAACAGGGGCGATGTCCAAGGCAGATACAACGCCGTAATCAGGGTAAAAATATCGCCCGACTGTTCCCGCACAAAACCCCAAAAATCCTTACGTTGCGGGTCGTAGTAATACGCCTCCAACACCCCATAATCTTCATAAAACTTCTGCTTTTCTGCCATTTCCCGACGAGTGTTGCTGGGCGAAAGAATCTCGAACGCAACTTGCGGGGCAATATTGTCTTCTTCCCATTGCTTGTAGCTGCCGCGATATCCCGGAGGGCGACCTAATGCCACCATCGCATCGGGTGCTTGGCAAGGTGCGGGCGGTTCCTCCACTTCCACCGGATACCACAGTAAATCTCCCGCCACAAACGCGACTTTATCTTTCAATAAATATTTGAGATTGGTGACGAGACGGACAATCCATTCATACTGCTCTGTATTTTCAGCCATTGGTTTGCCGTCAGAATCCGGGTAGAGGGTTTGGAGGGAAGGAGAGGTTTGAATCATCAGTTTCGCACGCAACTTTCGACCGGATGTAGTTTTTCCGAGATTGGTCTATTTTAACTCAGTTCGTAGTAGGGACTTTAGTCCCTCTGTTCGTAGTGGGGACTTGAGTCCCCTTGTTCGTAGTGGGGACTTGAGTCCCCTTGTTCGTAGTGGGGACTTGAGTCCCCTTGTTCGTAGTGGAGACTTGAGTCCCCCTGTTCGTAGTAGGGACTTTAGTCCCTCTGGGAGAGGATATAGGAAAAAGATAATATGCAATCGCATTTGATTGAATCGCCAAAAAGCTTTCTCACAAAGAGTCAAAGGCAAACTTGCCAAAGTTATTAAATATCGGCTTTTTAAACTATTTGACATACCCAACATTTACTACAAGGAGTGAATTGGGACTTTGGAAAGGGAAAAACAACAAATTATTCTCTAAATACGGATTTAGTCACGAATTAGACAACTTTTAAAGCCTATTGTCCTTTTTTCTCAAACTTACTGCCGATCGCGCTGTCAAACTCTATGGGAGCGATGTGAGTTGGTTAAGGGAGGAAATGCAGCCGTTGTCGGCAAATGCTCGCGGCGCAACATCCCATCCCATCTCACCTCGATCTCCCTCTCGAAAATCCTTGAATCCCAGTCCCACAGAGGATTACAGCAATTTATAAAAAAGAAAATATTTTTGAATTATAAAAATAAAGTCTCAAGTGCTTGCAATGCAATATTTGTAGCTTCTCAAGCTATTCTTTTTAAATATTGTCTTTTGTGAGAGTCGTGAAGGCAGGACGATGGGAGTGCCAAGGATAAAATAGGCTTTCGAGAGAGGGAAAAACGACTTATTGATTCTCATACGCTATTTTTGTGCAATATTTGATTATTTATGCGGTTAATAATGCAATTGGCTCAGTTTTCCTGTTGATTGCACCGTTATACTGAGCGAAGTTTACTAAAAAACTGTATTGATTTTTGCTTCAACTTTCGCGACGCGCCGCCCGAGCGATAGAGGAATGGGGTGGCTGTTGCTGTCTCGCGCGAAGGGTGCGATTGGGCTAAAAAGGCGCAGCAGCAAGGGATACAGCGTTGCCATTGCCGGGACGAACGCGATCGCCGATAAATTTCAATTGCGAGGGGGTCGGGAAATCGCTGAAACCCGCATTCTTTCGTTCTAACCTTCGATGCCAGATGGGACAAGGGTTTCAGCCTTTTTTTTCTTTCAATTTTGCTAATTTGGGAGTACAATAAAGCTATCCTTCGCAAACGCCATCTGGAAGTCTTTCTGGGTGCGGGTTTGAAAGGGTAGCTCTCTCCACTCTGTGGAGAAATTAGTTGAATGGAAACCTTCTTCAGTTTCAAGGAGAAGTCCTTTTGCTACTTTTCTCTCCACTCTGTGGAGAAATTAGTTGAATGGAAACACTATACCTCCTTCGTCGTTAGTATTTATCTAATTCTCCTCTCCACTCTGTGGAGAAATTAGTTGAATGGAAACGGTAACTAGCTTCTATAATCACTACTTTTAAATTTTTTCTCTCCACTCTGTGGAGAAATTAGTTGAATGGAAACATAGCTTCTTTAATGCACGTTTTTAAATCTGTAATCTCTCCACTCTGTGGAGAAATTAGTTGAATGGAAACGTACCTCGCGAGGCTGACGATGGTTGCTACTTCGTCCTCTCCACTCTGTGGAGAAATTAGTTGAATGGAAACTCCCTAACTGTTTCGATACCGCCGCTACTGCGCCGGGAATCTCTCCACTCTGTGGAGAAATTAGTTGAATGGAAACCCAAGCGCCGTATATTCAGCGTAGTTCCCAGTTACCTCTCCACTCTGTGGAGAAATTAGTTGAGTAGAAACAACACCGGGATTTTGGTCTTGTCAACCCTCGCGTTGACTCTTTATCCCGAAAAGAAACTCATTGAAAGCCAACCCTAAAAAAGAGCAATGAATCGCGAGAATCGAAACCTTGCATTCATTGCTCCTAACTCACAATTATCTGGAATCCTTAAATGTTTGCTACGAATGATTGACGGGGGGACTGGGGGAAAGATGTGTAGCATTTGTTGAGGGATTTTATATTACCTCTCCTTAAAAGAAGAGGATTTAGATCGAGAAAAATCTACGATCGATTTCATTCATTATTAACTATTCATTATTCATTATTAACTATTCATTATTCATTATTAACTATTCATTATTCATTAATTCCGAATCACCCCTTGCTCCACCGATCGCACGCCACTCCCCTCAAAGGGCTGTGGCGAACCATTCCAATTAAAATCGCTAATGCGCAAACCAATAGCAGCCAGTCCCAAAACAGGATTGTAACGCAAAGTAATATTATGGGTGCGGCGGCTATACTCCAAAATATAATCCGTACTAATTTCCTGTCCCGTATTCAAATTCACCGAACTTTGAAAACCCAAGCGGAAAGGACCGTAAACTTGCTGCGTCAACCCAAAAGCCAACGTTCTCGTATCGACGACGCGATCGAACAGAAAAGGTGACTCTCCTCCTTGAATACTCTCGGTATAAGTTACATTAAACCCCGTATAGTCGAGAAACGGGCGAGAAAAATGTCCAACTTGCCCGTTAATGCCAATACTCCCCGTAATCGAAGGTACCGTATCGCCGCTGCTGTAATAGCTGTACACACCCGTCAATCGAGTCGTCAGTTGGACGTTAGGAACCACGGGAACCGGCGTATAGCGCAGTCCCGCATCGGGGGTTGCGGGGAGGGGTTCTCCCACCCACAACGGGAAAGAGCGCGTCAGGATACCCACCCCTTGGTAGCGCGTGAGGGTAACTCGATTGTTGTCGCGAATGGGAGCCAGGAGAGCGAGGCGATCGGTGTCGGCTTCGATCTGTTGAACGCCCCCTTGATAGTTGAGTAGCACGCCCGTATTGCCCAGGGCAATGGTGGGAGAGGTCAAAATGACCCCAAAACTGCTTTGCACCGTCTGGAAGCCCAAAGAACCGTTAAAGAGGCGATCGCGATAATTGGCTTCGGCGGTGAGGGTGTGGGGATAGTTGAAAATATCCACCTGTTGATTGAGTTTGGCGTTGAGACGCAGGCGATTGCGAAAGTTATCGAGGGCTAAACTGCTCAAAGACGCTGTGGCATCGATGTAAGTGCGATCGCTAAAACGAACATCCAACACGCCGCGCAGTCCAAAGCTTTCTGGGTTCAACCCTTCGCCATCTAAAATCGATCGCTGAATTAAATACTGGGGTGTCAGTTCAAACCGGGCGCGATCGCTGCTATAAATATCAAAGCTGCGTTCGATAAAAACGCCTCCCCGTTCGTCCTCATCGTAGCCCAAGGTGAATAAAGCGGGTTCGCGCTCGCGGCGATCGAAAACAAACCGTCGGGGAAACAACGGCAACGCCAACCCTTGGTCAAACACCAACCGGGGATTAAACAAAACCAACTCATCCTGCAACGGACCGATATTGCGAAACTCCGCCGTATCTGCCCTCACTTCCAACTCGGGCGGCGAAAAAGGATCGTTAGTCACGCGCACGTCCCTGCCGCGCCACACTTCCCCATCAAACTCGATGCGCGCCGCCTCAAAACGCTGGCGGTTGAGTTGTCCCGTCGAACCGCCAGCGGGAAAGCCGGTTCCTTGAGTCGTATTGCCAATACCTCCCACTGTAAATTGAAAGCCTTCGTCGGCGGTAACCCCTTGTACCGGCTGTTGAATCAGGAGGCGATCGCTCAACGGACGACCCAATACGGTAGAATCGCCGATAGTTCGTTCGATATCCCGTCCCACCGTCGGCTGATAAATTTCGCCGCTGGCATTTTCAATTACGCCGCGATCTTGCACAAAGAAATACTCAAAACGCTCGCCTCGCAGGATTTGATCGCCGCGTTTGAGGGCGACATCCCCTTCAGCTACTGTCACGCGGTTGCGCAAATTGACCTGAATGCGATCGGCGCTCAAAACTCCCTTAGAAAAGCGCATAACTGCATTGCCACTGGCGGTAACAATTCCGCGATTTGCGTCGTATTCCTGACGATCTGAGGTGAGTTCGACGATATCTTCGGGATCGACCTCAACGGGCGGATAAGGCTGGGGTCCTGGGGCTTGTGAGGGGGTTTGGGAGGGCGCGGGAACCGTTAATTCAAATTCTTCGTGGGTGTTGTCGGTTCGCTCCCTGGCGATGATGCGCGCGCGATAGCTACCGTCGCGCCGCCCTTCGGTTAAACTCGGTACGACAAAGCGCTGCGGGGCTTTGGAGGGGGGGGGGGGGGGGGGGGGGCGGGGGGGGGGGGGGGGGGGGGGGACGGGGGGGGGGGGGGGGGGGGGGGGGGGGGGGGGGGGGGGGGGGGGGGGGGGGGGGGGGGGGGGGGGG
>JAXHVQ010000021.1:0-54326 GCA_034189065.1 Cyanobacteriota bacterium
TTGCGGGGCATCCGAATATTTTCGTCATTGGCGACTTAGCCAACTTCTCCCACCAAGGCGAACGCCCCCTTCCCGGCGTTGCCCCCGTTGCCATGCAAGAAGGGCGCTACGTGGCAAAATTGATTCAAAAGCGATTAAAAGGCGAAACCCCATCTCCTTTTCGCTATGTTGACTATGGCAGCTTAGCCGTCATCGGTCAAAATTCCGCCGTCGTCGATTTAGGATTTGTAAAACTGTCCGGGTTTATCGCCTGGTTAGCGTGGGTATTTGCCCACATTTATTATTTAATCGAATTTGATAACAAACTGATCGTAATGATTCAGTGGGGATGGAACTATTTTACGCGCGGACGCGGGGCGCGCCTGATTACAGGAGAAGCAACAATGGCAACTGGAGATTCACCCTTTACCTTTCAATCTCCAACAGCCGAAGAAAGCGAGCCCACTGCCGCCGCACGTTCGTAGTCCGTTCCAGTTCAGTTTGTAGTCGGCACTTCAGTGCTGCACAGTTCGTAGTCAGCACTTCAGTGCCGAAATATTGCTATGTTCGTAGTCAGCACTTCAGTGCCGAAACATAGCAGTAAGCAATATAGCATTTCCGTTTGAGATGTGAAACTCTCATTTCGTACAGAATTCAGAATTCAGAATTCAGTTACTGCGGTGCGTTACGCTGCGCTAACACACCCTACGAGCTACAACCCTATCTCCCCATAGCGGCGCGTTACGTTAGGCTAACGCACCCTACGAGCTACAATGAACTAGAATCTAAACTCTCTGCCTCTGCCCACGTCTGAGGGAGATGGATGCCGCACTCCTGCTTGAGTCCTTGGAAACGGGTATCGCGATCGCGATCGTCCTCCAATGTCAGAGGACGACTCGAATGCCAATCTCCCACTGTCATATACCCTTGGTCGAACAGAGGATGATAGGGCAGGTCGTTAGCCATTAAATAATCGTACACATCTTTGGCATTCCACGTCAAAATCGGCAAAACCTTATACACATTCGACTGCGACTCCACCACGCTCATGGTTTTGCGATTATCGGTCTGATCGCGCCGCAGTCCGCTCAACCACGCCGTCGCCTCCAACTCCCCCAACGCGCGCTGCATCGGTTCCACCTTGCGCAACCAGTCGTAGCGATCGAGAGCTTCTACGGTATGTTCTTCCCACAGTTTGCCATAAATCGCCTCCATGCGCGCGGGACTCATCGAAGACTGATAAACTTTCAGGTTTAACTGTAACCGTTCGCTCAACTCCTCGGCAAAGCGATACGTCTCCGGCGGCAAATACCCCGTATCCACCCAAATGACAGGAATGTCGGGGATGACACGCGTTACCATATGCAACATCACCGCCGACTGAATGCCAAAGCTGGTACTCATGACCAACCCTTTCCCAAAATTTTCAACCGCCCACTTGACAATTTCGCCCGCATCTGTATCAGCGAGCTGATGTTGAACAGTTTCCAGATTTAATTCGGGTTTTGCTAGCGTTGTACCGGTCATAAGCACCCGCGAACTCCTTAAGCATTGATTCTCCAAATCTTACCCCAACCGTTGCTCCTTCTTGAAGGCGGGATAGCCGAATTTTAAGGTCTTCTTTCGATTGACCAAGGATCGAGCTAGGTTTTAGGTGTTAGGTTTTAGGTCTTAAGGTTTTAGAGTCAATAACTAAAGACCAATGACCAATGACCAATGACCGATCGCTATAAAAGATCGGGACGGCGTTCTTGGGTGCGTTGAATTTGCTGTTGTTTGCGCCAACGCGCGATCGCCTCATGATTGCCCGATCTCAACACTTCGGGAACCTCCCACCCCCGAAACGCAGCCGGTCGCGTATATTGGGGATAGTCGAGCAAGCCTTCCTCAAAACTCTCTGCCTTCAACGACTCCTCTTTTCCCACCGTTCCCGGTTTCAAGCGCACCACGCCATTAATCAGCGCCAGGGCGGGAATTTCGCCACAGGTGAGGACAAAATCGCCCAAGGAAATCTCCCGCGTCGCCAAATGCTGGCGAATGCGTTCGTCCACCCCTTCATAATGCCCGCAAATCACAATCAATTGGTCGTAGTCGCGCGCCAAAGTTCGCAACAGGGGTTGGGCGAGGGGTTGACCCTGGGGCGACATTAAGATAATCTCCTGTCGAGGAAGCACGGGTAACGATTCAACCGCCGCAAAAATCGGTTCGGGTTTGAGGAGCATTCCCGCCCCGCCGCCATAGGGTTCGTCATCGACTCGTCGGTGCTTATCGGTGGCAAAGTCGCGCGGATTCGTCAGGCAAACTTCTGCAATTTGCTTGGTCAAAGCTTTTCCCAATAGTCCCACTGCCAAGGGAGAGGCGAAAAATTCTGGGAATAAGGTAATGATGTCAAAGCGCAAAATTTTGTTATCAATCGCGGGTTATCCGTCAATTATAGCGGACATCGCATTTTCGCTCTCGAACGCCAACAGGAGTGGAATTTCGCAAACTTTCGGTCGTTCCTCCCTTACCAGCCGAGGGCTTACCGCCCTAACACGCAAAAAATGGAGAAAACTCGACTCTATCTTATAAAATCAACCCAGAGAATACAGAGATGACCCATGCAAATAACGGATGCTCCTCCCCCGCTATCCGCACCATCGCAGGTGCAAAAGGTCAGGAAATTACGGTACGCTGACTAGAAGTCCCGTGCGGTTAACGAGCCTCCCTTAGCATTGGGGCTAGCTGAAAACGCTAGCCGGTTGAGAAGGAGGGACACCCCGCGCGGCAATCGGCGACGCGATTGCGCGCCCCCTAAAGACTCGCCAAGCGATCCCCAAAGGGGCGTTCTAGGATTGCTCCTTTAAAGCGCTAAAGTTTCCATATGCAACGCAAAGGGCGATATTATGCTGCAACTCGAATTTCAAACGTCCAAAAACCAGATGCCTCAATCGACCCAAACCGCGATCCTCGTGATCGGCGGGGCTGAAGATAAAGTTCACGGCCGCGAAATCCTACAGACTTTTTTTAACCGTTCTGGCGCTGAGGAAGCAGTCATCGCCATTATCCCTTCAGCCTCTCGAGAGCCCGCGCTCATGGGAGAACGCTATCACCGTATTTTCCAGGAAATGGGAGCCCGACAAATCGAAGTCCTAGATATTCGCGATCGCGACCAGGGCGAAGATCCCTATTTCCTCAAATACATCGAAGAATGTACCGGCGTTTTCATGACCGGCGGCGACCAATTGCGTCTGTGCGGATTGCTGGCCGAAACCTCAGTCATGGAACGAATTCGCACTCGAGTGCGCGCCGGAGAAATCGCCCTCGCCGGCACCAGCGCCGGGGCAGCCGTCATGGGACACCACATGATTGGCGGCGGCGGCAGCGGCGAATCGCCCAATCGTTCCTTGGTGGATATGGCAACAGGATTGGGCATGATTCCCGAAGCCATTGTCGATCAACACTTTCATAACCGCAACCGCATGGCTCGCCTCCTCAGCGCCATCGCCATGCACCCCGATCGCCTGGGCATCGGCATCGACGAAGATACCTGCGCCATTTTTGAGCAAGACGGTACTATCCAAGTCATGGGACGCGGAACGGTCAACATTGTAGACGCGCGCGATCTCTCCCACACCAACCAACCCCACGTCGGCGCAAACGACCCCCTCAGTCTCCACGGCTTGCAGTTCCACGTCCTCTGCCACGGCGATCGCTACCATCTCCACGAACGCCATCCCCTCGACTCCCCGAAGCGCGAAGGCTAACCCAACGCCCTCTTCCCCCAACACCTTCCCTTCTCCAGACACGAGCAACTCTGTGCCTAACTAAAACGCGATCGCCGACAGCAAAAACTGTTCTCCACGAACAGTTTAGACATCCACAGTTAGCCAAGATACTACAGGTATAAAAACTGCTCAGTCTGTCTCCCTGCTGGGATTTTAAGCATCCAACCCACTTCTTTCGGCTTTTGAGTCTTGAGAAACGATAATGAGAATTCTGAAAACGCTGACTTTACGGGGACCCAACTTCTGGAGCCTTCGACGCACCAAACTTATCGTTATGCGTCTGGACCTAGAAGACCTCGCTCGCACCTACACCAATGAAATTTCCGGCTTTCTAGATGGACTTTCCCAAGTCCTTCCCACCCTCATCGACCACTACTGCTCCCCCGGCTATCGCGGCGGCTTCTTCGAGCGCGTTCAAAAAGGCACCCTTATGGGCCACGTCATCGAACACATCGCCCTAGAACTCCAAGAACTCGCCGGAATGCCCGTGGGTTTCGGACGCACCCGAGAAACAGCCGATTCAGGAGTCTACAATGTCGTCTTCGAGTACGTAGACGAACAAGCCGGACGCTATGCCGGTCGCGCCGCCCTTCGCCTGTGCGAAAGCCTCATCAAAACCGGAACCTATCCCTCCGAAGAGTTAGCCCAAGACCTCCACGACCTCAAAGAACTGGCAGCTAATGCCGCTCTCGGCCCTTCCACAGAATCCATTATCAAAGAAGCAGAAGCTCGGAAAATCCCTTGGATGCCACTGAGCGCCCGAGCAATGGTGCAACTGGGCTATGGCAGCCATCAAAGGCGCATCCAAGCCACCCTCACCGATCGCTCCGGCATTTTAGGCGTAGAATTGGCCTGCGACAAAGAAGGAACCAAAACGATCCTCGACGATGCGGGCATTCCCGTCCCCCAAGGCACCGTCATTCGCTACTTCGACGAACTCAAAGAGACCATTGACTCCGTTGGCGGCTACCCCGTGGTCATTAAACCCCTCGACGGCAACCACGGACGCGGCATCACCATCAATATCAACTCCTTCAAAGCAGCCGAAGATGCCTACGACCTCGCCAGCGCCGCCTCGAAAACCCAAAGCGTCATTGTCGAACGCTACTACGAAGGCAACGACCACCGGGTTTTGGTGGTAAACGGCAAAGTCGTCGCCGTTGCCGAACGGGTTCCCGCTCACGTCGTCGGCGACGGCAAATCGACGATTTCCCAACTCATCGAGCGCACCAACAGCGACCCCCAGCGAGGCGACGGTCACGCCAACATTTTGACAAAAATAACCCTTGACAAAACCGCCATAGACGTGCTGTCGCGCCAAGGCTTCGACCTCGACACAAAGCTGCGCAACGGCGAACGCGCCTATTTACGCGCCACAGCTAATCTCAGCACCGGCGGCATCGCCATCGACCGCACCGACGAAATTCACCCCGAAAATATCTGGCTCGCCGAACGCGCCATTAAAATTATCGGCCTCGATATTGCCGGACTCGATGTGGTCACCCCCGATATTCGCAAACCCCTGAGCGAAGTCAACGGGGTCATCGTCGAAGTTAACGCCGCCCCCGGTTTCCGGATGCACGTCTGTCCCAGTCAGGGATTGCCGCGCAACGTCGGCGCAGCCGTTCTCGATATGCTCTTTCCCCCCGGAACCTCCCCTCGCATCCCCATCGTTGCCGTAACGGGAACCAACGGGAAAACGACAACAACGCGCCTCATTGCCCATTTATTTCAGCAAACGGGGAAAGCGGTGGGTTATACCACCACCGACGGGATTTATATTGGCGACCATTTAGTGGAAAAAGGCGATACCACAGGACCCCAAAGCGCTAGCCTGATTCTCAAAGACCCAATGGTGGACGTGGCAGTGTTAGAGACCGCGCGGGGGGGAATTTTGCGATCGGGAATTGCATTTGATAGCTGCGATGTGGGCGTAGTCCTCAACGTCGCTGCCGACCACTTGGGACTGGGCGATATTAACACCATCGAGCAAATGGCGCGGGTCAAGAGCGTGGTTGCGGAAATTGCCAGTTCCATTGCCGTTCTCAATGCCGACGATCCCTTAGTATCGGCAATGGCAGAGAAAGTTAAGGCAAAAGTTGCCTATTTTTCAATGGATCCCGATAACGAAATCGTGCAAACCCATATCCGTCAAGGCGGTCTTGCGGCAATTTACGATCGCGGCTACGTCACCATTATGGAAGGCGATTGGGAGTTGCGCGTGGAAGAAGCCAAACAAATGCCCGTGACAATGGGAGGCATGGCACCGTTTATGATTGCCAACGCCTTGGCTGCTTGTTTGGCTGCCTTTGCCAGTGGTGTGGATATCGAGGAAATTCGCCAAGGATTGCGCACGTTCAAGCCTTCAGCCGCCCAAACTCCAGGACGCATGAATTTGTTTGATTTGGGACGCTATCACGCCTTGGTCGATTACGCCCACAACCCGGCAGGATACGAGGCGCTATCGGGTTTTGTTCTCAACTGGCAGGGAGAACGGTTGGGCGTGGTTGGGGGACCGGGAGACCGTCGTAATGAGGATTTAATTGCCTTGGGCGAGTTGTCGGCGAAGATGTTCGAGCGCATTATTGTCAAAGAGGACAGCGATCGCCGGGGACGAGAAGCGGGCGAAGTGGCTGCTTTGATTGTCCAAGGCATTGAGCGCGTCAATCCCAACCTCCCCTGCAAAACGATTTTGGACGAAACGGAGGCGATTCGCACCGGACTCGATGAAGTGGCAGATGGGGGTTTGGTGACAGTTCTACCCGAAAGCGTCACCAGCGCTATTTCTGTTATCGAAGAGCGTCAACCTTCCGACAGCGGATTTCCCCAGGCGGCGGAAACTCCCAGTTATTCGATGGGTTAATTCTCCTGTCCCCGTCAAGGAGTGTCAGCCCCGCGATCGCGGCGGTTTTATCCCGAACAGCTTAGTGTCAAAAACAAATGACAAATGACCAATGACCAATGACCAATGACAAATTATTCGAGGTTTTCGATAACCCGCAGCACGGCGTTGGCAGGCGTAGGATGGTCAGTTTTGAGGTTGTTGTAGTGGGTTTGCAGCAGGGCGAGGTCTTGGGGTTGCCAGGAAATGTTTTTGTCGGCGGCGACTATGGCAATTTTCTGGGCTAAATCCTTTTGCAGTTCTTCCAAGTCTTGGCTGTCTTGCCAAACGCGGGCGAACAGTTCCAAAGTTTGAATCCCCTCCTCGTAGCTGAGGATGTCGGGAAGGGTTTTGGGTTTGCCCAGCCATTGCAGCAGCATTTTCACCTCCTCCGTGCCGCCTCCCAGGAAGTAGGTTTGGAAGCGCCACCATGCAACTTGCTGTTGACTGTCGTAGTAGAGGTTATTGAGAGCGATCGGAACCTCATCCAGTTGCAGTTGGCCGATCTCGCCCAATGCCTCTGCTGCAAGGCTGCGAACCCATGAATCTACAGTTTCATCTTTGAGGAATTGGAGAATCTCGGCAGTATAGGGGGCTCCTGCCTCTCCTAAATCGCCCAATGCCAATGCTGCACGGCTACTAACATACGAGTCTACGGTTTCATCTTTGAGGAATCGGAGAATCTCGGCAGTATAGGGGGCTCCTGCCTCTCCTAAATCGCCCAATGCCAATGCTGCAAAGCTACGAACCCATGAGTCTATAGTTTCATCCTGGAGGATTTCGGCGAGGTCGGAAGCATAGGGGGCTCCTGCCTTTCCTAAATCGCCCAATGCCGATGCTGCACTTCTACGAACCTCCGAGTCTACGGTTTCATCTTTAAGAAATTGGAGAATCTCGGCAGTATAGGGGGCTCCTGCCTCTCCCAGATTGCTCAATGCAAATGTTGCCAAGCTACGAACCTCTGAGTCTACGGTTTCATCTTTAAGGAATTGGAGAATCTCGGCAATATACTCGGCAGCCGCTTCTTCCAGATTGCCCAATGCCGATGCTGCAAAGCTACGAACATACAAGTTTATGGTTTCATCCTGAAGGATTTCAGGAATCCCGGAAGCATAGGGGGCTACTCCTTCTCCCAGATCGCCCAATGCCAATGCTGCATTGACACGAACCTCCGAGTCTACTGTTTCATCCTGGAGGATTTCGGCGAGGTCGGAAGCGTAGGGGGCTGCTGCTTCTCCCAGATTGCTCAATGCCCAGGCTGCACTGCTACGAACTTCTGAGTTGACGGCTTCATCTTTAAGGAATTGGAGTATCTCGGAAATATAGGGGACTGCTGCTTCTCCCAGATTGCTCAATGCCTCTGCTGCACTTCTACGAACCCATGAGTCTACGGTTTTATCCTGGAGGAATTGGAGTATTTCGGAAGTATACTCGGCTCCGGCTTCTCCCAATTTGCCCAATGCCGATGCTGCACTGCCACGAACCCATGAGTCTACAGTTTCATCCTGGAGAATTTCGGCGAGGTCGGAAGCATAGGGAGCTCCTGCTTCTCCCAGATTGCCCAATGCCCATGCTGCACTGCTACGAACCTCTAAATCTACGGTTTCATCTTGGAGGAATTGGAGAATCTCGGAAGCATAGGGGGTTAATGCTTCTCCCAGATTGCCCAATGCGTATGCTGCACTGCTACGAACCGATGAGTCTACAGTTTCATCTTGGAGGAATTGGACAATCTCGGAAATATAGGGGTCTGCTACTTCTCCCAGATTGCCCAATGCGTATGCTGCATTGCTACGAACCGATGAGTCTACAGTTTCATCTTTGAGGAATTGGACAATCTCGGAAATATAGGGGTCTGCTACTTCTCCCAGATTGCCCAATGCGTATGCTGCACTGCTACGAACCGATGAGTCTACAGTTTCATCTTTGAGGAATTGGACAATCTCGGAAATATAGGGGTCTGCTACTTCTCCCAGATTGCCCAATGCGTATGCTGCACTGCTACGAACCCATGAATCTAAGGTTTCATCCTGGAGGAGGGTCACAACTTTTCGGGCAATCTCCTCCGGTTGCTTCAACAAGGGTTCCAAGTCTTTGGCTTCATAGCGAGTCAACTCCTCCAACGCATATCTTTGTACTTCGGGATAATCATCGTCGAGGGCGGCGAGGATGCCGTCAATCTGCCAGGGTTGGGGCGGTTCTTGGGCGCTGACTCGGGGGAGGGCGAGGAGGAGAGTCAGCAGCAGGGCGAGGGAGAAGAGGAGGGCGGATTTTTTAAACATGGTCTACCAATTAATAATTAATAATTAATAATTAACAATGAAGAAGAAGCCTATCTTCGCGGCGCGCGCGGCTAGGTCGAGGGTGCTGGGGTAGAATATTGAGGATACGCTGGTTTGACAGGAGAAAAGGTCAAGCGGAAGGAAGTGCCAATAGCTCTTCAACTTTCAAGTAGATGAGATACAGTGGCTGGAAAGCTGGAGAAACCCGCCCTCTATCGTAAAGCATGAGGGTCAGGAGTATGTCACAAAGAGTACGATTGAAAAAATGTCCACAACAGCTATTACGGATGCGATAACAACCCTGGCAGAAGCCGAACGGCGATTTCGCCTCCATCGTACGGAGGAAGAGGATTTTTTTTCAGAGTGGCGCGCGGATTTGCCAACTTTGACTGATACGGAAAGGACGCGGATGAAGGAGTTGAGGCGGAGGTATCTGTATCAACGGGCTGAGAGTCATTTGTTAGAAGGAACCGTGATGCTGTTGCTCGCTTCCCCGTTGCTAGCAATTGCGGGTTTTTTCGATCCGCCGTTTAAAGTTCGCGCAGAGGAATCGGTACAGATTATCTTAGAGGATGAGGAGGAGGTTTTACAGGGGAGAATTGATGCGTTGGTAATCCAGAATCAGTTGTGGGTTATCATTCTCGAATCGAAGAAAACGGCACTTTCGGTTTGGTCTGCTTTGCCCCAAACTCTCGCTTATTTAATGGCAAATCCTCAGCCGGAACGCCCCAGCTTTGGGGTAATGACCAATGGAGACGATATTTTGTTTGTGAAACTGATACAAACGGACAATCGACAATATGGCGTTTCTAGAGTGTTTTCTCCATTTAGTTCTGAACAAGAACTCCACAGTGCTTTGCAAGTTTTGAAGGCAATTGGTCGATTGACGTATTAATGCGGTTCATATTTTAAATTGTTTGATGAATTACGAATTAAATTCACATGACCTTTTTGCAAAAAGACGATCGACTCGAACAACTGGGAACAGCGGTTATCGAAGCCGCACGCGCTGAATTTCCCACTCTCGCCCGCCATCAAATTGCCTTAACTTGGGTGGTGTACGACCCGCCCGCGATCTCCAATACGGGCGGTGCGATCGCGCCCGAGGAATTTTGGTCGCGATCGGTGCGCGGGTTTAGCTATCGGGGAATGGAACGGATTTACCCAGCTAGCGTGGTGAAGTTATTCTATTTGGTGGCGATTCACCAATGGCTGGAACGGGGAATGGTGGGCGGTTCGGCGGAGTTGGACCGGGCGATTCGAGATACAATTGTCGATTCGAGCAACGATGCCACTAGCTTAATTGTGGACGTTCTCACCGGAACCACCAGCGGCCCGGAGTTACCGCCGGGGCCCTTTGAGACTTGGATGCACCAGCGCAATTTGGTCAACCGATATTATCAATCTTGGGGTTGGCAGGAGTTGGAGGGAATTAATGTCAACCAAAAACCTTGGGGAGACGGGCCGTATGGTCGCGAACGGGCGTTTTTGGGCGAGTTGATGGACAATCGCAATTTGCTGACGACTGACGCGACGGCTAAGCTGTTACACGGTATTGTTGGCGGCGTTGCGGTTTCGAGCGCGCGATCGCAAGCCATGATGAAATTACTCCAACGCGACCCCAGCACGGCTAATGCCTCCCTCGACGCGGGAGAGGAAAACCAAGTCAAAGGCTTTTTAGGCGAAGGACTGCCCCATAATGCTCGGTTGTGGTCCAAGGCGGGATGGACGAGCAAGGTGCGCCACGATGCAGCTTATATTGAGATTCCTAATTTATTCCCCTATCTTCTCGTCATTTTTACTGAAGGAGCTGCCAATAGCAAACAGCCAGCCATTTTGCCCTTTATTTCGCGGCAAATTGTCGGAGCAATGGAGCAGTTGAACTCTATACCACATTCATAAACTTTTGTCAACTCCTTTCCAATTTGAAATCCCTCAAAAAAATGTTACAGAGCTTTCCCCCATCAAGGAGTGTCAGTTGAGTTCAGAGTTAAAGCCTTTTCCCCATCTCCCCATCTCCCCATCTCCCCATCTCCCCATCTCCCCATCTCCCCATCTCCGAAGTGCAACCACTCAAGGATTTCAGATTACCGCTTAGGAAACCCCCTGCGTCTCCGTAAAAATTCAGGAATATCCAACCCCGCACCGCCAATTTGTTCTCGCTCGTTGGGTTCGGGTTGCGGCTTAGCTGCCGGTCGGGGAGGGGGCGGCGAGGGAGGGGCTGACGGTCGCGGGGGGGTAGGGACGACGCGCGAGGCAGGGGGATTAGGTTCGGACTCGCCGCTAAATCCCGTCGCGATCGCGGTAATACGAATTTCCCCTTGCATTTTCTCATCGATCACCGCCCCAAAAATAATATTGGCATTGGGATCCACCGTCTCGTAAATGGTTTCGGCGGCGGTATTCACCTCATGTAGCGTCAAATCGCTGCCGCCAGTAATATTAAAGACAACTCCCTTTGCCCCTTCAATAGAAGAATCCAACAACGGCGAAGAAATCGCCATCACTGCCGCTTCGCGCGCGCGCGACTTGCCCGAACCCGTGCCAATTCCCATCAATGCCGACCCCGCATCGGCCATCACCGCCCGCACGTCGGCAAAATCCACATTAACCAAACCGGGAATCACAATAATATCGGAAATCCCCTGAACCCCTTGACGCAGGATATCGTCGGCTACTAAAAACGCTTGTTGAATTGGGGTTTCGGGCGCGATCGCTTCCAACAACTTATTATTGGGAATAATAATCAACGTATCCACTCGACCTTGAAGGGCAGAAATCCCCTCTTCCGCTTGACTGGTGCGGCGGCGGCCCTCAAAGGTAAACGGACGGGTGACAATGCCCACCGTCAAACAGCCCATTTCCTTCGCCACCTCAGCCACAATAGGGGCTGCCCCCGTTCCCGTACCGCCGCCCATTCCCGAAGTAATAAAGACCAAATCGGTATTTTCCAGCGCTTGGGCAATTTCCTCGCGAGACTCCTCGGCAGCCTTTTGACCAATAGAAGGATTGCCCCCCGCCCCCAAACCGCGCGTCAGCTTTTGTCCGATTTGTAAGCATTGGGAGGCAGCACTCATCGCCAAAGCCTGGGCATCGGTGTTAATCGCCCAAAACTCCACCCCCGTCACATTGCTGGAAATCATGCGGTTGACAGCATTACAACCCCCTCCTCCCACGCCAATGACCTTGATTCGGGCAACATTACTGGGAATAATATTATCGTTGCGGGGATTGTCTCGAGACGCGCTTCGAGCATCGCTGTCTTGGAAAGAGAGTCCAGAATTGCTAAACGGATAATTATTTTCCACGGCGGCTGAGAGATTGGGGGACTCTTGGGGCTCCCCATGAGGAGGGGCTGGCCCTAGTTTACTATCAACTATCATTGCTATGGCGAAGGATTAATACACAATTCTTATAATATTTACGCCGACGGCGAGTCAACATCATGTCAGATTGAGGGGGTGGGGGTCAAGGGCGCAGTTGAACGGTGGGCAGGTCGGGATGAGCGAGGTCGATATAGGCCAGACGATTGGATTGAATGCGGTTGGGGAGTTGGCGCATTTGGGCGAGAACTTGGAGTTGCTGCTGCAAACGCGGTCCGTGGGGTTCGTATTGACCTAAGTGAACCCAACCCAGTTCGGTTTTAAGAACGAGATTGCTGGGGTTGCGAAAATCCACCTCGAAAATTTTAATCGACGAGTCCCGAAGGACGGGGTAAATTTCCGACCAGTAGGAGCGGTATTGGGCATCGATCGCGATCGCCTTCAGTTCGGGCAACCGGGCATCGGGTAAGAGGCGTTCGTAGTTGCTGGCTGCAATTGCCGTTCCTCGTTCGTCGAGAAATCCCACCGTTTGACCGTCTGCTTCCTCCACGACGCGCGCAGTGGGCTGTCGTTCTCGCACTTCCACCGTCAACCCCGGCGGCAGGAGTTGGCGCGTCACCGTCGCTTCGGCGATAGGAGAAAGCGACTGCATCTGACGGCTGAGAACCTGGGGTTGAACCTTCCACAACGATTGGGGATAAGAAAGGGACAACAACTCTCTCACCGTCACCGGGGACAGTAAAGTGTTACCTTCGACATCAATTTGTTCCGGTTGGCGAATGACCCAGTTCGGCTGCGCGCTGGCCCAGAAGAGACCCCCAGCCAAACCGCTAACGAGGAGCGATCGCCACATTCCCTGCCAAAACGCTAACTGCCTGCGACGTTTCAGGTGTTGGCGACGTGCCTTGAGATCGCTGGGAGAGACTGATGCAATGCTGGTCATCGACTATCTCTCAATAAATTTTAAGTTCTAATTCGGTCTTGCTCGACCCGTCTTCACCTGTCTTTGGATAGACCGATGCTTCGGGGCTATGCTAAATTTAACAGCCACATTCCCTTTTTCTCAAGGGCTTTGAGGCAAATCGGGAATTCTTTTTACTTTTGCCAACAAAAATTAACCAAAGTAGGCCAAAGTTGTGACAAGGATCAATGCCAGTTGCC
Organism: Cyanobacteriota bacterium; assembly: GCA_034189065.1. Taxonomy (GTDB): domain Bacteria; phylum Cyanobacteriota; class Cyanobacteriia; order Cyanobacteriales; family Spirulinaceae; genus FACHB-1406. The sequence continues at coordinate 13,394 of JAXHVQ010000021.1, forward strand.
CCAGACTCTACGAGGATATCGGATACCAGGCTAGATATAATTAGCATCGCTCTGGCTTGTTTTTGCATCTACTAAAGCATCATGAAACTGCACCTACTAGACTTTTTCAAGGCTTGTAACCCCAGCAAGACCTTGAACTTAGGCAACCCCGGGGATCGGCGATACTACATCGATTTCTCCTCCGTGCGCGGGGGGAAAATTGTCGAAGCGCTCGAACGAACGATCGCGCGTCTTTCGCCGGACGAACCAACTTGTCAACTCTTTACCGGACATATCGGTTGCGGTAAATCCACCGAACTGTTTCGATTAAAAGCCTCCCTCGAGCAGCAACAATTTCACGTCGTTTACTTCGAGTCCAGTCGAGATCTCGACCTAGCCGATGTCAGTATCTGCGATATCCTGCTAGCGATCGCGCGCTCGACCAGCGAAAGCTTAGAAGCCGCAGGCATCCACCTCAAACCGGGCTACTTTGTCAATCTCTTCGAGGAAGTCAAACACTTTCTCCAAGTCCCCCTCGAACTCGATGCCGAGGCAGAACTCTCGGTGGGCATCGCGCGCATCACAGCCCGCACCAAAGAAAGCCCCAAACTGCGCGAACAACTGCGACAGTCCCTCGAACCGCGAGTCGAAGGCATCCTGCGCGCCATCAACGAAGAAATTTTAGAACGAGGCACCCAAGAACTCAAATATCGCGGCAAGCGAGGTCTCGTCGTCATCATCGATAACTTAGATCGCGTCTCGCCCCAAATGGCCACCCAAACGCGATCGCTCCCCGAATACCTCTTCATCGATCGCGGCCCTCAACTGCGCCGCCTCAAATGCCACGTCGTCTATACATTACCCCTCGCGCTGATTTTCTCCAACGAATTTCAAGCCCTCAAACATCGTCTCGGCGGCGGAGTCGCCCCCAAAGTCCTGCCAATGGTTCCCCTACGACAGCGATCGGGCAGCGAAAACGCGCGCGGCATGGCACTATTGCGACAACTCGTCCTTGCCCGCGCCTTTCCGGGAGTCGATCCCAAAATGCGACTCTCGCTCATCGACCGGGTTTTCGACCATCCCCATACCCTCGACCGCCTGTGCCACATCAGCGGCGGCCATGTCCGTACTCTCCTGGGGCTACTTTTCAACTGCTTGCAACAACAAGATCCCCCTTTTTCGCGCCACTGCGTCGAACAAGCCATCGAAGCCTATCGCGACGATATCGTTTTGGCTGTCGAAGAACCGGAATGGGAACTCATTTCGCAAGTGGTCAACCAACAACTGGTCAAAGGCGAACAAGAATATCAAGCCTTGTTGCGCAGTATGTTTGTTTTTGAATATCGAGACGAGTCGGGACGTTGGTTTGGGATCAACCCCGCCTTAGCCGAAAGCGAGCGTTTTAAAACAGCACATCGCCTTGCCAGTTAACCCCAACTCGCTCAATAAAATATGTCCGCCGCGATCGCACTCCACCCTCCCTTACGGAAACGCGCGCGAGCTCGATCCCATCGAGCCCGTACGCCCTCGGTTCGGGAGGCAATCCTCATTCGCTAAAAATGTGAATGAGCTTTTTCCGTCAAACCGCCTTTGAACCTAGAGGCGATCGCCCACGCTGCAATGTCCTTATATGAAATCCTCGAAGGATTGCGACAAATGATTGACACTCCTTGACAGGGGAACTATCTGTAGCATTTTTTGAGGGATTTCAGATGACACGGCTCGTCGCTTCAGTTCGCTCGCGCCGACTCAACAACTCCAATCTTAAAATCCAGTTGTTTAAATCTACCGACAGACTCGGCAGGCCCTCCTTGGGGAGCGCTTCCCAAGGCAGAGAGGCGATCGCTCGCCTCTCTCAATTCCCAGTTCCACACAATTGAGCCATTAGACATCTCCATTAATCCAGATTCAACCACGACAAGACAAGGGTTTCAGGTTCATTTCTGGAGATGTCTATTCCCAACAGATATCAATTCTGGTGCGGGCGCTCTGATCATCGGAAGTTTCCACTCGGATGGCACCGAATGTCGCCCAAGATTCCACTCGTCGCGTTCTCAACATTTAAAATGAATCATACCAATCCTTTGCACGCCGCCGCCCACCTCAACCAACGTTCGCTATCCATTCTCGCCCGCGCCATTTTGCTCGCTCGGGGTCAGTTTGCCCTCATTTTGGCGCGCTGCAACTACGAACAACTTCAACAAAGAATGGCGCGCGACCTCCAACAAGAACTCGCCCATCAGTCCGAAGACCGCGCAAACCTCTCCGAAATTTTCCTCCCTCCATCGACAACCACCCTCTTTACTCGGTTGCTCGTCGCCGTTGAAGGCGAAAGTTCGCAACAGCAAGAGTTTGAGGGAACAATCCAAAACGCCATCGACTCCCAAACCGCAGCAATGATGGTCTTCGGACTCGGTTCGGTGAGCGACCTCGATCGCGTTTTAGCCGCCACCAACCAAAGTCGAGAAGAATTCCGTCTTGCTTTCCCCTTTCCCATCGTTCTTTGGACAACCGATGAAGTTCTGCAAAAACTGACGCGATTTGCACCCGACTTTAAAAGTTGGGCCTCGGCTGCCCTCAAATTCGATCTAGCCCTTGACGAAGCGATCGCCTTGTGGTGGGAAGAAAGCGCTCGCCTCTTTGAACAACTGCTCGCAGCGGGAGCCGATTCCTTCATCACCAACGCCGAGTTGAAACTCGCCCCCGCCAACCGCCGCCGTCGAGAACTAGAATTCGCCCGATCCGAACTGCTCGACACTCAAGGCGATTCATTTCCAGCCATCGAAGCCATTCGCGCCTTTCTCCTCGGCCGAGATGCCTATGGCGATCGCGACTTTGAGGTGGCCCTTCAGTTCTACGAAAAAAGCTTAGATTTCTGGCTCCAAGGTCCAGAATTTTGGGATCTCAACCCCCTAGAAAAACAAGATTTCAGCCAACCCATTCCCCGACTCTTCCACCCGTTCTGCGAACAACGAGGACTATTGTGGTATCATATCGGGCTGTGTCACTGCCATCGCGCCCGACTCTACCCCGCCCGCAGTCGCCAATGCTGGCTTCAAGCACGCTCCTGCTTCAGTGCCGCCATCAAAATTTTTACCGAGAAAAACCGTCCGACCTGGAGCTATCGACTCACCGTCCAACTCGGTCAAATTCTGCAACACTTAGAAGCGTGGGACGAACTGCAAGCCCTCGCCCGACATTCCCTGACTTCAACAGAGGCGACCATTCGCGATCGCGCCCGAGCCTATGGCTTTTTAGCCCGCGCTTTCCTCGCTCGAAGTCAGTTCAAACCGGCTAAATCCCTCTCCCGCAAGGCCCTCGCCCTCCATCAACGCGCACCCCAAAGCGGACCGGTTCGAGAGCGCGCTACCCCTCAAGCCGAAGCCTTCTACTGCCTGTTGTTGGCGAAGGCCCACTCCTCCCTGGGGGAAACGAACTGCGCTCTCGACTGTCTCGAGCGCGCCCGAAAGCTCCTCGCGCCCCTGATGAGCGACCTCACTGCCGACAGTTTGGATCCCTTGGTGGAAAAGGAAACCATTGACATTGAAGTTTTAGAAATCCTGCGATCGCTCTATTTCCAACGGCAGCAGTACGAATTGGCCTTTGAACTCAAACAAGAACAACACGCCATCGAACAAGCCTGCGGTCTCAAGGCGTTTTATGGGGTTTCTCCCCTCGCTTACGAAGGCGAACGGTCTCCTTCGCGCTCGATTGCTGAGGGGGGAACCAGAAGCGATCGCCAAGAAATCCTCGCTTCCGGCAGACAACAGGACGTGGAAAAACTCCTCGAACGCCTGCGACGCAGCGAACACAAACTCACCATCGTTCACGGGGCATCGGGGGTAGGTAAAAGTAGTCTCCTTCATGCCGGTTTGGTTCCGGCGTTGTGGAACGAAACCATTGTGGCTCGTCACGTCTTGCCAGTGCTGCAAACCACCTACCAAGATTGGCAGCAGGGGTTGGGTCGGGCCCTAGCGCGATCGCTCCATCGGTATTCGCTCAAAACAGCTTCAAGCACCGATGCGCCGATTTTTTTTACCCGAGAAACGATTCTCGAATATCTTCAGCACAATGCCGGAAACAATTGGCTGCCCGTGTTAATCTTCGATCAATTTGAAGAATTTTTTTTCCACTGTCCTCACAGTAGCGAACGGCGGGAGTTTTATCAGTTTTTGTGCGAGGTGTTGAGCATTCCTTTTGTGAAAATTATCCTTTGTTTGCGAGAGGACGAACTGCACGAATTGCTAACAATGGAACGGGAGATGGATTGGGGCGCAATCGATAACGATCTCCTCGACCGACAAATGCGCTATGCCCTCGAAGACCTCGATCCTCAAGTCGCTAGACGAACCATCGAAGTGTTGGCGGCGCGATCGCGGTTTCCCCTCGAAGAAGCGCTCATCGAACGCCTCGTGCGCGATATGGCCGGTTCCCAAGGTTCCGTACGTCCCATCGAATTGCAGGTGGTGGGCGGGGCGTTGCAAGCGGAAAAAATTACCACGCTGTGCGCCTACGAACAGCTCGGCGACGATCCGAAAATGGTGTTAGTCGAACGCTGGTTGCAGGCGGCGATCGCGGACTGCGGTCCGGAAAATGAAGAGGCGGTTTGGCAAGTTTTGTTTGCCCTCACCGATACCAAGGGGCTGCGTCCGTTGAAAACCAAGGCAGAGTTGCTTTGTTTTAATCCGGGGCGAGTGGGTTCGAGCAATGGCGACAGCGAGATCGCTCGAGAGCCACTCGATCTGATTTTGAAAATTTTAACGGGGTCGGGTTTAGTGTATTGCTTGCGCGAGGAGACAGAAAATCGCTATCAGCTCGTCCATGCCTATCTCGTACAGCGCATTCGCTCCTCCTACGGCGATCGCACTTCAAACGCGATCGCGACCCAACTGAGAAGTAGTAAGGTCGAATTGGTGCGGGTGCGCCAACAACGACTACAAGCCCTCGCCATCGGCGGTGTTTGCGCTTTTTTGGCATTGATTGCGGTTTCCTCGAGCATTCAAACCGAAATTCAACGTCGCCTCGCTTTAGTGGTTTCTCTCAATGCCGAGTTAATGGCGCTGTCTTCTTCTTCGGAAGCCCTTTTTGCCTCGAACCAACAATTTGAGGCGCTGTTGGAGGCACTGAGGGCGGCGAATAAACTCGAGCGCGCCGAAGAAACTTTTCCGTCGCTTCCCTTTCGGTCTCTATGGCCAATGCGATCGCAACAGCGCAACGTCGTCAAAACTGAAACTCGCCTCAAAGTTACATCGATTCTCGAACGGGCGATTTATGGAACCCTCGAGCGCAACCGCTTTGAAGGACATAGCGATGTGGTTTGGGGGGCGAGTTTTTCCCCCGATGGCCAGCGCATTGCCACGGCGAGTTTGGATAAAACGGTGAAGGTTTGGGCGCTGGACGGACGTTTGGTGGCGACGCTGTTTGGACACACCGATAGCGTGACGAGTGTGGATATTGCGCCGGATTTGGCAATGGTTTCGAGTAGCTGGGATGGTACGGTTCGTCTGTGGCGCGCCGATGGCAAGCCCGAGCGCGTTCTTCGGGTTGGCAAGGGTCGCCTTTATAGCGCCGGTTTTAGCCCCGACGGTCGGCGCGTATTGGCGGCTGGTGCCGATGGAATCGTGCGGATTTGGTCTCGCGACGGACAACTGGAGGCGACGTTGAGGGGGCATCGAGGCGATGCGAATTGGGCAACCTTTAGCCCCGACGGTCAGTTGGTGGCAACGGTGGGGAAGGATCGGTCGTTGCGGTTGTGGACCGGTGGAGGAAAGGTGTTGAGGGTTGTGGCTGCCCATCGAGAACCGGTGAATTATGTGGCTTTTAGTCCGAAAGGCGATACGATTGCGACGGCGAGCGACGATGGCACGGTGAAGCTGTGGAGTCGCGACGGTCAATTATTGGCGACGTTTTCGGGTCACTCGGGCAGCGTTCATGCGGTTGGGTTTAGTCCTGACGGCAGTCAAGTGGTTTCGGCGAGCGATGATAATACGATCGCGCTGTGGGACCGCAGTGGTAAGCGCCTGCGGACGTTGAAGGGTCACAGCGATCGCGTGACGGGAGCGAGTTTTGGTCCGGGGGGTTCGACGTTGGTGAGTTCGAGTTTTGATAAGACGGTGAAGGTGTGGGCCCTCGATGGTCGGGAGCGGACGGTTTTGCGCGGCCATCGCGATCGCCTCCAGGATATTGCTTTTTCTCCTGACGGTCGCTTGGTGGCGACGGCGAGTAAGGATAAGACGGTGAAGGTGTGGACGCGCCGGGGACGGCTGAAGGCGACTCTCGAAGGTCATCGCGATGGCGTGTTTGCGGTGAGCTTTTCCCCCGACGGTCGGCTGTTGGCAACGGCAAGCCGAGACCACACCATTAAGTTGTGGAATTGTCAAGGAAAATTGCTAGGGACATTGGAGGGACACAGCGATTGGGTTATCGACGTGCAATGGTCGCCAGATTCCCAAAGTTTAGCTTCTGCCAGTCGCGACCATACCGTTAAATTGTGGAGTCGTCAAGGGGTGTTGTTACAAACGTTGAAGGGTCATGGCGATCGCGTGAATGCGGTGGCTTTTTCTCGGGATAATGGCCTGTTGGTTTCAGCCAGCGATGACAAAACGGCGAAACTGTGGCAGCGCTTGGAGGAGGGAAGCTTTGGTTCCGAGCCTTTGGCGACTTTGAAGGGTCACAGCAATTGGGTTCTCGATGTAAGCTTCTTGCCCGAAGCATCGACGAGGCGCGATCGCCCCTTATTGGCGACGGCGAGTTACGACAATACGGTCAAATTTTGGAATCGGAGCGGAAAGGCGGTTTCGACTTTGAAAGGACATACCGATAGTATTGCCGATTTGAGTTTCAATCCCACCGGAGAATTGCTGGCGACGGCGACTTGGAGCAATCAGATTCAACTGTGGCGATTCGATGATACCCTGCTCGAAACCCTCGACGGACACCGCGATCGCGTGACCAGTGTCAGTTGGAGTCCCGATGGCAAGGCTTTGGCAACAGCAAGCGACGATCGCACGGCGATTCTGTGGACTTTGGATACAGAACAGTTAACGACAATGGCCTGCGACTGGCTGCGCGATTACATTCGCCACAGTCACAAGGTGAGGAAAAGCGATCGCGCTCTCTGTCTGCAGTAAACAGTTTTACAGCAACCCGTCATCCGCAATCAGTCATCAGTGGACAGTAGCAGTGAGAAATTTATATGAAATCCTGATGGCATATGCTACAGAGCTTTCCCCCCGTCACCGGTGTTTCCCCGTCCCCGAAGTGCAACCATTCAAGGATTTCATATTAGAACCTAAAACCTATGTATCCGGACTCAAGGCCCAATGCCACGTTAAATAAGGTCAAGGGACAGGGTGAAAAAAGGTTATTCTCTCCCTAAACGTTAACCCATTTAAGAGTTGTTCGGGTATGCCCTAGCCTATATAATGCGAGAACACTCTTATTGTTTGGCTTTGAGAAGTGTTCTTGTTCCTGACTCGAAAGCGAGTGTTGGGTGTTTGAAGAGGTCGATTACCCAAGCTTCTGATACAATATTATAGTATCATAGGCTGTCCTAGAAGGACAGGGCTTTAAACCCGTTATTTTCGGCAAGAAATTCCATTTCCCCCCTGGCGTAGTAGTGAAGAATATGGTTAATCCAAAACGCGGACTGGTTCTCGGCGCGACAGCCCTAGTGTTAACAACCGTCGCAGTCACCGGAGCAGGACTTCACCTTTCCAAAAGTCAAGCTTTCTTCAGCGAAAGTCCCAAAGAATTAATTGACGAAGTTTGGCAAATTATCAACCGCCGGTACGTTGATGCAACCTTTAATCAAGTAGATTGGCGCTCTCTTCGCAGCGAATATCTCGATCGCAATTATAGCGATCGCGAAGAAGCCTACGAAGCCATTCGAGAAATGCTCTCGGAGTTGGAAGATCCGTATACGCGCTTCATGAACCCAGACGAGTTCAAAAGTATGCAGATCGATACGTCTGGAGAGTTGACCGGGGTGGGGATTCAGATTGCTAAGGACGAGGAGAGCGATCGCTTAATTGTCATTGCGCCCATTGAAGACAGTCCGGCATTTGAGGCGGGAATTCTCGCGCGAGATTTAATTGTCAAAATTGACGGCGAAGATACCCTGGGAATGGATGTCAACGACGCGGTGAAAAAGATTCGCGGCGAAGAGGGAACGGAAGTGACGCTGACCATTAAGCGCGGCGAAGAGGAAATTGACTATCCCATCAATCGCGCGCGCATCGAAATCCACCCGGTGCGGGCGAGAGTAGAAGAAACCGACTTGGGCGAAGTGGGTTACATCCGGCTCAATCAGTTTAGCGCCAATGCAGCCCAAGAGATGCGAGATACCATTGAAGAGTTTGAGGAGGAAGAGGTTGTCGGTTACATCCTCGATTTGCGCTCGAATCCGGGAGGTCTCCTCTACGCCAGCGTCGAAATTGCGCGAATGTGGCTCGATGAAGGGGCGATTGTTTCGACGGTGAATCGAGAAGGGGAAGTGGATCGCGAACAGGCAAGCAATCGCGCAATTACGGATAAACCTTTGGTGATTTTGGTCGATGGCGGCTCTGCCAGCGCTAGCGAAATTTTGTCAGGAGCGTTACAAGATAACAAACGCGCTGTTTTGGTCGGGACCCAAACCTTTGGCAAGGGGTTGGTGCAGTCGGTGCGCAGTTTGGGCGATGGTTCGGGACTGGCGGTGACCATTGCCAAGTACCTGACTCCCAGCGGTCGCGATATTAATAAGGAAGGGATTCCGCCCGATGTGATTTTTGAATTGAGCGAAGAACAACGTAAGGAATTGCAAAGCGATCGCACTCAAATTGGGACCGAGGACGACCCGCAGTTTGTGAAGGCTTTAGAAGTTCTCGGTCAACAAGTCTCGGCTCAGCAAGGCGTACAGGCAGGGACTTCTCGCTAGAACCCCTATTCGTCGCCGCGCGATGTCCGCCTCCTTAACGCGATCGCTCCGCTTCTTCTTTGCTACTCAACGATTCTTAATATTGTTGTAAATCTTTATCTTCTGCTTGCCGGTCAATTCGAGAGAAACTCTCCCATTGACCGGCTTTTTACTTGACAATATACCGGTTGTGTGCAGTCTCTGACTTGCTCCTTCGAGTTGAATCCCACACCAATTTTACCTCTAAGTAGGTAGACAAAAATAAACACATAACCTCGAAACCCGTATTCCTTGCCAGATAGGGGTTTTAGCTGGAGATATTGTTCTTTTAATTACGCCCACCTACTTATTGCGACGGGTGCCGATCCTCCGATATCTCTCTCGAGAATCAAGAAAAATGGTATGAGGTGCTTACTGTTTACTGTTTACTGTTTACTGATAACTGTTCCAAACTCGCGCTAAAAATTTTTCGCCGTTATTGCAAGTAATTTCTGTTTAGGAGGTATACTAAAAAAGAGAAAAATATTGCTTCTCATCGATCTGAGGCGCGATCGCAAAGGTGCGATCGCCTCCCGATAACCAGAAGGTTAGAGAACGAGAAGCACTCTGCGAGTAATTCGAGAAATTCCCCAAAAACCTGACGAAAAGCAATGAGTTTAACCCATTCCAAGTTGTCGCCCCCCCAAATCGTCGAATTAAACGGCAGCGAGCGATGGCAAATTTATCGCCGCCTGCAAGAACTCCAAATTCCTTGTCAGTGCGCCACTTATCAACCATTGCAAATCGAAATTCATAGCAGCAATGCAGCGATTCAACTGTGGAGTGCGATTCGGCAAATTGTTGCACCGCGACGCGAATTAGTCGATTGTCTCGAGCGGTGTTGGCGCAGTAGTGCATCCATTTGAAATGCTTTGAAGGTGCAAGTTGAGAATTAGAAGTTTGAAATAAGGAGGAATCCAGTAATAATGGGAAAGAAAGATAAAAAAGTCGTACAATTCTCTTGGGTTGGACAACTGCTCGATTTCGTCATTGAAGGCGCATATAAAATTAAATACTTGCGCGTCGTCGTTAGCGATCGCGAATACTGGATTAAACTGCCCAAAGAACTGCGCTCCTCCCTCGATCCTCAAATTGTTCCTGGCAGTTGGATCGAAATTGAAGGATCTAAGGAAGTCTGTAAAAAGACGGGGAAAGTCAAGTTAAAAGCCGAATTCGTACAGCGCGCGACGACACCGGGAGAGCCTGGAAAACCCGTTGCAGTGCCATCTCGTTCTCAATCCAAACCCGCCAAAGCTAGCATTCTCGTCTGTCAGAAATCCGACTGCGTGAAACGAGGGGGACGACAGGTTTGTCAAGCCATCGAGCAGGAATTACGCGATCGCGGCCTCGAAGATCGCGTTAAAATCAAAAAAACGGGCTGTCTCAAGAAATGTAAAAAAGCTCCAAATCTCGTTGTCATGCCCGACAAAACCAGTTACAGCAGAGTCAGTCCCCAAGAAATTCCCCAACTCATCGAGCAACATTATACAACAAGTCAAGAGACCGGGAAACAGGACGATCCTAACGAGCGAGAGATGCCGAAAATGATAGAAATGCAACAGCGAGAGTTGTCTTATTCGTCCGGTTCGGAGCAAAACGGGCGATCGGGAAAATAGGGCTTAAAAAATTTGGTTCTTCTAGAGTTACTCTGTCAAGTGGTTAGTTAAAACAACACAAAAGCCAACTCTATTGGGATTTTACATATTGTACCTTAAGTCAATTCTACAGCCTTTCTCAAGTAGGCGAGGTACAACGAGTCGCCCAAGTTCCCAGACATCAAAAAGCGCGCGCATCCGCTGTCCTTCCCTTTATTAAGGGGAGGGCAGCGCTGCCAGAGGGGTTTCCAAAAATAGAGCAACTGCCGTGGATAAGAAGGGGGAGCGTAAGGGTTACTTAATAGAGTATGATGGGTTTTACTCCGGTTTTTGAAGCCGCTTACCAAAATCGCGACGATATCGTAGAGTTTCTCCTTAAAAACGGTACAGAAAAAGATATTTACTTGTCCGCTATCTTAGGGAATATAGAAGAAATTGTTAACTTTTTAAAAGATAGCCGTACAGCCGCATGGGATAATTGACAGAATTATGAAAAGAAAACATTAATGAGCGAACTATTACAGCAGCATACCTAATCTCGTGTCTGCGAAATCCAAAAAATAATGGTACCCTTAGAAAAAACGATCGCGTGTTTCACTTCCTCTGCCTTGCTCGATCCTTGATGCGTTGAATTGAGGGTTGGGAGCCCTTGTGTAACTTTTTAGGCAAACCCGTACCAGACCGACCTTTTCCTAAAGCAAATATTTCTCAAGCCACGTGAAGAGCGCGATCGCCTAATTTAACTTCAACCCATTCCCCCGATAAGCCGCTCAACGTCCCATCAAAACAAATGACTCGCCGAAACCTTCCGACACTGCAAAACCTCATCATAAAGCACTTCCAACCGAGAAATATTTTGACTGAGGGTGTAGCGTTCCAAGACCCGCTGCCGTCCTTTGCGTCCCAATAACATCGTAAATTCGGGATGGTCGCGCAAGACCGGAAGCAACGTTTTTAACTGAGTCGTTACCCCCTGAGTTTCGAGGACAATTCCCGCACCGTTGTCAATGACTTCGGCATCTGCACCCGCATCCGTCGCGACACAAGCTGCACCGCAAGCCATTGCCTCGAGCAGCGAAAGGGAAAGACCCTCAACTAAAGAAGGTAAAATAAAAACATCAGCGGCGCGCAAAATTTCAATGCGTCGTTGTTCGTCAGCTTGAAACCCTAACCAAATAATTCCCTCTTCTTGTCCATAAAACGGCATCAAAGATTGAGCAAGGGGACCGTCGCCCACGATGGCCAATTTACTGTCCTCGCCCATATCGCAACAGACCCAAGCTTTGAGCAGCGCCTCGACATTTTTCTCCGTTGCAATGCGACCTTGATAAACAAATAAACGTTGCGCGCCAATTTCGGCTTTAAACGGCGAATAGGCGGGGGAATACTTTTGAACATCTACACCGTTGGGAATGACCGCAACCCGATCTCGACGGACTCCCAAACGCGCAAAAAGGTCGCGCTGAAGTTGAGAGAAGACAATGACGCGATCGTAGTGGGCTAAAAAGGGAGCGTACAGTTGATAAGCCAAAAACTGAGTGCCAAATTTGAGATTGCGCAGCTTGCTGTCGAAGGGAGTATGGAACGTAGCAACGAGGGGTAAATTTAACTCTTGGCAGATTTCGGGCAAGCGGAAGTCGAGAGTTGAAAGGGTGAGGGAAGCGTGAACTAAATCGGGCTTGAGTTGCTGGAGCGATCGCACTAAAATCCGACTCGAGCGCGGCGTGGGAATCGTATAAACTTGCGACTTGTACAAAAACGGGAGAGCAACTTCGCAACAGTCAGCTCGAGATTCTAAATCGGTTTCCTCTTGGGAAAAGTGGAGAAAACTAACTTGATGACCTCGTTCGAGCAACGTATTGGTCACTTCCCGACCATAGGTCACATTCCCGCAAAACGGCGATTTTTTTCCTAACCAGGCGATGTGCATTCGATTAAACACGGGGTTTTAAAGGGTGTATCCTCACAAGGGAAGCAGCCCCACCCAGACCGACCCCATAAGAGGTTTAAGGTCGTTTATGAAACCGCTCCTGTACGGGAAATATACCAGGTTAGGAGTCCCCCAGCTAGGGCAATGGCTGCTAAGGCGAGCAAAACCCAAGATAGACCAAAAAAGGCCTCGGCTGCCCCCGCTAGGGCTAAAGGAAGGCTCAAGGCGACGTTGACGGCGTTATTTTGCAAGCCGAAGACCTTGCCGCGCATCTCTTCTGGGGTTTCGGCTTGGATGGTGGTTTGCATGGGAATGCCCACCAACGCGGCAAAAATGCCGAGGAACGCGGTTGCGGTGAGGGCGAGGACTAGGTTTTGCGTGGAGAGGGATAGGGCGACTAGGGAACCCGCCATGCCCAAGGACCCCCACAAGCTCAACTGGGCGCGGCGAAATTTTTGTCCCCGATGCCCTAAAATAAATGCGCCGCAGCCCATGCCCAGACCTCCCGCAGCGAGCAAAAAGCCGAATTGTTCTGCTTTTAAACCGGGGATGGTTTCGGCGAGGCGCACGGCGAGAACGGCGAGGGCGGCGAAGATGGAAAAGAGAATGGTGAGTTGAATGAGGGCATTGCGCACGCGATGGTTTTGTCCGAGATAGCGCAACCCGTCGCCGATATCTTGGAAGACGTGAGGTCGTTCTTTGGCTAGGCTGGCTCGCGTTTCGCCCGTATCGAGCAGCAGGAGGAGAAAACCCGCCATCGCGTATGCGCCTCCAACGACCAATTCTTGACCCAAGTCCCCCGATACCCCAAATCCTTGTGCCAATCGCTCTGTCACCCCCAATAAAGGCTCGCCCAAGGCAAATCCGACGATTAACAGCACCATCATCGTTGTGGTATACAGGGAGTTAGCCGGAAGTAAGCTTTCTCGTGGGACAATGAGGGGAATGGCGGATTGTTCGGCAGGGGCAAAAAATTGAGTCAGCGTCGAAACTGAAAAGGTGATGCCCAATAACATCCAAAATCCGAGCGGCAATCCTAAGATGGGGTTTGCGTTTTGGGAGACGCTCAATAATAATGGCAAAACGAGCAACAATGCGCCGCGTAGGAGATTGGAAATAACGAGAACTTCCCGTTTCAACCAGCGATCGACATATACCCCCGCCAGCGAACCAAAGAGGACGGCGGGGATGGTGAAGGCAATCATCACCGCCGAAACCCAACCGCTGATGGTTTGATCTTCGCCTTGAAAGCGACTGGCAATTAAGGAAATGGTTAAAACCAGATAAATCTTATCAGCCAGTTGAGAGAAAATTTGACCGCCCCACAACACCAGGAAGCGTCGATTTTTCAGAACGGGGATAAATCCTTGTTTTGGGGGTGGGGGAGAATCGGGTTTGCCGTTTGTTGCTTCTACATCGAGTTCGTTGGGGGGTTGGGAATAATTTTGTTCTGATTCGAGTTGCATTCTCAGGGTGAGGGTAGGGTTGGTCGATGGGGTTTAATCAAAAAAGTTTGTCTAAAGAAATAATGTGAAATAGAAGCCAATTGCTTTAAGGTTTTGGGTTTTAGGTTTTAGGTTTTAACCCAGAAGTGTTTTCTTGAGTAACGTTCCAACCTCAAATTCGCGCGATCGCGTAAACTTGGGATTAAAAGTCGCGGATAAATAGGCTATCGAGTAAAGTGGCAGAACGAATGGCTTTTCCGAGATGGTACTGGCTATATTGCCGCAGGAGTTGCTCGATGGCAAACCAGCTTTCCTCGATTTGAGCGCGACTCCAGTCCGAGTTGTGCTGTCCCTCTAGGAGGGGATCGAGTTGTTCGCAGGGGAGTTGCTGCAAGAGAGCGAGTTCTAAGCTGTTCAGCGAGCGATTGAGCTGCTTTTGGGTGGTTGCTGTTGCGGCAAGGGCTGGAGCATCCTGACTCAAAATTCCTCCCGCCTCTACATTAAATTGTACCCGCCAATGGACATCCTGGAGGTCGGGAGATAGCGATCGCCCGGTGATGCAGCAGCTTTGGACTTGGGGGGCGAATCCGCCCGAGGCGAGGAGGTGAAAGGTGCCGTGGGCGATGCGCGCTAAGAGATTTGCGGCTGCCACGGACTCGGATTCTACCTTGGGAAGGTGTTCGATGCGGCGCAGGTGTTCGTTGAATAGTTCGTACAATGCCTCTTGGGGCTGTTCGCTCAATCCCAGGCTGAGAACGAGTTCTGCGAGATATTGTCCGGCTGCCAGTTTGCCCAACTCTTTGCTCAAACCGGGGTAGGATTCGAGGGTTTCGGCTTGTATAATTTTATCGAGCGATCGCCCTTCTACGAGGAGTAGGTCGTTGATGACGAAGGGTTCGATGCGCCCCCGCAGTTTCGATTTTTGTTTTCTCGCGCCCGGTGCCACTGCTCGGACGATGCCGTATTCTGACGTTAAGATTGTCACGAGGCGATCGGTTTCGCCCAAGGGGATACTTTTGAGATTGATGCCTGTTGCTTGGTAGGTTCGCGTCATCTTGTCATCGTTGAAACTGGCACCATGAGACAGAAAATGAGACAGACTTTTCTGTCTGGGGGAGGTTGAAGATGTCAATCTGACCAGCGCTGTGTGGAAACTCCCTATTAATTAGGATAGACTGCGCGCCGCGATCGCGACGACCCCCCTTTGGTGTAGGTTATTGGCTCCTCCAGCTTTCTTTCTGTCATTATCCTTCGACACGCGCGATCGCACTCGCCCCAAGGATAAGTAAAAGTGAAACCTCTCTACAGCTTACTGTACGCGATCGCGAGCATTTTAATTAACTCATAGGGCAATCGCCGCAGCCCAACGAATGTGGGTTATTCTTTCTTCAGAGTCAAATTAAGTACATTTGCCCATTTACAAAGGTAGTTCGGGAGTTGTAGATAAATCTACAACTCCCGAACGTTAGCTGCCATTGTTTAACCGAGGAGCTTGATATGTTTAAATCTTCGAGGGCATTCTCAATAGTTCGCGCTCTCCTTCAGAGGTGGCATCGCCCTAAGCGTTTCTTTTTGAGTTTGTTATTAGCTTCGAGCGTTTCGGGAGTAATTGTTTTCAGCCACGCTTCTCAAAGCTGGGCAGCATTTTCTCAAGAACCCGCAAACGAGCCTGAAATAGTAACATCCGTATGCTCGACCAACAGTCAGGCGGTGGAAGTCGAGGGAATTTGTTTTGAAACAATAGTTCCCCAAACCACTTGGCGCATTCCAGAAAACGAACCTGACGCTTCTACACCGATTGAGTTAGGGATGAAAATCACTAACAATTCTTCCACACCCTATCGCTTTACCCGATTTGCCCTGTCCGCCGATCTCATGCGTTTAGATCGTCAGGCTGTAGAAATAGGCACACTTGTGAATCTGGGGAAAGATTGGGATACTGACCATCCATTAGTGGAGCCTGGAAATAGTGAAACTTTTTTGCTCGAAGGTGAAATTCGCTGGCAGAGCAATCAACTGACTCTCTGGGTTCATAGACGCGGCTTTGGAACGACTATCATCAATCCCATCCATCAAAGACAAAACTATTTTCGATTTATTTACATCAATGACACATCCGAAGCGGTTGTCTGGAAACCCCAAAGACATTGCCTTGGTGGATTTTGGACTGGAAAAGTTCCTGCTCAGTTTATTGCTATTAAATTAGTCAATAACTAAAAGGCAAGAAAATCGCTATTCTCATTTTGTTTATTCAAGGAAAACCATGAAAATACAACTGACTTCTTTATTTGTGGGTACAGTTACTGTATCTCTTTCCGTCACCGCTGAACCTGTTTTGGAGAGTTTATGAATCTCCTGACAACAAGTTTTCCGGATTGGAGTTTTAATTTAGCCTCACAAGATATTCTAGGAAGCTTCGATCTGTATAGGTACAAAGCGATAGGAACGACATCAGGATATCGAGCTTCCGACGCACCGGGTTTCATCGGCGGTATAGCGGTAGGAGCAGAACTACAGTTTGGCTACAGTCCGGGATACGGCGATCCGGACTCAAGCAACGTTCATTGGATTCAATGGGTGAGAAATAATCATGCAGTTACTCCGAATTGTCGGACTCAAGCAATCAGCGAGCAACACGGACAAAATGATAGCAAAATTGATATCGCTATCGAACAAACTAAGCCCACTCTTACGCCCCAAGAGTCCCAATATTGCGGTGTAGCTCCTGGTGAAGACGTACACAATCCCTTTTACGATACTTTTTTCAGGGCTGATGAGTATTACTTTCATGACGTACCCAACAGAAAGGATATCAAGGAAAATCACAACTGGATAGCCGATCTCTATTTAGTTGAAGAAGTCGCACCTAAGACGGTCAATATCTACAATGGAATTCGTTGGGGTTGGGAAAATACATTCGATCCTACATCCCCTCCTCCACCTCCTCCCCCTCCGTGTAATGGCGGTAGTGGCGGCGGTGGATGTAGTGCTGCTAGCATTAGAGGTTTAGCCGTTCGCGACAGTTCTTCGGTTCCCGAACCCGCATCAATTCTGGGATTGTTAGTTTTGGGTACTGGGGGAATTTTAGCCAAACTGATTCAACGTAAGGACGAGTCGGAGTGAAACGCCTCTACAGCTTACTTTATGCTCTTAGTATTGTCCTTATCAACCCGTGGGGCGACAGTCGCGGCGCAATTTGGACGCAGCCAAAAGTGTTGGTTCTCCTCCTTATCGTCTTTCTCAACTTTATCGTCCTTTTGGAAGCGCAACTGAGTCGCGATCGCGAGAATCAACCCATTCCCAAACCTTGGTATCTCTGCTTGTTATTGTGGGGACTCTTTTCAGGCATTGGATTGATTTCAACGTTGCGCAGTCCCGCACCAATGCTGTCGCTGCTGGGACAGGAAGAGATGGGAGATGGTTGGCTGTATTGGTTGTTAATTGCAAGTTTTTCGCTGACGAATTCGTTACTGCTGAGACTGCATCCAGAGTTCCTTTTTCCTCAAGTAAGGGGTTTCATTGCTGGGGGTTCTATCCTGGCGTTAAGTATGTTTCCTCAAGTTTGGGACTGGCGAATTGACTACACGGTGAAGATGGGTCAATTGTTGCAAGATGATATGTTGGCGAGTACAATTTTCCAAAATCAGCAACCCATTGGATTGTACTCCCATCGAGGTCATGCAGCGTTGGTTTTAGCCGCGACGGGAACGCTAATTCTTATTACTTGGCGGCGGGGATGGGTGTCGCTGAAGGAAATGGGTGCAATGTTATTTCCTGTTATTGTGGCGCTGATGCTGGCGCAAACTCGCGCGGGTATCGCGGCAATGCTGGGGGGAGTGGCTTGGGTGCTGGGACGGAAGTATAGTAGGCTGTTAATCCCTGCAACTTTAGTCGGCGTTGTGCTGGTGGGAAGTTGGACGGGGGTACGGTCAATTTCCAAGGTGTCGGCGATCGCGCGAGCAACTTCGGGACGGGTAGAGATGGGCGAGATCGCATTACGAGGCATTCAACAGCGTCCGATATTGGGATGGGGGTTTAATGGGTTTGGGTTAGCCTATCCCTACGTTCGCTATCGCAATTGGACTCCCGATATCCTCAAAATTGACAGTCACGGGTTCGTACATCGCCGTCCGACGGGAGAACGGGTAAAGAAGGAAATTGCGACGTTTAAGGCGCACAATTTAATTTTGGATACGATGCTGTCGGTGGGTATCGCGGGTTTTGTGTCTTATGCGGCGATCTGGGGGGTATCTATGGGGCTCATTTGGCGATCGCCTTTATCGGACTCGCGGGCGATCGCGCTAGTTTACCTCATTTTTGCCTCAATTTGGTTTGAGTGCGCTCAATTTACTCATCTGGGCTGGTGGGGACTAAGTTTGTGGGGATGGGGTGGGTTGGGCGATCGCGCGCCCGTCCTATTCAACTCCCTCTAGCGTATCGCGATCTGAGGCTTTGCGTTGGCGCAATAACTCGACTCCGCGCGATGTTCCCAAGCGCGTCGCCCCAGCAACAATTAACTCCAAGGCTTGCTGGGCGGTACGGATACCCCCTGCCGCCTTAATACCCACTCTGCCCTTAGCAATTTCCCCCAACAGGTGCACGTCTGCCACCGTCGCCCCTCCGAACCATCCCGTACTGGTTTTTAAGTAAGCAACTCCTGCATCCATACAAATTTCGGCAGCCAGTCGCTTCTCTGTTGGTGTTAGCAGGGCCGTTTCTAAGATAGCCTTGACGGGGTGTCCGGTTTCCGCGCACAAAGCAGCCATTTCTCGGTAAATTGCCTCGGTTTTTCCTGTTTTCAGCCAGCCGAGATTGATAACGACATCGAGTTCCGTCGCGCCCCCTTCGACAGCTTCTTGCGCTTCGTAGAGTTTCACCGCAGAGGTGGTTGCGCCTGCGGGAAAGCCAATGACGGTACAGACTTTGACCGAAGCGCCGTGCAGCAATTCAGTGGCCTGTCGGACAGCGCTGGGGTAGACGCAAACGGCGGGAAAGTTATATTGGGCGGCTTGGGCGCAGCATTGTTGGAGTTGCTCTTGGGTTGCTGCGGGGTGCAGCAGGGCGAGTTCGATATAGTCGGCGAGTTCGATATCTGAATGGTCGAGTGTGGTTTTTCCCATCGTGTTTTAGGAGTCAGGAGTTAGGATTGCTTTAAAATTGGGGGAGGAAACGCGGAGTGGCTGAGAGGTTTATCGTAAGATTTAATGGGTGGGGTGTTTTACCAATTTGCGCATTGACGCATTTACCCAACCTGGACGAGTTACAAGTTTCAACACTCGGGATGTGTCGCTTTCCAAATTGAGAATGGGTAGAATTTGCGATCGCGCGATCGCTTCCCTTCCTTCAGTCTCGGCTCGGGCAACCCCCTCAGCGAAAAGGTTAGTGCCGATCTTCAGTATCTCATAGGTCGTGCCAATCATCGAATTTGCGTTTTTGGCAAACTTTGGAAATGGGTTTATTGATTCTTAACGGGGGAGTAGTGGGATTAATGTATTTTTTCGAGCCGATCGCGCTTTTAAAAAGAGGGGATAGCAGAAAAACTTATCTCTACTGTCCCCTCTCTATCTGCTCTTATTAAAGTTTTGCCTTAAGCTTAGCCAACTCTACCTTCTGTCGATCCTGAAATCGCTTTCCAGCTATTTAAGCCACCTTGAATTTGGGAAACTTCGCTAAATCCAGCCCCACGAAACTTATCTGCTGCTTGTTTAGCTTGTTCGTCGCTATCGCCATAAATGTAGATATCGCGCTCTTTATCAAGACTGTCCATCGTTTTTTGTTCGAGTTCTTCGGTGGACATGGTAATCGCGCCTTTAATGCGCTCTTCGTTGAACGCTTCGCGATCGCGTACATCTATAATGGTAAAAGCGGGTTCTCCCCAATCCAGACGATTTTTGAGCGCAGAAGCACTAGAAACGGGTTTCTGCTGGGGTTCTGGTGTCGGCGTGACTTCGGGGAGCTTATCTTTGGCTTTAAGGATATTTTTTGCTTCTGCTTTTGACATTCGAGATTTCCTAAATTTACTTAACTTTACACTTACAGTTAAGCAACTCATTCGTACCGTTACTTCCGCCATTGGAGAGACATCTAATAGAATCACCCCAAAGACAGAAAGACTTGACCCTAAGATAGAAAGACTGAGTGTTTGCACTCAATAGTACGCGGAAACGTCTTACCCCCAAGCCTAATTTAAAAACGAAACGATTTACTCGCTCTGTGGCGTTTCTTCCAAATAATAAACAATCGATTCATTTAAAGGTTCTAGCGTTGTACCGGGATAATAAAATTCCAGAATTTTCGGCGCAGCCCAACCCAACCGTGCAAGGTTGTAAGACCCATATTGACTCATGCCAACGCCATGTCCAAAGCCGCCGCCCACAAACCGAAATCCTTTCAAACTGTTATCGGCTTCGAGAATAGGATCGACGTAAAACAAGGTGCTTCGAGGAGGGTTAAAGGCGCTGCGCGCTTCGGTTTTATGAAGTTTGACAACTCCTTTATCAGTTTGCACTTCAAGGGTGAGAACGTGACCCGAAGGCGATCGCTCTGTGACATCCATTTTCAGAATTTGGCTCACTTGTCCGAACGGATGTTTCGTTCCTTCAAGATAGCGATTAAAATGTTCGAGAACAAGAGGAAGACTTCTCGAACTTTCCCAGCGAAATAAATTTTCGCCACTGCCATTAAACCCATCTTTAAGGTTGAGGAAACGGCGTAAATTTTGTTCGTCGGAGAGAGGTTGGTTAGCTAAATCCCAAACTGGATTGGGAGCGTCGATTTTAGCTTGGAGATAGGAGCGTTGTTCTCCATCCCAAATGTCGGTAAAACTCGCCGTTACGCCGCCGCTATTGGCTGAATAAAGGGCATCGACGAGTTCGTTGTTGTAGGTGAGAACTTGACCTTGGGTTGCTACAATTGCGCGATCGGTATTTTCCACCGTCCCCGTCAATCCCCGATATACCTGACAGTGAACTGTCGCACACAATTGATAGTTATCGGCTTGGAAGCGACGCAAATTTCGCAACGCATAGGTTCGCGCTAAAATGGCTTGTGCTTCTACGGCGTTGTAGGGCGCATTAGGACCAATTTCGTGGGGAACGACTCCTCTCAAATAAGTTTCGAGGGGAACGCGATTAACTAAGGTGAAATCTCCATAGGAATTAGGCTGAATATTAAGGCGACCGGCATAGAGGTAACGGTTTCCCTCTTCGCCACTTTCGCTCACTTGAATTCGGTTATTCTCTGCCGTAATTTCGATTTCGTTGCGGTTATAGCGATAGCCATTGTGAACGAAAGAAACGCGCGGAATTTCCTCTAAAACAGCAGTATTCAAATAGGGTTCTGTCTCCCCTTGGGTTTGTAAATCTTCGAGCAACAAACGCCGCAATAGGGGGGTAGAATAAACGTCTCGCTTCGCCCAAACCTGCCAGCGATCGGGTTGGGTAATTTCAACTTCAATCCCTTTTTCTCGCCAACGTTTGGCATTGGCTTCGGCAGTTTCAAAGGTTGCGTGGTCGCTTAAAACAACCCATTCTTTGACGACGGGTTGTGCTTGGGGTTGCGGTTTAATTTCCAGTTTGACTGTTTCCGCCGTTAAGGTTTGGGGTTCTCGATTTCCAGCCAAAATCTTTAACGTCAGCGCGTCGCCGGGACTTCTTAGGGTTAGGGTATCGGTGGGTTCGTCGCCAAAGCGCTGTATGACTCCCACTTGCAGTTCGACATCCTTGTTTTGTCCGGTCAGCGCAACGCCGGAAACCCAGAGGACAATGAGAGAGAAAAGAAATAAGAAGGGCTGAATTGGTCCTTTTGGGGGGAGGGTTTTGGGTTGCTTTTCAGGTGCAATAACTCCACTCATACCGTTGTTGTTTTAATTGTTCGCTTTAAATTTGTACGCGCGCGGGCGTAGCATTGGGCTTGATGCTACCACAATTAGCGACCCCTGAACCCTATTTTTAGTATTCTCAGTCTATTTCGGGTATCCGGGAATCAGTTACCAGTAAACAGTAAACAGTAAACAGTTACCAGTAAACAGTAAACAGTACACAGTAAATTGCGATCGCGATTCCCCCAGCAACATCGCCTCAACCTCTCAAGGCAACAACACGCCATAGCGATAAACGACTCCACACAGCGCCGATAGAAGAATCCAGCCGTAGGTGTTGGTTCGCAAGTCGAAGACAGTCACATCGAGAAAATTGAAGAGAATGCAACCGGCAAAGGCGATAATATAGGTCAATAAAATCAGGCGATCGCTTCGCCACTGAGGACGCAGCGCCTTGGTCCACAACCGCAAAAGTAGGATTGCGCGTGCCAAAACCCAGGCCGCGATCGCGCACAACAACAGCGTTGCCGGAATTCCCGCTTCCCCCGACAGCATCAAAAATAAGTTGTGAGGGTGGCCGAACCACAACTGGGTTTTTGCTTCGTACAACTGGGGAAAACTGCGCAACCCCCATCCGAAAAAAGGGCGATCGCGGGTCATCGAAAGGGCAAATTTCCACTGAGAGGTGCGTAGCGCTTCGATTTCAGCCGGTTCGTACATTTCTCCCGAAAGCCGCCGCCACAGCAAACTCGGCACGATTTGGCGCGCGATGCCGCGTCCCCCAGGCGGGCCAAAGGAGGCCCACAACACGACTCCCGCAGTTGCACTCACCCCTGCAACCAGCCAATACCATCCTAAATATACGACGAAGGCCAAACAAGCGATCGCGGTCACGCCCCAAGCATTGCGCGAACTGGTCAATAATAATCCTAGCCCGTTTCCTAACAAAATAGCGGTTAAACCTAAAAGAAACCATTGTTGTTTGAGGGTGGGATCCTTGCGCCACTCTTGGAAGGCTTCGATGGCAATTCCTAAACCCAAAATTAATACAATTAACAAATAAAACGCCAAAAGATTGGCATACATAAACGACGAAGCCATGCGTCCCGGCGGATTGCCCCCTTGTTCCAAATCCCAACCAAAAATATTCCAAACCAGTTGGGGAGTGGTCCATTCGCCTAACATTTGACCCAAACCCAGGATAACAACGGGAATCGAAGAAAGGACGATAATCCAAGCCATTCGGCGCAATTGAATTGGCGTTTGCAACAGTTGGCTCAACCCTGCAAAGACGATAAAAAAGGGGATTAAGTTAGCTAACCCCAAAAAGGCATCGCCCCCATTGACGGCAAAGCAAGAACTTGCGACGAGAAGGATAGCGAGCAGTGCCAATGCTCCATTGAGGGGGAGTTGGCGGATTTTGCGAAAGTTTTGCTGCAAGGCGCTCGAGCTGGCTAATCCCATTGCAATTGCGCCCAACGCAGGAAAGAGGGGAAATACGAACAGTCCGCCTTGGAACAGTTGCCAAGCGCGGTTGAAACGAGGACTGTTGTGAAACGGTGAAGAGAGAGAGGGTTGGGCGCGATCGCCATTTGGGAGGGCGCTATCTTCCGAGGGGGAAGATAACTCTCGATCGCGATCGCGGGCTTTTTTCCTCATCAATTTTCTTCCCCTTTGCAGTGGTTAAGCGGGTTCCCAAGATTCTGCCCGAATGAGGCGAATTTGGGCCAGCGCGCAAACGGCTGGGATAATACGACCGTAGTTTGTCGCGATCGCTTTCCATCCTAACTCGGCTGCAAAGGTGGCCCACAGCACCGGCCCGACAAATGCAAACATCGTGCGAACTGCCCCCTGACGCGCTGTTGCCATTGCCATTCCTCGTCGCGCCGCTTGCAGGGTTAGTTGGTTTTGCACTTGGGCTGCAACGGCCGTCCCCCCTTTAACAATGGCGGTTTTTGCCATTTGATACTCGAAGAAGTGGAGGGCAAATTGACGGGCAATTTGTTTGAGGACTAAGGGTTTAATGGCTGAGTTGACGGCGAAAATACCGGCTCCTTTGAGTACGATCTTGACGGGATTATGTTGAAGTTGGGGAGGTAGAGGTTCTGAGAAATTCGATTGTGCGAGGGATTTTTGAACCCTCACGGCGAGAGTTTTTTGTTCGGAAGCGGGCAAGCGTTTCCAAGCTTGTTCGACTAAATGTAGGAAAACTTCGGTTTCCAAGTCAACAGCCGACATTTGTTGAGAGTAGGGAATTTTGAGATAGCGACACACTTGAATTAAGGTGTTGCGATAACTCATGTCCTGGGTGCGTCCTCGCAATACCGTCAGTCCGTCCGCCGCCAAATAGCGAAATCTACCTTCAATACCATCTAACCATGCTTGGCGATCGCGGCTTTGTACTTCGACGACATCGGGCGTTTGCCAATAGTCGAGGGGGTTTAGCTTGCGGCTAAACAGAATTTTTGTCAACTGTTGGAGTTCGTCTTCGGTTGCCAACTCCAGCGCAGCCCTTAGTTCGTCCAACGTCCTTACCTCCAAACACCGTAAAGAAGATTTGCAGTTTGCCTGCCTCATGTTCCCTATTCTACTATCGAGATTGAGAATCGGGCTCGATCTGTCATAAGAGCGGATATCTGGCGTTTGTTGGGAAAAACGGGTTCGCTCTTATCTGGGATATTTTTCTTTTGCGAAATAGTATTAGCCAAACGCGCGATCGCAATGAATAATGAATAATGAATAATGAATAATGAATAATGAATAATGAATAATGAATAATTACCTTTTTTTACGGACAACTTACGGCCAGCGAGGGAACCTCTCTGACGCGTGTCCTCAAAAGAAGAGGATTGAAATTAAGGAAAAATTGCGATCGCGCTGGTCAAAAAGCAAAATATAAAGGGGAACTTTTCCCGTTTGGTCAACCTACCGGTAATTACAGCACTCTGCACTGCTATGAGGTACGGCAACAAAAATGAGCAAACCAATTTCTTGTCAATGGTCCAAATTCAAGATTGTGTAGGGTGGGAATTGCCGCTCAAAAGCTAGATTCAACAAATTCTCTCACCCTTGGCAATGCCCACCATGCGCCTCGCTCGCGGTGGTGGGCAAGTGATTTTTCCGATTTCTCCTTCAAGCTGGATTAATAACCTTGCCCACCCTACAATTTCTGGTCAATGGTCCAAATTCAGGATTGTGTAGGGTAGGAATTGCCAAAAAAAGGCTGGATTCAACAAATTCTCTCACCCTTGGCAATGCCCACCACACGCCTTGCTAATCGATTGTACTATGATACAGCCCAAGGCGCTGTATGGGATGGATTCTTTTGAATTCTTTCAGCAAGATAGGCAGAGAAATAAAAAAGGAATTGTTGCAATTTGTCTTAGAAATTACCGCGATCGGCGAATTACCTCAGATGTTGACAAAAGCACGTATGGC
Organism: Cyanobacteriota bacterium; assembly: GCA_034189065.1. GTDB lineage: Bacteria > Cyanobacteriota > Cyanobacteriia > Cyanobacteriales > Spirulinaceae > FACHB-1406. The sequence goes on from JAXHVQ010000021.1 coordinate 38,535, forward strand.
AGCCAAACTCAGTCAACAAGAGCTTGCTAACTTAGCTGGACTGACTGAAGAGCAAATTAAACGTTACGAAGCCAATGACTATGAGGATGCAACTTTTGTCGATTTTATGTTTGTCATTAATGCGCTGGATATTAATATTCAACAAGCGGAATTTTTGATTCCTTTAGATACACTTAGAAGAGTGCCAGTCACTAAAGAACAATTGCTCGACCGTCCAAAGAAAAATAGGAAAACAAATTTTAACGCCTAAAATATGTTTTTTTTAGTAAGTACCTAGCCAAAATTAATTACACATAGCAATCCTCGATAACTGAGGCACAGCGGGAGTTTTGGGCGAGTGTCATAAGTAATCTATTTTGTGTAAGTGCTTAACAAAATTCACTCTATAGCGTTTTCGCTCTGAAACGTAAACAATAAATAGCCCAGAATTCAAATTCACCGCGAGTAGGGACGTTCAATTGAACGTCCCTGCGTTGAAACGGTTTACATCCCGTTCAGAAATGCTATATAAATATTACTTGTTTGATTCATCTAAATGCTTGAGTAAAGTAGACTGGGGCAAAGGCCCTTGAAGATGCTCCCAAGGTAAAACCTGCTCCCGCCTCCAATTAGCATGAACGTAAAAATCTAACGGCGGTAAAGTTCCTTTCAACTGCTTAAAAGCGCGCTTGTAACTGCCAACCGAGTCGCCATAATTTCGAGCCAGTTCGAGAATAGGAGAAAGTCGGCGATCGCCTCGCGAAATCAGCCCTTGAATTTTTGACCAATTATAACTTTCTGGTCTAAATTCAATGCCTTTAGATTTTAATTGCTTTTGCAAATACTTTAACCGTTTTTGTGCGTCGGCATCCACGCCAAACCACTGAAACGGCGTATGGGATTTGGGGACGAAGGTACTGCACCCAAAGGTTAAACGCAATCCCGGTGCTGCTTTTTTAACCTGCTGCAACAGTTCGACGGTTTGTTCGATATCGCTAGTTTCTTCCCCAGGAATGCCCACCATTCCGTACAACTTCATTGCTTTGAGTCCGCCTGCTTTGGCATGAATGGCTGCTTGAATAATCTCTTCATTTTCTAGCTTTTTATTAACAATTTTGCGAATTCTGGGGGAGCCGCTTTCGATGGCAATGGTAATTGAGTTGGTATTTCGTTGGGTTAAAGTTGAGGCTAATTTTTCGGTAACCGTATTCGTTCTTACCGATGCCAAACTCAAACGAACGTCGTTGTATTCTGGACGACTGAGATAGTCAAGCAACGTTTCAAATTCGGGATGTTGGGTGACTGACGCGCCTAATAAACCAATGCGATTTGTATATTTTAATCCTTTTTCAATGGCGGGAATTAAAGAACTTTCTAAACTAGCGGTGCGGAAGGGGAGCGTTAAATAACTGGCAAGGCAAAAACGACACATTTCCGGACAGCTTCGGACGACTTCCACGAGATAAATATTTTCCCAAGAGGCTTTTTCGGTAACGACGGTGGAAGCGGAAAGGGTATTGCCGCGATAGGTTTGTTTTTGGACGACGGGGGGAATGTCTGAATCGATGGGATAAATTGCTTGAATTTCCCCCGCGCGATCGCGATACTCGACGTGGTATAAACTGGGGACATAAACGCCGGGAATTCGGGCTAAATGGCGCAATTTCGTCGCGCGATCGCAATGTCTCACTTCTTGGTAAGCTTCAATTAATCGATCTAACAGATTTTCTCCATCGCCCAATAAAATTAAATCGAAAAATGCAGCAAAGGGTTCGGGATTGGCGGTTAAAACAGTACCGCCGCCGAAAATCAAGGGAGAGTCTTCGCTTCTTTCCGTCCCGTGAATGGGAATTTGTAACGATTCGAGTAAGTTGAGAATATTGATATAATCGAGTTCCCAGGAAACCGAAAAACCGAACAATTCGGGATAGCGAGGAAGGGGTTCGCGGGCATCGGTAAATAGGCGACTGACTTCCACATCCGATCGCGTCGCCAAAGTCGTCCAAACCACTTGATAGCCTAAGCTCGAAATGCCAACTGCATACTCGTTGGGAAAGGCAAAAATAACCGGAATGGCATCGGGTTGGGGAGTTGCTGGGGAAAACAGAAGGCGTTCGCTCTCGAATACGCTCATAGGGGAGAATGGAAGAATAAGAGAATTCAGAATAGAAGAATGGGAGAATTCAGAATAAGAGAATGAGAGAATTCAGAATGGAAGTCTCGGCGCTTTTACGTAAGGGAACACCAACTAAGACGGGGATAATTTACCTGGGGGAGAAGTAAAAATGTTAAGGCACTTTTACTCTAACACTAACTTCCCGCTCGCAACTGATAAATAACGCGAATCCATTCGTTGCGCAACCATGCTTCTTGTTGCTCGTCTTCAAGGACATTGGCGATCGCGATCGCCCGTTCGTAAGTTTGACGCGATCGCGGCCAATCTTCCAATGCGTGATACACTTGACCCATCAAGCGCAACGCAATTAATTCCTGGCGCAAATTGCGACTTTCTCGAGCTAACATTGTCCAATTTTTCAATTCCGTTAAAGCCCCATTAGTATTGCCCGCCGAGATATAAGTCCGCGCCAACCCTCCAGTCGAACGAATTTCGCCCGCCACATCTTGGGCTTCTCGCGCCAATTGTCGCCCGATGCCATAAGAAATTTGCGCTTCTCTGTAGTTAGCGAGGGCTAAATAAGCATCGCCCAAACTGTTGCGCGTGTTAATTTCTCCAATAGGATCGCTGACGCGACGGCGCAAAATCAAAGCTGCTTCGTAACGTTTCACCGCTTCTTCGTAGTCCCCTTGACGGGCAGCCAACAGTCCCAAATTGCTAATACTCAACCCTTCACCCGCCGGACTTTCGATGCTGCGCGCAATATCAAGGGCCTCTTGAAACGATGTTTGCGCCCCTCGGAAATTGCCGTACTGTAAAAGGATAGTGCCGACGTTATTATAGCCGTAAATTTGCCCTTGGAAATCGTTGAGATCGCGGGCGATTCCCAAGCGACGGCGCAAATAATTTTCAGCCGCATCGAGGCGTTCGACTTTAATATAAGTTAACCCCAAATAATCATAGGTTCGCCCCAACGAATCCAAATCGCCCAAACGTTGATAAATTTCTATCGCTTGCAGCCAATAGTCGATCGCCTTTTGATATTGCCCTTTTCGTTCCGCTTCTCCGCCAAAACGAACGAGACGATCGGCTTCCTCGCGATTGACGCTTTGCGTTCCGTTGTTGACAGGGGCAAACAGCGGATCCTCAAACAGTTGGGCGGCAGCAGGGGAAGCGAGGGCAACAGGAATGCAACCCAGTAGACTTAGTGTCAACCCCAGGACGGCTCGATTGATAGGCATTTTTGTGAAAAATTATTTTGCCAGCGATCGCCTCTATTTTACCGAAAATACTGGGTCTAAAGCCCCGTCTTTCAAGACGGCTTCTTGCACCGTCCACAAGGCGAGGACACGGGTCTTGGGGAGGGGCTGTGTTCGGATACGGTCTTCCGAACACAGCCCCGTGAAACCTACGACTGCCGTGAAATGTCCGCTCTCGAACCTCGCCCCCGGCAGTGCGCTTTTTTGAACCTCCCATACCCGCTTTTTGTGGGTATGGGATGCCCCATCGTTCGCGACGGATGATTTTCTGCTATGATATCCTATCGTCCGATGCCAACGATAAACCATGCTCGTTTATGAAATGAAGTTGCAAGGAGCGCCATCCCAGTATGGAAAGCTAGACCAAGCTATCCGTACAGGTCGATTCGTTCGCAACAGCATCATTAAAGCATGGCTCGACGGCAAAGTTAAAAGTCGCAACGATGCCTACAAGTATTGCAAGGTGCTAGCAGACAATGAGGAGTTTCCTTGGGCAAGCAAGCTTAACTCAATGGCGCGACAAGCTCACGCCGAAAGAGCCTGGGCATCAATCGAACGATTTTATCGCAATTGTCGGCAAAAGAAACCCGGGGAAAAAGGATTTCCCAAGTTTAAAAAATACGCCATTCGAGGGTCTGTAGAGTATAAAACATCAGGTTGGAAACTGTCAGAAGATAGACGTTATTTAACCTTCTCAGACAAATTTCAAGCAGGGACATTCAAACTTTGGGGAAGTCGAGACTTACATTTCTACCAGCTCCAACAAATCAAACGAGTTAGAGCCATTAGAAGACATGACGGGTATTATGCACAGTTTTTAATAGACTACGAAAGAAAGGAGGAAAAAGAACTTACAGGTAAACAGACAGGGCTAGATGTAGGTTTAAACTACTTCTACACAGACAGTTATGGGACTCAGGTAGACAATCCTCGGTTTTTGAGAAAAGACGAACGTAAAATCAAACGCGCACAACGTCGATTATCAAGAACGAAAAAAGGAAGTCAGAACCGCTCAAAAGCCCGAAACAAACTAGGGAGAGCGCATCTGAAGGTTTCGCGCAGGCGTAACGACTGGGCTTGTAAATTAGCTCGGCACGTCATCCGGTCTCACGACTTGGTAGCAATTGAAAACCTTCGGATACGGAATATGGTTAAGAATCATCATTTAGCCAAATCGATTAGCGATGCAGCTTGGTACAGATTTAGAGAATGGTTAGAGTATTTCGGCAGAGTTTATGGAGTACCCATTATTGCTGTCGAACCCGCTAATACTTCTGTAAAATGCTCGAATTGCGGTGAAAAAGTCGCAAAAACTCTGAGTACCAGAACTCATAAATGTCCTCAATGTGGTTATGTAGCCGACCGTGACAAAAATGCGGCGGAAAACATTTTAAAAGCGGCATTGAAACAGCTATCAAATACCGTCGGGCAGACGGAAATTAACGCCTCGGGAGAGATCGATCTCTGCGCGAGCGGGGAAACTTGCTTATCGTAAATCGGCTCGAAGAAAGAGGAAATCCAAGTAGTGATATTTGGAATCCCCGCGCGTTCACGCCGGGGAGGATGTCAACCTCTCTAGGGTGAATTCAAGTTCAGAGTGCTGGCTCAATGGTATGGAAATGTGAAGAACGAAAGAAGGTTTTGCGGAATTTCCGTATCAATGCGCCGTTGGCAGATATTAGATGAATTTTTGGAGATGTTACTGCTCGGCGACTCGCAAGCTTATTTATTAGATTAAGCTGCCTTGGCTGCGTTAACTTGCGGTGGGCATTGCGAATTCGAGAGAATTTGCTGAATTTAGCTTTTTGGCGGCAATGCCCACCCTACAGAATACTAATTACTGATTGCTGATTTTCAAGCTGCTAGGAACGCCTAAATTCCCTTCGACCCGAATTTTCCCATCGTTGGCTTGGAGATGGCGTACAATCAGATAAACCGATTCGACGCGATCGCGCGCTTCTGCTTTTTCGGCGAGTTCGGCCAACCCCATAGGAGAAGTTGCCTCCTCGAGAACGCTAACGATTTGATTTTGCAGCGCCAGAACCGAAGCGGCGGCTTTCTTTCCCGCTTCGACTCCCGGTTGGTGGTAGGCGTTGACATTTACCAAACTGCCGTACAACCCGACTGCGCGTTCGTACAGGGCAATCAACGCGCCGACGGTTCGCGGACTTACTTCAGGAAGGGTGACAACGATGGAATCTCTTTCATTTTCGTACAATGCTTGGCGCGTTCCCTGCAACAATCCCGAAAGATAATCCCCCGAAGTCGCCCCGGGTTCTACTTCCACCGACGGGCCGTGACGATCTTTTAGCACTTCAATAAAGGTGAGGAAGAAATTCGGTACGCCGTCGCGAAGTTGTTGAACGTAGGCGTGCTGATCGGTTGAGCCTTTATTTCCGTATACGGCGATACCTTGGCGAACAATATTTCCGTCGAGGTCTTTTTCTTTGCCCAAGGACTCCATCACCAGTTGTTGGAGGTAGCGGCTAAACAGGAGCAGGCTATCTTTATAAGGCAAAACGACCATATCTTTTTCACCCTTGCCGTTGCCTGCGTAGTACCAGGAGAGGGCGAGAAGGGCGGCGGGGTTGGTTTTGAGGTCGTGGCTGCGAGTGGCGGCATCCATTGCCTTGGCCCCTTCGAGCATCGCTCGGATATCGATGCCTTGTAGGGCGGCATCGAGCAAACCGACGGCGGAGAGTTCTGAGGTACGCCCGCCTACCCAGTCTGCCATTGGGAAGGTGGCAAGCCAGCCTTCGGATTTGGCGATGTTTTCGAGTTTGGAGTCGCTGCCGGTGATGGCGACGGCGTTAGGGGCAAAGTCGAGATTTTGGAGGGCAAAGGCGGCTTTGGCTTCTACCATGCCGTTGCGGGTTTCGGGAGTGCCGCCGGATTTGGAGATGACGATGACGAGGGTGGTGGAAAGGCGATCGCCGATTTGTGCGATGGTTTTGTCGAAGCCTTCGGGGTCAGTATTATCGCTGAAGTGTATGGCGAGGGGAGGAGAAACGGGAGCTAGTGCTTCGGCGACAAATTGCGGTCCGAGGGCAGAGCCGCCGATGCCGATGGAAAGAATGTCCGTGAATTTATTTACGCCGGGAGGGTGAATTTCGCCACTGTGGATTTTACGGGTAAAACTTTCAATATTTTCGAGAGTTTCGACAATTTCTTGTTGGAGGTCGAGGGTAGGAGCGAGATCGGGGTCTCGCAACCAGTAATGACCGACCTTGCGTCCTTCGTCGGGGTTAGCGATCGCGCCGCGTTCTAAGGCATCCATCTCGTGGAAGGCTTTCGCGATCGCGCTGCGCATTTTTTCGACGAAGGCGCTATCAAAGCGCATCCGGCTGACATCGACGTAAAATCCTAAGTTTTCGTCGTAGTAGAGCCAGTCTTGATAGCGTTGCCAAAGTGCCGCATTATCCATAAGTTTAGTTCGCTCGTAAATACGTTCAATCTTTGGAAAGAGTGTAAGGGACGCTCTCCCCCCAGCGGCATTTTATCATTGATAATTAACACTTTTTGGGGCAATGCTGGCGATGGGGTAGCGGGAGAACTCTGGTGGCGGAGCGACAGCGGCGAGGGAAGGGTTATGTTGGGAACGAGGTTTTCAAGTTACGTGCAACTATTTAGTTTCTTGTGTTTTTTTGCTGTTTGTTTTCGATTTTATTCAATGAGTGAATTGCGCGATCGCAAATGTTTTTGTAAATCCTGCATAAAAAAACGAAAAATTCATTCTAGACGCTCGCCCCGACTTACTCGATGCGGGTTTGGTCTCGATGCTTATTCAAGTTTCTACAATATTAGCCCACGAAAATAATCAGGATGGGGTCAAATTCTTGGTTCACATTGCCCGACAGTTATCAAAACAATTGGGTCTCTATCCGCAAACGTCAACCACTGAAGCTTAAGATTGTGCTCACTCAAATTTAAGCTAAAAAATTAGCCTTGGAGTTCCTTGTGGAGGATTGGAGTATCCCGGCTCGGAAAGCAAAATATCCAAAAATAGGTTGAGTTAATGTAAAACCAAAGCTTTACCCACTCTTGGGAAGCGTTGAGAAATAATTCGGTCAAGGAGGTTTAATACTTCCTCGATCGTTCTTGGAAGGTTTTGAGAGGGACGCTAAGCTGACGTGCATAAGGGGCGGAACTCACGACTGCCTTGGGTGCCAACTGTCCGCAGCGAAGCTGCCAAAGGCAGTGAGAATTTAAGATCGCAATTCTTTAAGCCGAACAGCTTACTCTGCGATCGCTCGTTTCGCAGCACTGTCGCAAGTATACGTCCCTCGTTGAGCAGGTTTTGACCCTTTCGAGTTGCACGAATAAAGACCCGCGACTGGCGACCCATGAAAAGGACTGATGACGAAACGACCGACGAACAAGTATAATACTTCTCTCATGTAGTTCGTGCGAGTGAGAGGGAAATGGCGAAAAAAAAGCGAGCCGCTTCTAGTAAATCTGCTTCTAAAAAACCGATCGCGGGACTGTCCCTCGCACCGACGGCAATGGAAACCCTCGGTCAAATGGCGAGAAAGTTGAGTTTGTCGCGTTCGGCGTTGGTCGAGCAGATTGTCAGAGGCGAGATCGCGATCGCGTCGTCTTTGGCACAGACAACGATTTCTCTCGACTCTCCCGCAGACGAAACCAGCAAGGGAAGACCGAAGTCGCCCGATATTGAAGTGCTTTCGACTCCATCTTCCCCCCAGGAGTCTACCTCATCTGAAGTTTCCCCCTCTTCGGACGCGGAAACTAAGGCATTACAAAAGCAGCTCGAGGAAGTCCAGCAGCAGTGTTCGGCAAAAGACGAGGAAATTGCTCAGTTGGAAAAGCAGTGCGGCGAACAAAAATCTTTGGTTGAAGAACGCGATCGCGCGGTAGAAGAATTGCAAGCTCGATGCAAAGAACTCGATGAAGGGATTGCAAGTTCTGCTCGAGGCTCCCAAGACGAACTCGAGACATTGCAAAAACAGCTTGAGGATGCCCGAGAGCAAGGCAGGGCAAAAGACGAGCAACTGGACTACCTGGAGAAGCAATACAGCGAGCAAAAAGCCTTAGCCGGAGAGCGCGAGCAGAGTTTAGAAGCGTTGAAAAAAGAGCGCGAAGAGCAAGACAAGCGCATCGCCCAATTGCAAGATAAAGTAGAGGGACAAAACACCCTTGCCGAAAGTGAAGGGGAAATTGCGCGATCGCTACAAGCAGAATGCGACGAACGAGAGAAGCGCATTGGCGAACTGCAAGCCCAACTCCTGGCGCAACAATCGCTATCCGACAGTCAAGCACAGAGCATTCAAGCTTTGACCCAACAGTTGGAACAAGAAGACCGCGCGATCGCCAAGCTTCAAGAGCAGTTGAACGACCGCAACACCGAATCTTTGCGATCGCTCCAAGACCAATGCCAAGACCGCGATCGCCGCATTCAAGGTCTACAGCAACAACTCCAAGCCTCGCTCAACCGTTCCGCCAATTATAGCGACCTCCAACGCCAGTGCCAACAACAGGTGCGCGAAATTGAGGAGTTGCAGAAACAAGTTGCTAATCTACAAAGTTTAGCCCGTTTGGGAGAACTTCAACTCAATCGCTGGAGTTCTCGCACTTTCTCTCGATAAAGTGGTAGTACAACCCCTCGCTCCTTGGCGATCGGCCGTCGCGCGATCGCTCCATCTCAACCGCGCCAAACCCCATGCGCGTTACTTCCAACTCGCCACCGTGACAGACACAGGGGAACCCCGCAATCGTACGGTTGTTTTTCGCGGTTTTGTTGAAAAGACGAATAAAATTAAAATAATTACCGATATTCGCAGCGAAAAAGTCGGTCAAATTCAGCATAAACCCAGAGGCGAAATTTGTTGGTATTTCACCCAAACCCGCGAACAGTTTCGCCTTGACGGACAGCTTATTCTCATTGAGGACACTCATCCCGAACCCCAGTGGCAGCAAGAGCGTTCTCAAACTTGGGCAGTGCTATCAGAGGCAGCGAGACTTCAGTTCGTTTCGTCCGACTCGGAGGAAATTGCGCATCCGCCGTCAAACTTTTGCTTGCTTTTACTCGATCCAGAACGAGTGTATCATCTTCAGTTGCGCGTTACGCCCCACGAGCGTCAGTTATAGGAGCGCAATGGGAGTGGAGAGTGGACGCAAAGGAGTTTGGAGTTTTGAGGTGTGGGTTTTGTGTAAATGCGATGACGGGGAAAAGGCTTTAACTCTGAACTGGTGAACCCATAACTCTGAACTCAACTGACGGGGGGACTGGGAGAAATGTCTGTAGCGTTTTTTGAGAGATTTTATATAAAATTGGAGCGCGATGAGGAGATCGCGCTCGATTTTTTGGGAAGTTGCGCGAGGGGTAGGGTGTGGAAAAATGGGTTGGAAAGAAAACGGCAGCAAAAGTCGTCTGGCTGCGGGATTGAGGTGTATGACGGTCGAAAATCGGTCGCGCACTCCTCTGGGCAAGGGTTTCGGGGATTTTGCCGCGATGGGCTGGGAGTTTTGGGGTATAATAAAGAGGCGCTCGCGCAAATGAACCTTGAAAACTACATATCATCAGGCTTGTAAGGGCGGGCAGTCGCAATCCACTTAAATCCCTTTGAGGGATTGAAACCTCGTTTGATTCCACTGCCTCAGCTCCGGCGATGCAGTCGCAATCCACTTAAATCCCTTTGAGGGATTGAAACCGTAGCCTCCAGTCGCAGAGACTAGGAGACTAGAGTCGCAATCCACTTAAATCCCTTTGAGGGATTGAAACCCTTTTCCCTCAACTAGGGTGATATTCGGCGAAGCCCAAAGTCGCAATCCACTTAAATCCCTTTGAGGGATTGAAACACCTTTGGACAATTCCTTTCCCATCTCCTTCTTGGAGTCGCAATCCACTTAAATCCCTTTGAGGGATTGAAACTTTTTTGACTGATTTCTTTATATCCCCCAGTCCGGAGTCGCAATCCACTTAAATCCCTTTGAGGGATTGAAACAGGCAGGATGTGGTTAAAGCTGACGCGGATCTAATTTGCGGTAGCTTCAATCGCGGCCCCATGTCGCAATCCACTTAAATCCCTTTGAGGGATTGAAACAGGCGGGATGGAACTGGCTGCTGCCCGCCGCGCCAAGGAAGTCGCAATCCACTTAAATCCCTTTGAGGGATTGAAACCTCTAAAACTATACGTACCTAATTGTCTTACATTGTCGCAATCCACTTAAATCCCTTTGAGGGATTGAAACATCCCAGTCCACCACCTCGTCTAAAAGTTCGTCGTCGCAATCCACTTAAATCCCTTTGAGGGATTGAAACTGGCACAATCGTCAAGCGGAAATCGCGCCGGGGGTCGCAATCCACTTAAATCCCTTTGAGGGATTGAAACTTGCCAATCGTATAGCAACAAAGGTGTGTTACGCTGCGCTAACACACCCTACAGATGTAGCTTTGCGTAAGTCCTAACGATCTTAACTTCGATGGTGGTTATGCAAGAGTTCAAGATTAATCGTATCCTCACCGAAGATGCTCATTTTGTTCAAGTGGGTCTGGGACTCGATCGCTTGCCCTAAAAGTCTTGCCCTAAAACCGATTCGACTGTGGTTGAACCTTTAACAAAAGTTCCCCTCCTCTCCCCGTCTCCCCGTCTCCTCCCGACTCCCGCCGAAAACTACCCAAAACTTCTTCCAACGCGGGCAACAATCGATTCACTTGTTTGGTCCGAATCAATAAATCCCACACCGGTTCGCACTTTTTCCACGCCCCCGAGTAAGCCAAATGACGCAAGCGATCGCCCCACGCCGATTTTGTCCAAGCGCCTTGGAAAATGGCACTCCAACGATAGAAGTCGCGATACGCTTTCCAATACCCCGCCTCCAACGTTTCTGCACTCATCTTCGCCGGACGAAACACCGTGTGGCGCGTATCGTATAAATCCCAATTATCCGTCGTCATACGCCCTTGGTCCTGCATTCGTTCGTACAGTGGCGTTCCGGGGTAAGGGGTAAGGATGTGAAACGTTGCCGTTTCGATGCCTTGGGTAACCGCCCATTCTACCGTGCGATCGAACACCGTTTCGTCGTCGCTGTCCATGCCAAAGACAAAACTGCCGTTAACCATCACGCCCACCTCTCGCAGGCGTTGAATGGCGGCGCTATAGTCGCGGTTGAGATTTTGATACTTGTGCTGTTCTCTAAGGTTATTGGGATTCAGGGTTTCAAAACCGACGAAAAGACTGCGCAGTCCCGCTTCGACCGCTTTTTCCACTAAACCGGGTTTGAGAATGGAAGGAACCGTTGCCGCCGCTTGCCAAACGCGGTTCATCCCTTTCATTCCCTCAAATAATTCCGTTGCAAAGGGTTCGTTGCCAAAAAGGTGGTCGTCGAGGAAGTAAAGGTGGCGACCGGGAAGGCGATCGATTTCTGCGAGTGCGGCGTTGACCGGTTGGGTGTAGTAAGATTTCCCTTGTTTGTAAAAGGCATCTTTGTAACAAAAGTCGCAGTGGTGAGGGCAACCGCGAGAGACGACAATGGAGTTGGGGACGAGGTAGTGGTGGCGTTTGATGAGGTCGCGGCGGATGGGAGGCGCGCCGACGAGGGTACGCGATCGCGATTGATAGGTTTTTTGCGGTCGTCCGGCACGGAAGTCTTGTAAAAATTGGGGCCAGGTATCTTCGCCGGGGCCGAAAAAGAGGGTGTCGGCGTGGCGAGAGGCTTCTTCGGGGAGGGAGGTGACGTGCAATCCGCCGAGGGCGACGTACGCGCCGCGACTGCGGTAGAGGTCGGCGAGTTCGTAGGCGCGGTAGGCGGAGGTGATATAAACTTGGATGACGACGAGATCGGGGCTGTCGTTGAGGTTGAGGGGTTCGACGTGCTCGTCTTGGAGTTCGATTTCGTCGCTGTCGTCGAAGTAGGACGCGATCGCGGCTAAGCCCAAGGGGGGAAACAAATGATACTTAATCGGTCGCCAAAAGGGGCTAAGGGCTTCGGTTAAGGCGGGTAGGATCAGTTTGACTTTCATTTCTGTGCGGTTTCCCCAAGCTGGCGTTTTTCCTACGCTAACCGGTAGCTCAATGAAGCGATCGCCAGTATTTTCAGATTGTACAATTCTTGATAATTTTTGACTAAGCTTTGTAATTCTTGATGAAGCGCGATCGCTTTCTTAAAGCTGTGAGATGGAGCCAAAACGTTCCGAAGAGATCGGGATTTGCGCGTCAATAAGCTGTTCTGCTTTTTGTGAAGTCCAGTTTTCGTTTTTAAGTCCCCGTAAGCTGTTCGGCTTTTAAACTGTGTCGTCAAATTCTCCGAAAGGCAGAGGGCAGAAGCGCCGAGACCCCGCGTCGGCGACAGACGCAAGGGAACGCTCGGTAAGACAGGCAGAAGGCAGAAGTGAATTCCCAATTTAAATGCACAACAGCTTGCCTTCAAGCCACTTTGAACGCAAAATTCTCCCTCCAATTAGCGATCGCGATCGCGGGCGCATCCGCCCGTCAAATCCCCAAATCACGGCTCAATGTTTTCTTGAAAACTCTCGTTACGGCGAAACTTCTCCCACCCAAACGGAAGAATTAGAATCAGAACTTTGAGGAATAAAGGGGCGAAAAAAAGACACAAGAATAAGCACATTATGGCTACAAAAGCTGTAGCGACTTTGACAATCTCTTCTTGAGTATTGAAGGTTAGATACACGGCGACTGAAGCAACAGCCAGATTAATTAATAAGGGCGCAAGCATCGTAGAAACCTCTTGTTGCGATGTCTGTATAGATGCGGCGCGTTCCTTCGGCAGCGATCGCCTACTTCCGTCTCATCACTGGCTCTAATGTCGGTGGTAAGATGAACGACTCGATATGTTTTGTTTATATCTTATTCTCAAGGTACACCTGAAGCGAATGATTGTCAAGTTTTGTAACATCAGAGTCTAAATCAGGCGCAACTCTGTCGGAAGGAAGACGAGCGATCGCGATCGCGCAACGGTCGTGTTTCCCGTCACCCCATGTCTCGATCGCGATCGCAACCGAGCGAGGGGAGCGGTCACGTCCAAACTCAAAACAATCGGAGAAACTGAATAATATCGAGTTATCTAACCCTAAAATGCTGCCTCACATCCAACTGCTCCCCGATGCCCTTTCAGAAATTTTCCGCACCACCACCAAAACAGGCTTGCTAGCCGAGAACGACCGCTACGGACTGCTCGCGGCTGCCTTAGATGAATCTCTCGCTGAAGAGGAAAGACGAGCGATTAATCGCCTGCTTAGAGCGGTACGCCGGGGGCGAATCCGAGTCATCTCCTAACACGACTTCCCCAACCTCGCGACACCAACCGACAGATAGTTAACGCGGGTGCTACTGCTTCCAGCTCAAAACAAGCTCCTAACAATCCCAATTTATACTTTACATTAAAAAGTCTGTCAACACCTTAAATTTTTGGCACACCCCTTGCACCATTCACAACCGGCGACACTCCACCTCCAGCAACCCCCATGAAATCCATCCTGCTTCCCCAATTTCTAGACTTCCTCCAAAACGAACTCGCCATTCCCTCCGATGCCATTGCAACGGCGATGCGCCAGAATGATGCTCGCTCCGGTATTAGCCAATTGCCGATGCTTTTGTGGCAATATGGTCTCGTGAGCTTGAAGCAATTAGATTTAATTTTTGATTGGCTCGAAACAGTTTAATTTCCACCGCCTGTGCTACAAATTAGCCCAACCAAGTTTGCAGCACGCGCCCCCGAATGGTTTTGTTGAACCAAGGCGTATTGGCACTGAGAGAGTGAAGCATTGAACGATTGACCGTCTGCGCGCGATGGGGATCGAATAAAACGAGTTCCGCCTTCTCTCCAACTGCACAGCGAATGGGAGACAATCCAAGACAGCGCTGCGGTTCGCTACTCAACCTGCGCCACAATTCCACTGCCGTCCACTCCCCTGTCTCTACAAAGCGGTCCCACAGAAGCGGTAGAGCTAATTCTAACCCGATCGCGCCGGGAGGGGCTTCGGCAAAAGCAACGGTTTTTTCTTCGTAGGTATAAGGGGCATGATCGACGGCGATCGCATCGATGACACCCGTTTTCACGCCTTGAATTAAAGCCTTTCGATCTTCAATATTCCCTAAAGGCGGCTCGAGACGGAGATGGGGATCGTAACTACAAACGGCTTCGGTGTCGAGGAGGAGATACATCCAAGAGGTACTCGCCGTGAGGGGCAAACCGCGTTCTTTTGCCTCTGCTATCAGTTCGACTCCCCGCGCTGTGGAGATGCGCATCAGGTGAATGAGGGTACCGGTTGCGGCGACAATTTCGAGTAACGAGGCAATAGCGGCTGTTTCCGAAACGGCTGGATCTCCGGCTAAACCGGCGCGAACCGACAGTTGTCCCTCGCGCATGATTCCATTCCCTTTTAACTGTTTATTGGTTGCCACCAACGCGATCGGTTTTTTGAGGGGTGCGGCGTATTCGAGGAAACGACGCAGCAGTCCCCAGTTTTGTAGGGGATATCCATCGGCAAATCCAATCGCCCCCCTCTGGGCTAATTCTGCCAATTCGGTCATTTGTTTCCCTTCTAAGTTTTGAGAAATCGCCCCCCAAGCGTAGAAGTGAGGAGTTGATGCGCGTAATTGCTGCTGTTGCCAGCGCTGAAGGAATTCTAAGGTTGAGGGGGTGTCAATGACGGGAAGGGTGTCGGGGAGGAGGGCGACGCGGGTGAATCCTCCTGCAAGGGCGGCTGCGGCTAAACTTGCCAGGGTTTCTCTGTTCTCGTATCCCGGTTCGCCGCTATGACTGTAGAGGTCGGTTAATCCCGGCGCTAA
Source organism: Cyanobacteriota bacterium (assembly GCA_034189065.1). Lineage (GTDB taxonomy): Bacteria > Cyanobacteriota > Cyanobacteriia > Cyanobacteriales > Spirulinaceae > FACHB-1406. The sequence continues at coordinate 53,657 of JAXHVQ010000021.1, forward strand.
AATTTTGTCTTGACAATTGATTACTTTTGTGTTGTCGGGTTGGGAATGAGAGGGGGGCGCGATCGCCGTAATTTGACCCTCCGCGATCGAAACATCGGCAACTCGATCCGTTCCTGAAACCGGGTCTAGAATTCTGACCTGTCGTAGAAGTTCTCCATTCATCAATGGATCATTGTACCGGTTTGAGGGGACTTACGCGCGATCGCCGCCTGAATTTCCCACAACGACAACTGTAATGGAGCTAGCGCGATCGCAATGGAGTCCCTTTGCTGCAAAAGGACAATTTTTCGCGATCGCCTCTCAAAGATGCCAAAGCGAGCGCGGAGGGATTTGAACCCCCGACACCCAGAACCGGAATCTGGTGCTCTATCCACTGAGCTACGCGCCCTCATTTTTGAGTTAGTGCTGTTTAACGATAGCATATTTTAGGGCTGGCTGCACAAAGCTGAAACCCTATTTATCAATGCGATCGCGGTGTATTAGGGTTGCTTAAAAATTAAAAATTAAAAATTAAAAATTAAAAATTCAATACAATTCCCCCCCCGCTCCCCCTGCTCCCCCTGCTTCCCCTGCTCCCCCTGCTTCCCCTGCTCCCCCTGCTTCCCCTGCTTCCCCCACTCCCCCTGCTCCCCCTGCTCCCCCCGCTCCCCCCGCTCCCCCGCTCCCCCGC
>JAXHVQ010000210.1:0-6401 GCA_034189065.1 Cyanobacteriota bacterium
ATTACTCACTATTCATTACTCACTATTCATTACTCACTATTCACTATTCATTATTCATTATTCATTATTCATCACACTTTCTTTGCAATCTAGAGACCAAAAACGCGATGTTGTAAGGAAGGCATTTGCTGGCGAACTTGTTTGAGACGGGCTGGATTAATTTCCGCGATCGCAACTCCGGGTTTATCCCCCGCATCGGCTAAAACCGTTCCCCAAGGATCCACAATCATTGCATGACCGTGAGTATAGCGCGTGGCGTAATGATTGCCGGTTTGAGCGGGAGCGATAACATAACAAGTATTTTCAATGGCCCGAGCTTGCAAGAGAACTTGCCAATGATCCTTACCGGTAAAAGCCGTAAAAGCAGCCGGAACAAAAAGAATATCCGCCCCTTGACCCGAAAGATGGCGGTACAATTCCGGGAAACGTACGTCGTAGCAAACCGAAAGGCCCAATTTACCCAGTTTCTCCGAACGGTAAACCGGGGGCAACTCCGTCCCCGCCATCACAGTATTTGACTCGCGATAAGTGATGCCATCGGGCAAATTCACATCAAATAAATGGACTTTTTGGTAGCGACACAATTCGTCACCGTTAGGATCGACGAGAAGAGCTGTATTGTAAACCTTCCCGCCGGAAACGGGTACGGGGAAGCCGCCGCCCAAAATGGTCACTTGAAAGCGCCGCGCCATGATTTTAAGGAATTTTTCGCTCTTGAGGGCAATATCATCGGCGAGAGCGAGTTTATCTTCCTCCACCCCTAAAAAGGGAAAATTTTCGGGCAGAGAAATGAGTTCTGCTCCTTGGCGCACGGCGAGCTCGATTAATTCTTCCGCCTCGCTTTGGTTGTGAGCGAGGTCGGGCGTACTGGTCATTTGAATGGCGGCAGCGAGATAGGATTTCATAAGTTCGCAACGAGCAAGGGACGATAGGAATAATACCAATTAAAAATTAAAAATTAAAAATTAAAAATTAAAAATTCACCAAACCCAGATGAGTTAGGAATTTGAGCGACACTCCTGAACACCGGAGAGCGAGGCTCCTCAATTTAGATGTGTCTTAGCTTAAAACTAAAATGACACATCTCATGTCAAATATTTTAATGTTGCGGGGGAGAAAAACGAGTTCGTCCCTTGGGTTCGGGGGATAGCTCAGGCGACAAACGAGGGAAAGTGTTTGAGGGCGGCGATCGCGTGGAGTCGCACTCGTTGGTCTGCATCGAGACGCAACTGTTGGAGGGCGGCGATCGCACTCTCGTGTTGCAGTTGTCCCCAGGCCCGGGCAAGGGCTTGTTTGAGCGCGATCGCGCGAACCCCTCGTTCGCAATTGATTTCGAGCAAAATTTGGGCGGCTTGGGGTCGCAAGTCTGGAGATTTCACCCGTCCCAAAACTTTGATAATTTCTTCAACGCAGAGGGGTGGGACGAAGGGGAGTGCCTGACGAAGAAGCTCTAAATTCTCGGAGGTTTCTACCCAAACTAAGGCGTGAATCAAGCTTTTTTGAAGCGAGAAGGAGTTGGCTTCGTCGATGAGGGCCTCGAAGAGAAAAATTGCTGCGTCGGGCGTTCCGATGCGTCCCAGGGCGTTTGCGGCGGCAGTTTGTACGGCTTCGTCGAGGTCGTAGAGGAGGGGTTTGAGGTGGGAGGTTAAATTTAAGGTTGGAGCGAGTTGGGGGTGCAATCCTAAGCCGATAGCCGCTTCTTTTCTGACGGCGGCGGCGCGATCGCTGAGGGCTTCTATTAAAATGGGTGGAATTCTGGAGTCGCGGAAACTGGAGAGGGCTTCTATGGCAATGGTTCGCAGTTCGGTGTTGATGTCTTTAACGAGGGTTAGTAGGGGATCGACGGTTTCGACGCAGCGGATTTGGGAGAGCGATCGCGCGGCTAATTCTCTCGTCTCGTCGCCTTCGAGTAACTGGGCTAATATTTCTACCGCGCGGGAACCGAAGCTGGCTAAGACGGTGGCGGCGATGGAGGCGAGTTCTTCGTCTTCAGAAGTTTGTAGGGTTTCGACGAGGGCCGCGATCGCGTCGGGATGCTCGAATTGTCCCAGGATGCGGGCGGCAAACCAGCGGGCTTCCCAGTCGGCTTCTTCGTCTCGCAGGAGGGTAATGACGGGCGCGATCGCTGTTTCGCCTAGTTTTGACCAGAGTTTGGCGATTTCCCATCGTTCTTGAAAATCGCCTCCTTCCAAAACGCCTAATGCTAAGTCTAGCGACTGCTGCGCTGCTTCGGTTTCGAGTAAAAATTCTTCTCGATTTCCGCGTTTTTGCGAGGGGAGTTGATACAGGTCGTGAATGACGGCGGACCAATGTCCGTTCTCGCTTGCGAGCGTGGCGCTTTGTAAAAGTTCTAACATGGTTTGGGGTTAACTTGGCGATTAACTAGAGTCGAGCTTTAGGTAATCTCTCTAGTGTTAAAGATTTCTCACAATTATTCAAACCCTTCCATGCGATCGTTTCATCATTGCTATGCTTTTTTTACATTATGCCGATTATCTGGACGGCGACAAAGAATTGTCTTTCTCTGCGATCTTCCGGCTTACCGATAATTCGTAAACTGCAACGCCACGGGAAAATCTTCTTGTTTAACTCGTTGCATGACGGTTTGAAGGTCGTCTTTAGATTTACTCGACACTCTCACCGCATCCCCTTGAATTGAGGCTTGCACTTTTTTAAATTCGTCGCGAATCAGTTTACTAATTTTCTTTGCGATCTCTTGACTAATTCCTTTTTTCAGGGTAATTTCTTGACGCACTCGACTGCCACTTGCCGATTCAATTTTTCCAGGCTCAAAAATTTTCTGAGACAGATTGCGTTTGGCAGCTTTGGCGCGCAAAATCGTATGAATTGCCTCGAGGGTAAAGTCGCTGTCGGTGTTAATAGAGATTTGATTTTCTCCCAGTTCGACCGTGCTTTTTGTATCTTTTAGGTCGTAGCGACTTTGAATCTCCCGCGCGGTTTGATCCACTGCATTCACCATTTCCTGTTGGTCGAAATCGCTGACAATATCAAAGGAATAATTAGAAGCCATATTAACTAAGATTATTAAGAGTCAGTAAGCTTAGCACAAAGAGGATTGTGCTGCAAGTGGAGCCAATAGCAAACATCAGCGATCGCGCCAAGGGAATATTGGCAATATAGAAAACAGAATACAATAATCTCGCTCCCAGGAAGCCCAGCGCCGCGCCACCCACCCAAGGCGAATCCACGCCCGTAATGTAGGCCATCAGCGCCGCAATTGCGTAAACAATCAGTGCCTCAAAGGAATTTTGGTGCGCCCAAGTTGCGCGCTGGGCGTAGGGAGGCAACTTATCAAACATGGCACGGGGCGCGGCAATATCGTAACCGGCCCGGACTCGAGCTAGACCCACAAGTCCGAAGGGAAAATAGACTAAAATAACTGCTCCGACGAGGGAGTAGAGCAGAATTGAACTATTGGCAAGATTCATCTCGATTGAATTTCAATCCTACGGTTTAATTGTTCCACATTGCTCTGCCGGTTTGTTAAAAGAATTTTACATCTCAATACGGCAGTAGGTAACGAGTAATTGACAAACAAGCGATCGCCAATTACTCATTCCTAAAAATCAGTCACAATCGATCAATCCAAGTAAAACGAAGTGACTAATCTTCCTTGTTCTTCTGCTTCTTGGCAGGTTTTCAGCAGCGTTGCGCTGTCGTGAAACGCAAAACAGATAAGCTGCTGACACCGAGAAACAATATCGCGATTGCACAAGGCACTCGCCTCGCCCAAAGATAGGCGATCGTTCTCAGAATTTTCCACCAAATGAATCACTGTTTCAAGCTGCTTTTTCGACTCTCGCGGTTGGCGTTCGAGGCTTTGGGGCAAGATCACCGTCAATAAATTCGGATCGGCTCGCATTGCACCCCGGATAGCCGCTGAGTTGGTTCCCGTAGCCCCAGATGTAATGAGGTGATTTCCACCTAACACGAGAGCGTAACTCATCATTTCGATTAGATTTTGATGAGTGATGGGGATGTGACGCGAACCGAGAAGCGCAATTCGCTTAGAACTGGTTTGCTGGATGGCTGCAAGTTCTTTCGCTAAGGTATCAATTTTTGGGATGTCTATCGATTGACTCAAAATCCCTACTCTGGCTGAATGACGGATGTTATTTTAGCAAAACCCTCTGCGTTACGGGGGCGATCGCAGAAAATTTTTCGTGCGGTACGAAAAAAAAGGTCGTTTTTCGCTCTCCACAAGTTACCATCTTCTGGCAAAATCTTGCTAATCTAACCTCATTCCCAAGTTTACCCCCTCATCGGCAATGGCAACCGTTCCCCCCTCCATTTCCCTCGAGCTGCCCGAACCGCTATATCAGGCGCTTCTCGCTCACCAACAACAACGAGGCTATTCCTCGGTTGCGATCGCCATGACGCGTATTTTGGAAGAATTTTTGCAGCCGCAAACGCAAAACCCGCCTAACTGGGCAACCCAAGAACAACTGCAAATTCTTGAAGCCAAGGTCGAGCGCCTTTCTCAACTCGTCCATCTCCTGCAAAATCGCGCTTTTGCAGTTGCCGAAACCGCTCAAGGCGTTCAATCTCCCCCCAGAAACACCAATTTTGCCCGCCCATCCTCCTTTGCGATAACTGATGACATCGACGACGAACCCGACGAAATCCTTTACGACTTCCTCGAATAAATCTTTTCAACCCATTGCCCAAGTGCCAAAAACCAAGAGACTTCTTGGGTAAAGTCAGGTAAGAGGCACTCTTGCACGAAATTTGGGAATTTAACGCTTTCACGCCAAGGTCTCAATTTCGCTTCGAGGTCTAATAACGAATGATGAATGACAAATGACAAAGAACGATGACTGCCATTCGCGACATTGGAGAACAAGGACTGCTCGAGTGCATCAAGCGCTTTTGTCCCGCCGAGATCGTCGGTGACGATGCCGCCCTTCTCGCTATCGAGTCCGGCAAGTCCCTTGTCGTTACCACCGACGTTTTCGTCGATGAAATTCACTTTAGCGACGTGACGACTTCCCCCGAAGATGTCGGTTGGCGCGCTGCTGCGGCAAATTTGTCCGATCTCGCGGCGATGGGGGCCTCTCCGCTGGGAATAACTGTCGGTTTGGGGTTGCACGGCGATGTGGCGCTAAGCTGGGTCGAACGCTTCTATCAAGGCTTGTACGATTGCTTGCAACCTTACGATACGTCCATTGTTGGAGGAGATATTTGTCGTTCTTCAGTGGTAACGGTTTCGATTACGGCTTTAGGTCAAGTTAGACCGGCGCAAGCTATTCGTCGGACTAGCGCACGAGTCGGAGATATCCTCGTTGTGACTGGCTTTCATGGAGCGTCTCGCGGAGGATTAGAGTTACTCTTACATCCCAACGCGGGAGAGTCACTTGAGGAAAGCGATCGCCGCGCTCTCATTATCGCTCATCAGCGCCCCAAACCGCGACTCGATGTGCTGCCCGTGCTTCAAGAAATTTGGAAAACCCCCACGCCACAATCTCCTCTTTCTCTGGCTGGAATGGACAGCAGCGATGGGTTAGCCGATGCGATTGTCCAAATTTGTCGGGCGAGTAGCGTTGGTGCTGAGATCGATCGCAATTTAATCCCTATTCCCAATGCGCTTTATCGGCTAGTTGGCTCCGAACGGGCGCTACAGTGGGCGTTGTACGGCGGTGAGGACTTTGAACTCGTTTTGTGTCTGCCCGAGGAGTTAGCTGACCCGTTTGTCCGGCGTTTGGGGGGCAATGCGGCTGCTATTGGTCGGGTAACGCGCGATCGCGACGCGATCGTTATTGACAGCAAAGGCGGCATCGCTTCATCGCAATGTCTTTGCCTAGAGCAAGGATTTCAGCACTTTTGAACGAAGCTTTTTTGGGTTCTAAGCTCACTGCTGCTCGCCGTCTACCTTGCTCTTAGTAGTGTGGAGTGTGGAGCGTGGAGCGCGTAGCACAGCGCACCGTTACCTCCATCAATAGCGCAATAGCGTCGCTGAGTCAGTCTTGGGGATAAAGCGCTATCTATATAGCATTTCTGAACGGGATGTAAACCGTTTCAACGTAGGGACGTTCAATTGAACGTCCCTACAGTGAATTCCGGGCGATTTAATTGTTTACGTTTCGTTTGAAAACGCTATATAACCTCAACTTATAAAACTCATAAGAAGCAATGACTCATAAAACCCTTTACAAAACTTTAAAACCAGCCTATAGTTATACACATAGATACGAACCTTGAAAACCACATAGCCATTATTTAGACATGACAACCACCCTTTCAACCCGCGAAAGCCGGGGCACATGGGAGAACTTCTGTCAGTGGATTACCAGCACCAACAACCGCGTTTACATCGGTTGGTTCGGCGTTCTGATGATCCCGACTCTCTTAAGCGCAACCATTTGCTTCCTCATTGCCTTCAT
>JAXHVQ010000211.1:0-6252 GCA_034189065.1 Cyanobacteriota bacterium
GTGCAAGGGGTTTTGACTCATTTTAACGATAATTCGTCCTTTCCCATCAATTTTTTCGGGACTCTCTTGTGGTTAGTTTCCCCTTGCTGTCTGGCTTTAGGCTTTTTTCAGCAAGCCCTATGTAGGAGGGTGTGAAGCACGCAGCGTAACGCACCATTGCCACCATGAGTAGCGTCGCTGCGTAAGTTCTGTAATGTCTAATTTGGTCAAAAATCTAAACTCCAGTCTGAAGAATCGAATAGAATAACAATAGCCAAAATGGAGCGAGTGGCACGAACAGAAGTTAGAAGAATCAGAACTTAATTTCTAATTGGCATTGCTCTTAAAGTTGCATTCCCAATTACCTCACCTTCGGAAAACAAACGTCGATCGCGATCGCCGCAAGTGAAAAAAGCCCATAAGCTGTTCAGCTTTTAAACTGCGACGCTAAATTCTCCAGAAGGCAGAAGGCAGAAGGCAGAAGTGGATACCCAATTTAAATGCGCGACAGCTTAGCGAGGCAATTAAACCTCTTCTCGCGCAAATAATTGCCAGTTTTGAGGGGCAACGGAAATGTTAACTTTGCTACCGACAGGTAAGGGTTTGTGTGCGTCGATGCGGGCGATGAGTTCGCGTCCCGATCGCGTTTGCAAACAGTAGCGATGTTCGCGGCCGAGGAAGGAGCGATCGCGAACTAACACCGTTCCGCCCGGGTCGGGGTGCAACATTATATCTTCTTGACGTACCATTAAATCGGCGCGATCGCCAATTCCATTGCCCTCGCCTGCAAAACGCCCCACCTCAGTTTCCCAAGCTCCCTCCCTCCACGTTGCGGGCAGAAAGTTAGCCTGAGTCACAAACTCCGCCACAAAGCGAGTTGCCGGTTCTCGATAAATCTCCTCCGGTTTGCCCAATTGCTCTAATTTTCCGCCGCGCATCACGGCAATCGAATCAGAAATGGAAAGGGCCTCTTCTTGATCGTGGGTGACAAAAATCGCCGATGCGCCTGCCGCTTTGAGGATATCGCGCAATTCCTGGCGCAGGCGCACGCGAACTTGTACGTCTAAATTGCTCAACGGTTCGTCGAGAAGCACCAATTGCGGGCGAGGGGCGAGGGCGCGGGCAAGGGCGACGCGCTGTTGCTGTCCCCCCGAAAGTTGGTGGGGATGGCGCTGTTCGAGTCCCTGCAACCCAACCAACTGTAAGACTTCTGCGACTCGTTTGGGAACGCGAGATTTCGCCCGATGAGCGTCGGACAAGCCAAAGGCTACATTTTGCGCGACGCTGAGGTGAGGAAACAGCGCGTAATCCTGAAACACCATCCCCACGCCACGCTTTTCGGGGGGAACCCAAGCACCCAAACCCGCCACTTTGCGTCCGGCGATTTCGATGGTTCCATCCTGCGGTTGCTCAAATCCCGCAATCAGCCGTAGCAAGCTGGTTTTACCGCACCCCGACGGCCCCAAAAAGCTTAATAAATCTCCTTGATGGAGGGTCAGCGTTACCGCGTTAACAGCCGGGGGAAGTTTTGGGGAATACTGTTTAATAAGGTTTTGGAGATGAAGGCTGATAGAGGGAGCGGTTGTCATTTGAGGTTTATTGCCTATAAATTTCAATTGTTGGGTTTATGGATACGCTTGACAAGGGAGGATTCCCTTTATCGCCCTGGGAGTGGGTTGGCGGGCAATTTCTCCCGCGCGTCCCCACTTACCTCTCAAAGAACGCACGATCTACGGTTCTCTGCTTTCCGTGAATTTTCAGACAAAGGACGACAGCAGTCCTTTATTATCGTAAAGTAGTTTTTGAAAGTTATTCGCATTTGCTCGGACTAAATGTAATAATACGGAGAATTCGCGCATTCTCAATTCAGCTCTCGATACCCATCTGTCCCCTGCTTCCCCCGCTTCCCCTGCTTCCTCTGCTTCCCCTGCTTCCTCTGCTCCCCCTGCTTCCTCTGCTCCCCTGCCTCATGGAGTTGCGCTTCGACTTTAATTCACATTTCTACGTAATTTAGGAGGTTGTTGTCGAGTGTCCATCGTTTCCCGAAAGCGGTTTGCAAGAATTCCCCTTCGCCTTAACGGTTGGAGTTGTTTCGTCAGCGCGATCGCGCTCCTCGTTGCTTCTCCCGTTCTCTACGTTCTTAGCAGTATTTTCTCGGATGCCCGCCACATTTGGCAGCATTTAGCCGCGACCGTTCTCTGGGATTATATTGGGAACTCGTTGCTGCTGTCTATAGGGGTAGGCATCGGGGTTTTCTTCATCGGGACGGGGACAGCGTGGTTGGTGACGATGTGCCGCTTTCCGGGAAGTCGCGGCTTTGAATGGGGGCTGCTCATGCCCTTAGCCGCGCCTGCCTATATTCTCGCCTACGTTTATACCGAACTCCTCGACTACTACGGTCCAGTGCAAACCCAACTGCGCAACACCTTCGGTTGGGAAAGCGCAAGGGATTACTGGTTTCCCGAAATTCGCTCCCCTGCTGGCGCGATCGCGATGCTGGTTCTCGTCCTTTACCCCTACGTTTATTTACTAGCCCGAGTCGCCTTTCTCGAACAATCTGCCGGTACCCTCGAAGCCAGCCGTTCTCTGGGATGCAACCCTTGGCACAGTTGCTTTCGCATTGCCCTTCCTCTCGCCCGCCCCTCCATTATGGCTGGGTTAGCCCTGGCATTAATGGAAGTTCTCAACGACTTCGGTACCGTTCAATTTTTCGGCGTTTCCACCTTCACCACCGGCATTTATCGCACGTGGTTGGGCATGGGCGAACGCATCGCCGCTTCCCAACTTGCCGCCTTTCTTCTGTTGTTTGTCACCATTCCCATTGTGCTAGAACGGTTTAGCCGCCGCCAAGCGCGCTACTACCAACGGGGCCGCGCCGGAGCGCCTCTACGTTGTTACACTCTTCAGGGATGGCGCAAGATTTTAGCTCAACTGAGTTGCTTTTTACCAATATTTTTAGGCTTTATCTTGCCGGTCGGATTTCTGGCGTACCTGACCTTAGTCAATCTCGATAAAACCCTGCGATCGCAGTTTTGGGAGTTTGCCAGCCATAGTTTGATTCTTTCAAGCCTAACCGCCATTTTAGGCGTTGCGATCGCGCTGCTAATGGCCTACGGACAGCGCTTGGATACCTCCCCCCTCACGGCTTTTTCCGTCCGCATTGCCACAATGGGCTATGCTGTCCCCGGTTCGACCATTGCCGTGGGCGTTTTAATTCCCGCCGGTCAGTTGGATAATACCATTGACAGTTTTATGCGCTCTACCTTTAATATTTCAACGGGCTTACTGCTCAGCGGAACCTTAACGCTCCTCATTTTTGCCTATTTGGTGCGCTTTCTCGCCGTTTCCTTCAACGCCGTCGAGTCCAGTCTCGGCAAAATTACCCCCAGCTTCGACGACGCATCCCGCAGCTTGGGCCACAGTCCGACGAGTACGCTGCTTAGGGTTCACGCCCCCCTGATGAGTGGCGGTTTGCTCACAGCGGGAATGTTAATGTTTGTAGACACGATGAAGGAACTGCCGGCAACGTTGATGATTCGTCCGTTTAACTTCGACACTCTCGCCGTTCAGGTGTATAACTATGCCTCCGACGAACGCCTGGTAGAAGCTTCGGCCCCAGCGTTGGTTATTATTTTGGTAGGAATTGTGCCAACGCTCTTTCTCAGTTGGCAAATCGCGCGATCGCGTACCAGTAATCAGTAAACAGTGACCAGTAAACAGTGACCAGTAATCAGTTACCAGTAATCAGTTACCAGTAAGCAATGTTCAATATTCCATGTCCGAACTCCCAACCCATAACCCATAACCCATAACTCTGAACTCTGAACTCATAAAAACTCTTGCTTCCGCCAGAGAATTTAAATTAGAATCGCAGCAAAGCAAGAGTGAAACTCAAAGAAAAATGACGATCGAGAGACACGCGGCGGGTTTATGGCTTCCCGACTCCAATCCCCCATCCCGACCCCCATTCCGTCCCCTTGAGATCAAACAACAACTTCGCGCTAGTCCGAACGGACGCAAATCTGTCAAAATTTCCGGGAGTGACGGAAGTGAGGTTACAAAGTGCAGCCTTCCTCAAACCCCATAGGCTTTCCCCCCCAAGTCCCCAATCCTTCTCCAAGGATCATCTATTCTAAGAAAGGTTTGTCTTATTTTTTTCGATCGCTGAGAGCGAAGGAGTGAATCGTGGCAGTGCAAAAAATACTGGTGATCGACGACAGTAAAGTGATTAGGATGCGCGTCAAGGATATGTTACCCAAGGACGTAGAGTTTGTTGAGGCGAAAGACGGTTCCCAAGGACTGAACCTCATCCGGTCGGAACGTCCCAACCTAATTATGCTAGACTTTCTACTGCCAAAAATGAGCGGGTGGGAAGTCTACCAAGAAATCCAGAAAGACCCCAGTCTCCAGTCCATTCCCTTAGTCCTCATGTCTGGGCGCAAAGAAGAGGTCACTGAAAAGCTTCCAGAACCGTTTGGATACTTTTCCTTCGTCAGCAAACCTTTCGAGAAGAAAGACCTCATCGAAGCCATCCAAGACGCAACCAAGAAGGCGAGGAAACGTCCGGCTGCACCACAGACTGCTACTGCGGCGACTGCGGCCCCAGCAACTGGCGATACGTCAGCCTTGCAAGGGGAAATAGATGCTCTCAAGGGACAGGTGAGTAAGATGCAAGGCGAAATTGACGGCTTGAAGAAGCAGTTGGTGCAATTGGTGGGATTTATTAAGCAGAAGCTGAAGTAGTCTAATTAATAATTAATAATTATTAATTGGGTCTAAGACTTCTTCGTTTACGGAGCAATCGATCGTAGATTTCTCTCGATCTAAATCCTCTTCTTTTAAGGAGAGGTAATTATTCATTGTTCATTATTCATTATTCCGAAGTGAAGAGTTTCAACGAGTAATGGGGGTTTCGATTTTTCTTTCACACGATCGCGTAATTTTTCTCGTCATGAAACTCGATAGCGGTGCGTCGCGGCTTCAAAATCCAGGGAGCGCGATCGCATCTTCAGCGAGCGCCTTACAGGGATGAACTGGACATTTGAGGCGATAGTCTCCCGTGAAATATGCACAGCGAGAACAAGGAACTTGGTGCAAGCGAGCGACATATTGAAAACCATTCTTGACCGTTCTCCAAAGGCTCCAAAAAAAACTGAGTGCTAGTAACCCCGCACACAAACTAGAGAATAATGTCATCAAAGGTTGAGTTGTTCGAGCCATTTCCAGCATAGCTAATAATTTTCCAATAAAAGAACGTTATTACTTTGGCAGGACTTACGCAGCTACACCATATATGGCGACAAAGGTGCACCTGCGCTGCGAAGAGCACACCCTACAGAGAGAGGCTTTGTGTAAGTCCTATTTGGGTAATCAATCAATTATTAATTGATAAGAATCCCGCTACTCCTTTCATTGAGGAGCGCGACTTTTTGAAGATGGTAAGTAGGTGGGCGTAATTAAAAGAACAATGTCTCCAGCTAAAACCCTTATCTGGCAAGGAATACGAATTTTGAGGTTATGCGTTTATTTTTGCCCACCTACTTACGAAAAAAACCACTGTATTCTTACGAGTTGACCGATCGCAAGAACACAAGTGGCGTTCGTCCCTAAACTCTAAACTTGATTTTTCATCACACCCCAAATTCTCCTTTGAGTTGCGTCACCCACTGTTTAATGCGCTCCTCACTTAAATCGTCTTGATTGTCTTCGTCTAACGATAGACCCACAAACTTTCCATTTTTAACCGCCAGAGACTCGTTAAAATCGTACCCGTCTGTTGACCAGGTTCCGACAGTTTTTCCCCCTAGCCCGGAAATTTTTTCGGTTCTTCAGTACATAGTATGCTAAACTTTTAATTGAAATGCCAGTTGAGCCAACATCGAGCCTGAAAGTTATTAAAATTTCTGAACCCATAACCAGAACGTTTGATTAATTTGAGTTTATTATTGATTCCTAGTTTTTTTAGACCCACCGGTTTACCGTTTAAGCACTTGCATGAAGCATCTTTTAGCATTCTTTCAATTTCGGCTGTTGTTACAACTCCTTTCTGAGCAACGCTGTGAACATCTGACTCGATGACTTGCTGGATAATTTGACGAGCTAGTCTTTTTGTATAGGTTCTTCTAGATTGAATAAAATTCAGGTCTTCACTCAAAGGCTTTTGACAGTGTTGACACTTAAATTGTCGTCGATTAATTTCTAAAAATACAAGCTGTTCTCCCCAAGGTAAATCTTTGACAATATGAGGATGATTTTGATGTAATTTATGACTCT
>JAXHVQ010000212.1:0-6154 GCA_034189065.1 Cyanobacteriota bacterium
GTTCTCTAAGCTTTTCTTCTTTTTCTTGAGTTGCCATAGAGTGCTTTCCCCTTAAAACCATGATTTTATTTTACCATTGTTCCACCGGCTTTGTTTACATCCCATTCAGAAATGCTATATATTCATTTAAGTTATAAAACTCTAGCTTTGGAGATCATTCAAAATTGGCGAATTCACTGATTTAGAATTCAAGCAGCTTTGAGAGATTACTTAAACCCAGTGACGCACGACTGCTGTTTGCGTTCCGAGGCGCGAGTACGATAGTTATTGAGTCATTTTTGTACACAAACTCGCTAACGTCTTAAATCAAAATACTATAGATAATGACATTGATACGCGCAATCCGGCTAGCAACGAACGCTTACCTATTTCTTCAATTGTAACTCCTCTTTTACCGATTTTCCTCTCGCAAGATTACACTTCAGACAAAATTGCTATATTTCCCTGAAATATAGAGCGTTCAACCAGTTCTCGACAACTTCATCAATTTGTTCTCGTTCTGCGCTCAAATCAATTTCAAAGTTGTCAAAAGCCCACTGAACTAAAGCATTTTCCAATTCTTCCCTAGCTTGCTTGATGCTTTGCCCCACTTTATAGTAAGATTGCTGTTTTTCAATTTGCTCGATTGTCATTTTTTGTCCATAGTAGTTTTCTAAAATTAACTTGAGATTGCTTTCAAAACAACTAAAGGTATTTAATAGAACTGATGAAATCACATTTTCATAGTATCTTTTTAGCCAAAAAGTAATATAACGCTCTTGTTTTTGCTTGATATTTTCCGCTAATTGTTGAGATAAAGCAATTTTAGCTTGCTCAATAATTAGCGCGACTTCACCTTCTTCTCGATGCCAATTTAGGAGGTCGCCATTTTCTATTTCTTTGAGTTCTAGCTTGCGAGCGTATCGAAGTTGAAGTACATATTTTGTACAACGATCGAGGCGCTCAATTGCTTTAATTAAACTGTCATCAATTAAATTCAAGCGACTCGGACAAGTAAAGCTATGCTCGAAAAAATATTCTACGTAGTTTCTTGCGCGTTCTGGTAACTGCAAACCTAATTTTTCCACAACTAAATCATCTATTCTTTTAAATAAGGGAGTTTGGTAATGCTTAGAGATATAACGCGAAATTGTTGCCTGATTAACGTTAATTTTATTTGCAAATTGCTCTTGGTCTAAAATGGAAAGTTCGTGAGGGTAACAAAGTGGCATTACAGCATTCCGTTTTTTGAGGGGGATTTTACTGCGAATATTATTGCTATTTTTATTGATTTTCTGTAAGTTTTCATTTAAAGCAGAATCGACAAAATCTTGTAATTCTTTTTCATTTTCTTCGTAATCTAACCACTTCCAGGATTGGTTGTTTGAATCATCGTCTGAATTAAACTGTTCGGATTCGAGGTCTCTTGCGATCGCGTCAAACTTTAAACGCCAAGATAATTGTAATGCTTTAATGATTTCATTCATCCAAGCTTCGATTGTCTCAGCGCTAACCTTGGGACTGGAAAACACTTCTAGTGGAGTATAGGATTGCAAAAGATTTCCGTTATAATCTCTAGCTGCTTCTTCAAAGTCTAGTGGATTGGGATTGGGCCATTTAGCCGTTTTTCTGTGGGTATTGTAAATATTCTGATTTTTATAAACCGGGACAAAATACTGCCAAGCAAAAATGTATCGAGAAAGATAGGGTTCTATAACCCCAGACTTTGTTAGTGCCTTTTTTATCTTTTGTTGAGCGTTATTTTTTTTCTTTTGGGTACTCAGATCGAAGTTGCATAATAAGTGCCAGGGTGATTCTACTTCAAAAGTTTCCCAAAGCTTGTGTTTTAATACACCTGCAAAGTAAGTTTCGACTTTAGCTGGGTTTGCACGCTCCGCTCGATAATTGCCCAAAACCTTTCTTAATTTTTTAACATCATAAAGCAATTCATTTTTTATATCGTAACAACGCTCGTATAGAAACCCTGAATCGCCTCTTAGAGTGGGGAAATTTATCGCAAAATCTTTGATGACGCGATCGCAAGCTTTTTCTAAACGAATGGCAATATATAAATGAACGATTTTTCGCTCGGCATTGGGCTGCAACACATCTTCGGAAATCTTTAAAAAATACTCGATATACTCCCGCAGTTGCCAGTTCGGATGCAACTTAACAAGGCGCTTTATTTGTTTTTGAAGCCCCTTATTAGACAAGAGAATACGGCGGAGAGAGTCTTGTCGATAGTTGAATGAATTCCCCATTGCACCCCCTATTGACGCATTTCAACTCTCTCTTTAAATTACCGCCATTCTCCCTGTAAAGTAAACCCCGCCCAATAATAAGGAGACTGCCACTCTTCAGTTTTCCACATTTCAATTTGGGCAGCGCGCAATGCTGCGGCTGGACTCATTCCTTGTTGCAACATTCGTTCGTAAAATTTAACCATCAATTCGGATGTGCCGCGATCGTCCACGTTCCACAAACTGACCACCACTCGCTCTGTTCCTGCATACATAAACCCTCTTGTCAAGCCAATCACCCCCTCACCGCGAACTCGTTCTCCCAAACCCGTTTGACAGGCACTTAATACCACCAACTCCGCCGGTAAATTGAGATTAAACAGTTCGTGCATTCGCAAAAAGCCATTTTGAACTTCACCTTTACTGTCGAACAAAGAAAGCACCAATCCCGATAATTCTGGATTTTGACTGTTAGCTAAACCGTGAGTGGCAAAATGAATAATTCGATATTGACTTAACTCCGAGCTTGTTGCTAAAGTGCGGCTGGCATTAAAACCGATGGCCTCAGTTGATTCTGTCGGCGGCGCGAGGGAGATAATTTGGTCGGCTTCTTCGCGCGTGTAGGGCAAGCGCGTCAAACTCACCCCAGACGAACGCGCGGACTTTTGCAATTCTAGTGGCAGCGTGTCGGCGAAGGCTTCTGATTTGGGAACGCGATCGTCATCTCGGTTGAAGACGGGATCGGCAAAAATGGCTAGGGTTTTAGCATGAGCAGGACGTTGAACCTGTTGCTGTCGCAAAGTGGCTAGGGTTGAGGCGGAAGGGAGAGTAATAATTTCGGAGTCAACAATGAGAGGAACGGGTTTTCCATCAGCTTTAGTATCATTACGTACTGAAAGAGCCGCAAAAGGAACGTATTGCAGAATGCCGTCGCCCACAATGAGGAGGCGCTGTCCGGCGAGGCGATCGCGCGCCGGTCCCAAAATCATCTCGCTGAGAACGGCCTGTACCTCGTTCACTTTCCGCTCCCTACGTCGCTGACCGGGGTTATTGAGAATATTAATATAGTCCTTCGCCGCTTCCTCGATTTGCGCGCGTCCCGGCAGTTCGTAACTACTCAGTGAATCCTCGGTTGCAAACCAGAGATAACTGCGCTCTTCTCCCAGAGAATACTCCATTAATACTGTATTTTCATCTAAAACTTGCTGCTGAATTTCTTTGAGATTGAGGGGTTGCGGCTGGGTAAGCGCAGCATAGCGGGGACTGGTGGCACGAAGTTTAGCCTGAACCTCTCGGTATTCGCCGATCGCGCTTTCAATTTCCCTTTCAAGAGTCTTAACTCGCGTGGAGTCGGACGTACTGCTGAGTAATTTAATTCGCTGTTCTTCCATCGCCGCGAGTTGTTGCTGAAGCTGTTTCTCGCGGTCTAGAAGTTGGGGTTCTGCTCCTTGACGGATATCGGCGTGGGCTTCTTGGAGGATTTCGAGGAGAGTGCGGGCGCGGGCGCGTTCGCTGGTTTGAAGGGCCAATTGGTCGTAACCCGCGCTCCCATTTTGTCGATGACGCTGCATGAGCAGGTCGATGTAGAATTCGTAGTAGTCTTGTTTGGAGGCAAAGAAGGAGGCGCGCAGGTCAGAACGGCTGACTTGGGTGCGAAGATCTTCAATGATGGCGATCGCGGCTTCGATTTGTCTTTGGGCTTCCTCAATCTTACCTAAATCCCGCTGGACGACAGCGATGCGATAGCGAGTGAGGGCTTCCTTGGCGCGATCGCCTACTGCTTGTCGCAGGGGGAGGGCGCGGTTGTAATACTCCAAAGCCGTGTTGCCTTCGCCAGAATTGGCATAAACATAGCCGATATTGGTCAGCGTACTCGCCTCTCCCCCCTTATCGCCCAACTCCTGCCATAGAGGAAGGGCGCGATCGTAATATTCCCTCGCTTGACCCCATTGCTGGTTGCTGGCGTAGACAAAACCGATATTATTGAGCGTACTGGCTTGACCGTTGGTATTTTTGGCTTCCTGCCAGAGAGCGAGGGCTTGGTTGTAGGTCTCAAGAGATTTTTCAAGTTGGCCCGAGTCGGAGTGGGCGCGACCGATATTATTGAGCGTCGCCGCGATATTAGCGGGATTTCCTAAATTTTCGACCAAATCTAACGCTTTTTGATAATAATTGAGAGCTGGATTAGAATCGCCCAAGTCGGAGTAAACAAAGCCAATGTTGTTGAGCGTTGCCGCTTCGCCGGTGCGATATTCCACCTCCCGCCATAATTTTAAGGCTTGGTCGTAGTCATCAAGGGCGTTTTGATACTCGCCCCAAGTCGATTTAATTTGACCCAAAGACATGAGGATACTAGCTTGGGAATGGCGATCGCCAGTTTCTCGATACAGTTGAAGGACTTGGGTATAATAATCAGCGGCTGGTTTTAAATCTTTTAAGTTGGCGTGGGCCACTCCCAACCAGGTCAGCGTCAGCGCTTCGGTTTCGCGATCGCCTGCCGCCCTTGCCAATTGGAGTGCCTCTTGCCAGCGCGCGATCGCATCCGTCCAAGCCGTCGCCGTCCCGCCGCGATAGGACTCCATCCCCGCCTGAAATGCCTCGTTCGCGATCGCCACCTCGGAAATCGTTCCTCCTGCTCCCCCGGATGCTTTTCCCGGGTCAGTTCGAGCTAAGCTGAGGGAACTGAAGGCAAGAGCGCCTATTAGGACTGCGGTCTGGAATTTTACCCAACTTAATTTCATGATTTTTACGAGAGCGCGATTCGTCTATCCTTCTTTTAATACGATAACTGACGAAAAGTTTTAAAAAACGATCCCGATTTGAGAAACTGAAAGGGGTAACTTTACGTCGTCGAGCGACGTAGCCCTTTTATTTTGCCCATTTTAAGGAACTTTATTACCATGAATGATTTGGCCCCAAGAACGCAAAAGCGAGGTTTTCGACGAATTGCCCTGGGTCTGCTCGGCGGCTTCTGCCTCGCCCTTTTACTCGGTCTCCCCCACATTCCCGCCGTCGCGCAAATCAATCAAGCTGTCATTCAAGAAGTTGTAGACGGCGACGAGGTGTTTATTGAGGAGCAACAAGCCTCGGTTAGCGATCGCGCTCAATTTCGCGAAAAAGTCCGCACTGAGGGACAAACCCGTACCAGTATCAGTTTTAGTAATGGAGCTGCCGGTCGGTTGGGGCAAAATGCCTCAGTTATTGTCGGTCAGTGTATAGAAGTTGAAAGCGGTCAACTATTGGTGAGCGGCCCTGCGAATGGCTGTCTTTCGGGATTTACAGTTGCCGTCGAAGGAACGATTTATGTTCTCGAGAAGGATCCCGATAATCCTAATAGTTTGGGATCTTTGAGAACTATCGAAGGCGAGGTTCAAATTAATAAGCCCGAAGAACCCGGTCGACCTGCCGTTCCGATAAGTCTCGCTCAAGGTCAAAAAGTTTCTGTTGCACCGACTGGGGAACTCCAACGAGTCGAACCGATTCCCGCTGAAGAGTTTGCATCAATTTTGACCGGTCCTCTATTTGAAGGATATCGAGAACCCATCCCCAACCAATCCAGACTTCAGGGTGTTTGTCGGGAGTTATATCCGACCTACAATTGTACGACTGCGGGAGTCCCCGTCCGTCGTAGCGAACCCGTTCGAGGATTGTGGTAAATAAGCCACACCCATTGAAGTGGGAATAACTGGCGACTAGGGATGCGTCGGCGTTTCGAGTCGCCAGTCTACAGAGGGGAATACAAGGGAGTAATACTAATTTCTTAAACAGGCGGAAAGATTCATAACTAAAAAAGTTAAAGATAAAAGAAAAGACAAAAAAAAGAGAACCCTTCAGAAATGTTCATCTGAAGGGTTCTCTTTTTTATAATTAACCTGGCACCCAGCTATTGTCCCAGTCAGTGACCCAACCAGTATCTTCACCGCTACAGCGTTTCA
>JAXHVQ010000213.1:0-6142 GCA_034189065.1 Cyanobacteriota bacterium
GGGGAGATGGGGAGATGGGGAGATGGGGAGATGGGGAGATGGGGGGACGGGGGGACGGGGAGAAAGATGCACAGTCCAGTTGCCTCAAATGGAGATAAACGGGAAGCTGCTGTCAAGGAAAAGGGAGTATTTCATCAGTTGTCTTCCCTTATCGAAACGCCCTTATCCGTATTGGGAATGGAACGTTACCAGCATCGTACCGAAAAACTTCCTTCCCCCTCCGGCGCATTCGTTATCTATTTAGGAGTCAACCGCGCTGCCATTCCCGACACCTGTCCGCCTCACCTCCAGTTCCTTTACGACTACGATGGGGAAATTGGGGAGAATAACTCTCTTTTCGTGTCTGTCAGCAAACCTGGAGACGGACGCGCGCCCGAGGGACAGGCGACGATTATTGCCTCTTCCTTTGTCGATGTGCGTCCTTGGTGGGAAGGGACGAAGGAGGAGTACGAAGGGCGTAAAAAGCGCTATACTGAGGACGCGATCGCGCGTTTGGGTCAATACTTCGACCTCGCCCCCGAACATCTCATCCACGTCGAAGTCGCCACGCCGCGTACTTTTGCGCGCTTCACGGGGCGAGAATTGGGCTATGTTGGCGGTTTAGGACAGCGTATTTCCACCTTTGGGCCATTTGGGTTTGCCACGCGCACGCCGATTCCCCATCTCTGGTTAGTGGGCGACTCTACCCATCCCGGCGAAGGGACGGCGGGGGTGAGTTATTCGGCGCTGACGGCGGTGAGGCAAATTGAGGCGATGTCTAGATAGGGTTTGCTGAATAAGTGTTGTGATGAGTAGGGGGAGCAGGGGGAGCAGGGGGGAATTGTATTTAATTTTTAATTTTTAAGCAACCCTAATACACCGCGAAGGAACGTTTCACAAAACGTTCCTCCTGTCAATCTCAATCTACAATTTGAAAAGAATTCCAAAACTGCTCGAATTCTTCCTCAGCGCGCTCGTAAGCGGCTTCTTTTTCCTCAAGAATTTCTCGAGAAATTTCGCCATCTTCGTACTGTTCCTTCGCTAACTCAAACTCCAGTTCGCGAATTTGATACTCTTGCTTTCTGAGGGTTCCTTCCACCGCACCCGTCCAATTCGGGAACCCCAAATTTTGTGCGTCCCAACCCGTGTAATCGAATTCCTCCATTACATCGTTTCCTAAAATCGGTTCGCTTCTCTGCGTCAGTTCCACAAAGCTTGACAAAGCCCCCCGAATCTGCTCTATCCTCTGCAAAGAATTGTCATAAGAAAAGCGATTATTCAGCGTCTCTTCAGCCAATATACCAGGGGCAAGATTAGGGGCAATGGGAGGGAGTCCTTCCTGTGCGATATCGGCGCGCGCCGGGAGTTGAAAGGTTGTATTGAGTTGCCAAATTCCTGCGCTGATGAGGGGAACGAGGAGCAAGCCCGCAAAACGGACTGTTTTCGCGTTTAACCGATTTTTGACAGATTTCATCATCGTACAACGTAGAATAGCATATTTCTCTTTCGACGCGATCGCGCTCTTTCTGGTTCCTTCTTACATTTATTTATCTTTGAGCGCTTAATTCATGACTCGATGTAAGGATGTTTCATGAAACGTCCCGACTGACTAACGACGAATACCGACTTATCCAACCCCGCTTTTCCAATATTCTAAAATCTACCTCATCTTTTAAATCGAGTAAATACTGAGAGAGTCCCTTTAACTCTAAGTCTCCTGAATTTCCCATAAACGGGCTAACTCGAATATAATTTCCGTACTGAAGCCGAACTTTTTGCGGCGTATCATCCACCATCAACACGCGCCGCTTATCGTACCCTTTGCGGAACACTTTTTTCAAATTTTTGAGCGCATAATGCTCTTGTAACTCGCGATCGTATCGAATTGTACATCGAAGCTGCGACCAAACAAACTCCAAGCTAATATGGGGTTCAATATATTTTCCCACAACCGCTTTGGCATAGTCCGAACCGCTCGATGTCCAAATTGCAATTTTATAGTATTGGGAAATTTCGTGCAACATTTCAGTTAAATACGGACGCGGATAAATCCAATACTCCTCCCACCGCCAGTATCCAAAACTCTCCATAGGATATTCTGAGGCGTAAATTAGCGTTTCATCCAAATCGAAAATAACCAGTGGCTCGTCCACAATAACCTAGAACTAAAAAGCCGCGATCGCTCTATTTTGTAAAGTTTCGTTAAAACTTATGGCTTCCCGCCCAAAAAACGTCCCAAACTTGCCGAGGGAAGAACAAAGCCGTTTCTCAAACATCCAGGCAAAACCATGAAAACCCTCTTTCATCTCACCTCTGCCGGCATCTTCTGGCTTTGGAATCTCACCTTTTTATCGGTCGTTTATATTGGAATTTTACCTTATATTGCCGTTCCCCTCGCTCGAGGCGTACCTGCCGGGGAAATCGAGGCAGAATTCCTCATTTCAATCCTGGGAATCGTAGTAACGCCAACCATTTGTACCCTTATCGGTTGGCTGTGGGCGCGCAATCGTCCCCTCGAACTCCTCCGTTTATTTTACGGCATAGAAGCCCCCCTCTTGCTCCTGTTTAGCGTTCGTTCTTTCCTCCTACGAGAACTCACTCCAGCGAGTCAACTGATTCTCGGAACCGTGTTAGCTTGCATCGCCGCCTTTTGTGTCGAACTGCTGTGGGGATATTTCGGTTGGCAGACAGAAAACGATTCCTTTATCCTCCCTCATCCTCGTAAATTGGGAGTCGTACAAACTGCACCAACCCGACAGGGAAGAAGGGTTAGGAATTCGCCTGCGGTACGAATTTTATTAACGTTTGCCGCTTGCCTTCTCGTTTTATCGACCTTATTATGTGGGGCAGTTGTGACGCAAGGCATTCGAGGAGTCGCCGCATCGGAAGGAGAATTGATTTGGGAGAAGTCTTATTTCGCACTTGCTTTTTGGGGCGCAACTTTCACTTTAACAGCGCTAGTTGAAGGACTGCGGATTTATCTAAATCGACATTCTTTTCAATGGATTAATGGGCGAATTCAACTTAACTTCATTTTTCGCAGAATCCCCTCTCCCGTAAGGCGCAGAGTTGGGAAAATCCTGCCTTGGGTACAAGTTGCAACCCACACTCTAATGTTATTTGTTGGGTTGTATATCGGCGCACTGTTGCTCTTTTACGCCATTCCCGTAGCAGCTTGGCTTCTCGAAAGCTTTTTCTCTTTCAATTGGGTTCGAGACTTTTGGTGGCAATTAACCCACCATTTTTGGGAAGCATTGTGGTTCATTCCTATATTTACAATTCTGTTTTCGGGTTCGGCAACTTTATTTTTAGGAATGCCTTCGATGTTCGCTGCATTGTACGTCCGCGCGGGACGGCGAATTATACGCGCCTTTTCCTCCCAATACGGCAAAATGCGCGCCTCCCAGGTTGCTTTAGGCACGATAACCGCTTGGCTAGCAATTTATATCGCGTTTCAAAATCAGCCACAAACAAAAGCGTTCCAACTGTTGGAAGATATTCCTAAAACCGACGTACAGCGTCAAGAATTGTTAGCTCAATCCGAGGAGATTCGCGAAGGACTGTTAAATGCGTACCTTTCTCCCTATCGCTATCTCGGAACTTGGGAACAAAGCAACCAAATTCGCATTATGTACCGCAGCGAATTTGGCTTTTCCGAACCGATTCTACAAGGTATCCAAAATGCTTATAATAGTTTAGTGTCGCCGTTTTTATATCAAGGCGATCGCAAAGACGAGCAAAAAGCTAGCAAACTGTACGAACAGTTTTTCGATACGCCTATCCAAAAAGGAGAACGCCAAGCTGTTCTTCGCGCTCTAAAATCGACGACGATTCTCGACGATGCCAAAGCGGGAGTCTTAAATATTAACCAGGAAAAAGTTTGGTTGAAACAACAAGCCGTCACCGTTGAAGAACGAGGCGATTGGGCAGATGTGGAAATTCACGAAACTTACAACAATCAAACTTTTGACGTTGAAGAAGTCTTTTATTCCTTTTCTTTGCCTGAAAGCGCCGTCATTACTGGAGTTTGGCTAGGAGATACGGCAGAACGAGATAAACGTTTCATTTTCAAAGTATCTCCGCGCGGTGCGGCGCAGAAAGTCTATAACTCTCAAGTCAGACGTTCGCGTCCCGTAGATCCAGCTTTATTAGAACAAGTCGGACCGAGACAATACCGCTTGCGCGCTTTCCCTATTCCACCTAAAGTTACAATTCGGGAACGACGGGAAGGAAATATCCAACGTCCCACTGAAATGCACTTGTGGTTAACCTATAAAGTAATGCGCAGCGATAAGGGTTGGGAATTGCCCAGTCTTGGAGAAAAACGAAATATTTTTTGGACGAACGAAACCAAACGATTGCGCAATGGAAAAGCTGTTAAGGGAGTTGGGGAAGATTGGTTAGAAGCGTCTTTTCCCCCGTCCAATGGATTAACTGAATTTAAAGATGAAGATTCGGATAGTCTTCCGTTGCGTCTGTCTCCTGCGTTACAAAAACTACATCAAATTGACTTAAATGGCTATAAAATTACAGCCCAACCTTTGACGGACGAAGATTACGTTCTTCCTCAAAACCAGCGCCTCGCCATCGTACTCGATACGTCTCGCAGTATGGGAACCCATCGGGAAAAGTTAGTCAAAACCTTTGAGTGGTTGAAGGAACAAGGGTTTGCTGACGGCAATTTAGCCAACAACGATGCCGATTTGTACGTCACGTCTCCTGCGGGAAGCCAACCGAAACGACTGGACGATTTACGTTCCTTCCACCCCCAAAAAGCTACGTTTTACGGAACGCTGCAACTGAAGGAAATGTTAAACCAATTCGTTGGCTTGAAAGGAGAAACAGCCTACGACGGTATTATTGTTGTGACGGATGAGGGAAGTTACGAACTGTCGAAAGATAAGGGAGATGTACCTCAGATGTCCGCGCCGTTATGGGTTGTTCATTTCGGTTCCCTCGCACCTGCCTATGACGATGGGACGCTTAAGGCAATTCAAGATAGTGGCGGTGGCGTTTCGCTAGATTTATCGCAGGTTTTACAGCGCATTGCTACAACGCAGAGTTTAACTGAATCTTCCTCTAATTCTGCTGTGGAAGAAGGGAATGTAAGTGTTGTGGATGGGTATGCTTGGCGGGTGGAAAAAGGAAACCGCAATGTCAGTTCCCAACTCCCCGCATATCGGGTACAATTGGTTTCGTCAAACTCCCAAACTGCCCGACATGAGGAAGGTTTTGCACCTTTAGCCGCGCGAGTTTTAGTCGGCGCGTTGAGTGGAGAAACCGATGGGAAACAAGTCGAACAATTGGATGCTATTCATGCGATCGCGAAAACTTATGGAATTGTTACCCCCTATTCGTCTATGATAGTATTGGTCAACGACGAACAGCGACGACTGCTCGAGGAAGCTGAGGCATCTAGCGATCGCTTTAATCGTCAAGTTGAAGACGGCAAAGAACAGTTGAATAAACCCGATAATCCCCTCAATACGGCAACGGTACCCGAACCCGGAACGATTGTTGGGTTGGCCGCGATCGCAATCTTTTTTGGAGTTAACCGAAAATCTATTGGACGTAAATAGTCCGAAATTATTCTCACTCATAGTGGCGACCGACATCGGACACTGGAGAACGATTTGTAGCTTTATGAGTGGTAATTTCGTTTATCTATAGCGTTTCCAAATGAAATATAAACAGATAAGAATATTCCCTACTTTTAGTAACTCCTCGCTCCTCCCTTGAATTCTTCTATTCTTCTATTCTTCCATTCTGAATCCCGAAGTCAAGATTTTACAAATCAAATAAAAACGCTATATACGATAAGTATCTAATTTTACCATATTGAGGGTATTGAGACTTACATCAAAAAGGCGATCGCCTCCCCCCATCGGTTGAAAGTACCATTAACAACGTTGCAGCCTACACAGGTGTGAAAGCCCATTTACAGACGCACTACTCTCGTAATATAGCGTTTTTCAATTGAGTGAGGTACAATAACAACAGTGCGTAAACCAGTTGAGGAAATCTAGCTCCGTCACTTGACTGTAAGCTTCAACTAGCGCTTCTTCTAAAGCCTTATAAGTCCGTGCTCCCAAAGAGCGAAGACTTGATTTGATTTTTGACCAAAAGTTTTCAATCGGAGAAAAATCTGGAGAGTAAGGCGGTA
>JAXHVQ010000214.1:0-6006 GCA_034189065.1 Cyanobacteriota bacterium
TCGCTCGGCGTGGATTCGTCTTCCTCGTCTTCGTCTTCGTCCTCTTCTTCGCGAGTAGCATCAGCAGGTTCGGACTGGTTTTCCGAAGGCGTAGGGTTTTGCTCGCTCTCGGCTTCTTGAGGGGTGTTGCCGCGCGTTCCTGGAGGTTGTTCGGTTGGCGCTTCGGGCGTTGGAGATTGTTGGGAATTCTCAGAAGCCGGATCGGTTGTCTCTTCTGTACCCTGTGTATTTCCTGCTGGAGTTTTCGTCGTCGAATCTTCAGTCGAAAGTGCCGTTATTTCGTCGTCATTAAAGTGGGCGGTATTCTCCTCAATTGAGGGTTTAGGTTCCGAGTCTCCCATCGACTCCTCGATAGATTGACCAAAGGTTATTTCGGGAAGTTGGTTCGGATTGGGTCTGAACTGCGGCTCTCCCTCTGGAATCCTTCCAGGAGCGAGCCTAGCGCGATCGAGCGCGCTACCCAGACCCCCAGAGTTTGACGAGGGATATCCGCGCCCCGATGGGAGACCTGGTGTCAGCCCCCTTCTCCTTACCACTTTTCCACCCCCCGGCGATCGCGTTACGATGCGATCGGGAATAGAGATGCTGGGAGAGGGTTTAACCGCTCCCGAACTGGGTTTCGAGGGGGTAGATGGAATCGAGGCGGCGGGAGACTGAGACTTCTTTTGAGAAACCGAAGGCAACTCAAAGTTTTTAGGTAGGGGCAACAATTGCGTCGAGGCGGGGGGAACGAAGGGAATCGCGGGTGCGGGTTCCAATGAAGGTACGCGAGCCAGTTCTTCGGGAGTTAATTCGACGAGGGGAACTTCGCTGGGACCGGGTTGACCCTGGGAAAATACGGAGAGCGCGGGCAGGCTTGCACCGAGTAGGACGTGAGCGCCGACGGAGCCTAAAACCGCGACGGAGGTGGGGCTTCCAAGGGCGTTGAGAGCGAGTTTGACGAAGGACATCGACATAAACGAGTACCGCAAATAGGGGAACGGGGAATTGTACTTTCGATTTTAAAGTTTTGGGCTAGAGAAAATTTCGCGCCCGCGATCGCCCACCATTTCAAAGAACAGAATCGCGAACTTGGACGATGAGGAGCGAGAAATAAGAAAGTTTAAGCTTGGGGCGATCGCGCAGATTCATATAAATTTTTTGTTCGGGTAGGGCGACTCGTTCGACGGCGAAGGCGCGATCGAGCAATTGATGTTGTTTCAAAGTTTGCCACACTTGTTCGTAAACAGAACTCACTTTCATCAATACAACGACATCAGCCCAACTGAGAACCGATTCTAACTCTCCTATTGTATAAATTGCAGGCAAAACCGCAAGTCGTTGTTCGCGAACCGTTAAAGGCATCCCCAACGCCGCCATCGCCGCCATCGGAGACGACACGCCCGGGACGGTTTCGATGACGACTTCGGGATGGATTTGTTGCAGTGTTTGTGCCAAGTACGTGAACGTGCTATAAAAGCTGATATCGCCTTCACAGGCAAAGGCAACATTATGACCTTGCGCCAAATAAGACCAAACCGTTTCAGCCGCCGTTTGCCAAGCCCGAGTTAATGTTTCTCGGTCTCGAACGTAGGGAAAATGCAATGGAAGCTGTTTTTGTCCTGAAATCGACCAGGGCGATATAATACCTTGAGCCACGCCCGGATTGCCTTTTCTCCCTGCCGGAAACGCGATCGCGTCGGCTGTTCTCAATAAGCGCAATCCTTTGAGCGTTATCAATTCTGGATCGCCCGGACCGATGCTAATGCCGTAAAGAGTGCCAATTTTCACTTCTGTTTGCGTTGCGCCCTAAATACAATTACGATAGCGCCAAACAAGGGTGAAGTTTGCGGCTAGTCGGTTATTGGTTGCTCGCATAAAAAACTCGCTGCTCGATTTCCAATTCTCAATTCAATAAAATGCCATTGCCTACCGCGATCTTACTGAGCTTTTTCGCCAGCGCTAGGGAGTATCGATCGCTCGAATTTGCCCTCAACCAGCGAGGAATTCCCACCGTTACCGTTCTCCTGCGCCAGTACAATTGGCTTCCCACTTTGGGCAGTCCTTCGATGGTGGCAATTTTGCGCTCCATTGACGGCGCTGTCAAGAAAGTGTTGCAGCAGTATACCACCGATCGCGCTCTTCTCGCTCGGTCATTCTGCTCGAGGGTGGACCGCGCGCATTTATTGGGACGGCGACGCATTTGGGATGCTTGGGTTCGCTATTTGAACTAAAATTAACTCAATTTTGTACGATTTTGCTCTTGCTATCCCTCTCTCTACACCTTCCTCGCCTATCGAAAACTATTTTTATTTTTTTACGAGAGAATATAATGTATGCTTTTACGATTCTCATGTTGTTCCCGATTTCCGAATTTCAGCACCTACAATGACCGATCTCGTTCAATGGGCTAAACGGGGGGATCCCAAAGCGATCGCAACTTTGTTGAATCGCCAGCTCAACCCCAAAGGAATTACTGTCAAGGCAACAGTACGCGAAAATACACTCGATATCCTGCTTGAATCCGCTGGAGTTCTCAAAAAAGACCTCGTGATTGCGGGGATGCACAAGCGACTCGTTCGACTCAATCCCGACTCGATCCAAACAGTCCGACTGCGCTCCCTACAAACGGGTGCAGTGACGCTTTCCTGGAGTCACGAATTTGATTTGTTCTCCATTGAATCGTCCCCAGCCACAGAGTCAATTTCCCCCATTGAAGCCGACTTGTATGAGGAGACGGACGCGATCGCAACATCTGGAAACCGCCTTCAAAAATTAAAAGTTCAAGTCAAAGTTGGAGAGTTAGTTTTATTAGGATTCAGCTTTGTCATTTTTGCAATCCTTTGCTACATTTTTCGCTTCAACTTTTTCGCCGGTATTCTTCTAGCATTCATCCCTGCTACCATTGCCCACAATCGCAGTCAAAACTTCCTATTTTGGTATGCTTATGGTCTAGTTTTATACTTTCCGGCGATTCTTCACTCTTCTTTTATCAAAGGGTTGAATCTCTATGGCATTAGCTTCTTTTTCTTAGGAACTATCCTCGCGCCCAGCTTATCTTCAAGTATTATTTTATTACTCCTCATCCCCAACCTCGCCTTTGCCTTTATCCCTGCACTCATTGTATATGCCAAAAAGTGCGACTTTTTAAACTGGTATGTTTACGGATTGAACTTATTTTTAGTCGCTTTTTTCCACGCTCTTCTCATCAAAACAGGAATATTAGAAAATTCCAAGAGTAAAAATTTAGAAAATACTTCGTTTACAAGCAAAGATTTAAGCGGGAGAAATTTCCAAAACTCTAACTTGAAAGGAGCAGACTTTAGCAAATCAAAACTTGTTGGTGTAAATTTCAAAAATGCAAATCTTCAAAATGCCAACTTTGCCAATGCCAATATTTGGGCAACTGATTTCGAGGGAGCAAATTTAACAGGTTCTAATTTTAACTGCGCCACCAACCGCTATCAACATTGGAAAAAAACGCACCATCAAACCCTTATTTCTTGGTATATTTTGATTGGAATTGGTTTGGGAGTTTGTCAATTATTATTGTGGATTCTTTCTTTTGGCTCTCCATTAGGGCTGATTTTGTCCGGCGAGCCTGAGATTTCTTGGTTGGAATTGTTAACCCGACCTCCGATTATACTCAGCGTATTTTTAGTTAGCTTAAGTTTGATTTTAAATTGGATTGGTTTTAGTATAAAGCGTCGATTTGCCCTAATCCTAATTTTGGGATCGCTGGGTTTAGCGAGTAGTTTGGCGATGGGGTTGAGTCTATTGTATAAAGAATTCTCAGCAGAAACGATATTGTTGACTTTAAGCGCTTCTATCGCCAGTATTCTCATTATCTTTATATCAATTGGTAACGCGATTCAAGCTTGGAGAACGCAAAAATGGACTGTATATTCGACAGCAATTGGGATTATGAGTGCAATGGGATTTTGGACGATCGCGCTGGCTTCAGGACGCGATGTCATCGATCGCTATCAACTGCTGTTAGTGCCGCCGCAACTCCCTCCAATTCCGCAACTGGCAGGAGTTTGGGCGATCGCGGTTCTCGCAGCGTGGGGCGCGATCGCCGGAAACGCGATCGGGATTTTAGCCGACAAACGAACCACTCGCTTCCGTAGAAGTAACCTAACGGGAGCAAATTTCACCCGTGCCGAGTTGTATCATGCGGATTTTACGGGGGCCAGGACGAGGGGGACAAATTGGGGAGGAGCGAAATTAATAAACGCGATCGCCTTTCCCCGACTGAGGGTAGGATCGCACCCTCCACAGTCTTAATTTCGCAGTGGGGTTAAAAATTGCCTCTCACAGTCGCTTTTTTCTCTATTCCAATTGATGTCTGTATCCCAGCTCGATCGCGTCACTAGAAATCAGTTTCTAGTATATCGAGACTTTTGTCAAGCCATTTCTAGAAACAAATTTCTATATGTCTCCAGCTCAGTCAGGACAAGAACCCGAATCAGAATTCAAAAAGCTCAGGGAACGTGCGGGACTGTCCCAAGAAGCTTTAGCAAGGCAAATCGGCGTAACCTCTAAAACCGTAAGTAATTGGGAACGGGGAGTCTCTCCAGCAAGTCTTACGATTCCCCAAATCAAAGCGCTGTGTCGGGCGCTGAACGTCACGCTAGAGGAATTGCCCGATCGCCTCGGTTCGTGAAACTACGCGAGATCGACGAATCGCCAAGAAATTAATTCCTTGGCTAATCCCTCGAGTCATTGAAAACAATCGCTTCAATTTACAGTTTTTCCAAAAAATCCGCAAGCAAAGTTTTATTTTTGAATGTTGCTCGGATTGTATCGCCGTTATTATAATCGACAACTAATTCAAACCGTTCAAACTCGCCTCTTGGATTGCGAACGTCATCAAATTCAATATTAAAATCGATTTCTCTAAATGCTTCTACGACTTCTCTATAAGAAATGAAAATTATGGTAAATCCATTATTCTTGAGTTGAGCGAGTGCCGGTTTAGTAAAATCGCCAGCTAAAACTACACCGTAAAATGGAGCAGATAAACGATGTCGTTCAACAATTGGTAGGATTGCACCTTGAATCTCTTGTGCCTTATTCCTAGAGTGTTTGGTATATCTGCGCCATGCCGACTCGATAAAAGCGACAGGTCTCCCTAGTTTGTCTTCTGTTCCGCCAATCTCAATAACAAAATCCAGGTCGTGTTTATTACCGTATCTGTCCTGCCAAGTCACTTTTTTTCCTTTCCTTGCAGGACGGAATTTCTGCCAGTCAAGATAATAGTGCTTTGATTCTACGAATTGTTGCAGTCGGGGCTTAAGAATATCATCAAGCACTATATTTTCAAGAAGCTTGCCTAACGATTGACCAAATTTATGAGAGGGCGATTGTGCCATCGATTAACTGTTTATCCACAAAATTCCTTCTTTGAGCAAAACCCTATGTTTTCTATTTTTCCACTTCGTGTTTCGCGGCCTAATATTTTCAAAATGCCAAGAATTAAATCCCGAAGAAATTGCTAGTCTCGCCAGCCATTTGTCAACAGGGACATGAACGCCGTATGGGGCAGAATCCCCAACAATGAAACAAATTTTGCAATGGGGTTTTGTCACCCTACGAAGTGAATCAAAAACCAAGCCCATATCGCAAAAATAAGCAGCAATCATCGTATGATAAGCCTTTCGTCCTCCTTTTGTCAATCGGATTTTTTCCAATTCTTTGCAAATCGGAGTTAAATCTTCTCGGATAGGTGCAAGAATCGGTTCGGCGATTAAATTTGATAATTCTAGTCGTTCCTTAGAAACGTGCTGCGAACTCGAGCGGATTAGAAATTGCCGAACAGCATCGTGTAAATCTCCCCAGGAGTTGACTTCCCCCCAAAAAGTCATTTCTAGTCGGGTCGCATCCGCATAATCGTAGTTATTGGCATAAGGGGGAGACGCAATGACTAAATCTACAATTTGATGGGGAATACTTTTGATATTTCTAGCATCTTCCCGAATTAAAACAGCTTGACTCGGTTCAGTTGAAAACTGGATTTTTTCCATG
>JAXHVQ010000215.1:0-3765 GCA_034189065.1 Cyanobacteriota bacterium
GCACAGTTGAGATTCTGCCGTCGTCAGGCGTTCGCTTTCCATGACGTGGGGATTGCCCCAAACTTGTTTGTAGGCAGCCCGAATAGTGGCTTGTACCTGTTCTTGGGTGCGGCTGGACCGTAATTCGACGGGCTCGGTTTTGATTGCAAGACTAACCATGATGAATTTTCCTTTTTTTGTTTTATTGTTTGATGTTGGATTTTAATGGCGATGTCGTAACCTCGATCGCCATTTTGTCGGGTTTAAAATGTTTCCCAACGGAGATAATTATGAGCGATTTTCTGCGGTGGGAAGTGGGGGAACTTCGTCGGCAAAACTCTCTTTTTTTTCAAACTTTAGCGGACCGTAGGTTGAACCCCATACTTGTTGATGGGTTTCGATATCCAGGCCCCGATCTAAACTCACCCAAGTGGCTTCCGAGATTTCGACGTGACTATCGAGATAGGTTTGACATCCCTTTTTTTCGATTAAGCACCGATTTCCCGGTTCCACGCGCCCAGAGAAGCGATCGCCGTCTCGCTCAAAGATCATCGAACAGCCTTCTCGACGCTCAATGTCGTCCGGGGTTATGGTTTTAAGAATGCTTAACTCCCGCGCTGCCCCGGCGTAGTACAGGGCATTGTTTAAGCTGTAGTTTTCGATGTAAACGCGATCGCCCCAGTCGATTAAGCGATGTACGCCCTGGCGATAGGGTTGCCAGAGATCGTAATCGTAAACTTGTTCGGAATACAGTCCGATGCCCGAAAAAAATTCAAAGGCTAGGGGGCGAAACAGAACGTGGATGTGGGCGTAGTCTTTGGAATTGTCGTAGGCTTGTTGGGCATTGCTGAAATCGCCAGCCATCCAACGCGCCAAGGTGACTAAGTTTTGAACAGACATGGGATTTTAGAGTCAGCAATTCAGCTCGAGCCATTGCCTGCGGTCCGAATTTCCGAGGAAAAGGAAGCCGTAACGACTCCCGTTCCCCCACTGGTTTTAATTAAGGATACCCGACAGCGGACATTGGGATTGACAAACCAGATTTTTTCCTCAGCAGCGGCGCGATCGTAGGCGGTGACGAGGACGAACATTCCCTCTTCGGTGAGGCGATAGTCGCCTGCTGCCGGGATAGTTTCGGCGTACCCGCGATCGCGCAAGAGTTTGCCAGAGGTGGGATCGCCTGGGTGGGGGACGGGAACGAGGATGCAACTGCCTTGGACGGTTTCATTTTCGTCCCAGTCGGAGGTTCCTTCCCAACTCATGCGAAATGGAGAAATTAGCTCTTTTGCGCTAATTTCGTACTGTTTGCAGAGGTCAACGACGGCTGGATCTTCGGCTGCGATCGCGGCGATTTCGATTTCCGATTCTACCGCTTCAAAGTGACCGAAGGCCAAATGATGAACGCTGCGCTGCGATCGCCAACGTCCAATTGAGTTTGCCACAAATTCCGCAATATCCATCAACTCTCAGTTTTCCACCGTCGAGGGCTGTTTTTAGGCGACCTCAGTCACTCTGAGAATTTTGCCACCTGTTTTGTGAATGTTTTGGATTTTCTGGGATAGCCGTTCGTATCCCACCGTATAGGTTATCGTACCGCGAGTCGCGAGGGTGTTGGAATTGCCTTTAGACGCGACGACGCGGAACCGCTTACCGGTATTGCTGTAGGCACCGGAACCCTGCCTTGGGGCTACAATCTTAGTCGGCAAATTCCCGCCGAGATCGCCGATGAGTTTCGCCGACTTCCCGATGTCGTTGGCTGCAAACCCTCGCATCAAGGTAAACGTGCGGTTAAATCCGACATTCTTGATTCCGGTTTGGGTGCGACTGCCCTGGGCGTAGGGAACAATATTTTCCCCAAATCCCCGAACGTATTCTTCGCTGTCTATGTAGGAGTCGATTTCGGCCTCGTAGCCTTGGTTGTTGTAGAGTTGAACGCGATCGGACACTTCCGTCCGATCTTGCGGAGCACGGCCCAACAAATGCTTAAAGTTCAATTCTACAAAGCAGTAAGGTGAAGAGGGTTCAAAAAATAGAGAGCGGTAGAGGTCTGATTGAGCAACAGCACGCACAAATCCCCTAACCGTAATATCTCCATTTCGCAGTTGCGACTCTGCACTCGTAAGCCGTTGGCTGTCCATTACATGAACATTGCCTAAGACTTGACGATAAACGGCGCGGATGACGATTTGTAATTCCTCTTCCGTGGCGTTAGCGCGCAATTCTACAGGTTCCGCTTCAATCCAAAGTGCCATATCTTAGTACCTCATTAATCGTATAGGGACGACCGGCAAGCGCGAAGCCTACAGGTCAAGCGCAGTTTAAACGGGGGTCACGCTGGCAATGATGCCGCCTTGTTTGGCAATGCGCTGATATTCTTGGGAGAGTCGATCGTAGGGAACCAAGAAAACTTGGTTGGAGCGACGGAATTTGGACACTCTGTTCACTTGCTTAGAACGGTAGCCCGTCACTTCAATGCGGTAAACTTTGCCTTCGGCGCTGGCTCCCACGCCTTGGCGACGACGCGCGCCTACGGGAGGCTCGGAGAATATCGATCCCGCGCTAGCTGGCGAAACCACTGAAGTGGCAACGTTATTAATAACTAATTCGTTGAGTTTGGGCTTAATTCCCGAAATATCACCTTTGAGACTGCTGCTCGACGACCCTCGCACCAGTTGGAAGATGTGAGTAAACTGTGCCATATTTTCGCAAGCTTCGCTCTTGTAGCCGCGAATATACGGAACAATGTTTTCGCCAAAGACGTTTTGATACTCGTCGCTGTCGAGATAGGAGTCGATGTCAGCTTCAAAGCCTTCGTTGTCGAGGATGGTGCTGTGCATCCGCATTTCTTCTAAACCTCGCGGCGCGCGGCCGAGGAGATGGCGGAAGTTGAGTTCGACGGCGCGATAGCGGGGACAAGAGGTGAAAAAGCGCGATCGGTAAAGGTCGGACTTCGCCACAGCCCGGACAAACTCGCGCGCGCTCAAATTGCCCTGTTTAACCTGAGATTCGGGGACGGCAAGCCTCTCGCTTTCCATCACGTAGGCATTGCCCAAAACTTGTCGGTAAACCGCTTGAATGAGCATTTCGGCTTCTTCTTCCGAGCGACCGGGTACCCATTCGAGGGGGGGCGTTTCGTCAAATCGGCTGACTCCCAAGCGCGAAGCTGGTCCAAATGGCATATTATGAAGATCTCCTAGTTAATGAGAGTTTTAAACATTGCTTTACAATAAATTGTCTGATAAGTCCGCGCTCCCCGTTGTGAAGATTTATAAAGGGAATGGGGAATTGGGAATTGGGAATTGATCAACGGATGTCGTTTGTCGTGTGCCGCCAACGGATAAAGAGCGGCACGGTTGTTTATGGGGAATTGGGAATTGGGAATTGAGGCACTTAGGACGGCGAGGTTTCCTCGGAGTGTAGGAACGCTCATGTCCAATCGACCTGTTGAGAATTGGTTCTTGGTCGGAAAATGCGATAAATTGTAGGCGATCGGAATCGCGGAAAATATCGAGTCATGGGAAAAACGCTTCGCAAAACCCCCCAAGACGTTCTAGCTACCCTCGAAGCAGGACTAGCGCTGAGTCAGGAGGATTTGTATAAAATCGACCTTAGCGGCTGTAATTTGCAAAATGCTAATTTTCACGCTGCCACGCTCAATCGAGGCGATCTCAGCCGCGCCAACGCGAGGGAGGCAGACTTGAGCGAAGCCAACTTGCGAGGGGCAAATTTGCGGGAAGCCGTGCTGCGAGGGGCGAATTTGCAGGGAGCGTGTTTGGCAAGAGCCGA
>JAXHVQ010000215.1:3865-5931 GCA_034189065.1 Cyanobacteriota bacterium
ATCTCAGCCGCGCCAACGCGAGGGAGGCAGACTTGAGCGAAGCCAACTTGCGAGGGGCAAATTTGCGGGAAGCCGTGCTGCGAGGGGCGAATTTGCAGGGAGCGTGTTTGGCAAGAGCCGATTTGTGCGGGGCAGATTTGGGGGGTGCGAATTTAACGGAAATTCAATTAAAAGGGGCGCGTTACGATAGTCAGACTCGTTTCCCCGACGGCTTTGCCTATCAATCTTCCGGTGCTATCGGTCCGGGGGCCCGACTCAATGGCGCGCCGTTGAATACGGCGAATTTACGTCAAGCCGATTTGCAGGGTGTAAGTTTCTTGGGCGCTTATTTAGGAGGTTCCGACTTGACGGGAGCCAATCTTCGAGGTGCGAGTTTAATGCAGGCTGATTTGCGACGCGCTTGGCTGACGGGGGCTTATTTGCGCTCGTCTCAGTTAAATGGTGCAAATTTGGCGGGGGCAGATTTGCGGGCTGCCGATTTGACCGATGCGGAATTCGAGCAGTTGGAAAGTATTGCTGGAGCTGATTTTAGCCAAGTTCAAGGCTTGAGCGAAACGATGCGATCGCGCTTGCTCCGACAACCGGCTGTAGAGTTAGAAACGAGGCATCCTCTCACGTTGAAAACCACCTTAGACAGTCTGAGTGTCGATCGCTAGGGACGAATTTGGGCTTTTTCCTGATACAGCGAGTCTAAACCCATTTGATGAACTGGGACGATTAAGTTCGTCGCCAGGGGTAGGCGCGATCGCGAGCTAAAATCAAAGATTTGTCGTTTACAGGTACGATTGTTTAAGTTGAGCCAACTCGGGGACAATTTTGGTCAGAGCGCGCTTTTGAACGAGAGAGAACAGCGCGATCGCGTCCTTTATTAGGAGAGTGTCTAAGTATCCCCTCGTATCTTCTCTTAAATATTATCGCAAAACTGCTTTTTTTCTAGATTTAAGATTAAAAAACTCCTTTAATTCAGTGTTTATATTTAAAGAATTGGAAAGCTGTGCAGACTGACTTTGCTATGGCGATCGATTGAGTTATACTGTCGAGGGAATAAAGTGGCCTCTAGTCCTCTGTTATTGACCTTAAGCCCCAGATTTTGGGAATTTTTGACCGAAATCGGCTAAAATTCTCCTTGGCATTCCCTTATCATTCACCATTCTGCACAAAAATTCGGCTATGATTTCTACAGTTTCCGGAGTTCTCAACAGCAACGATGGCAATAATCCCACTCGAAGCGGTCGTTATTATGACGACTATATTTTAACAGATCTTCCAGCCCGCACTTCAGTTCAACTCAACTTAAATGGTGTCTTTGATACTTATCTTCAGTTGATTGATGCTGAAACTGGAGAAGCGATTGCTAACAATGACGACGGAGGACCGGGTTTAAATTCTCAACTCACCTTTACCCCTGACAGTTCAATCGACTATATTGTCCGTGCGACTTCCTTTGGTTCTGGGGCAACGGGTACCTATAACTTAATAACAACAACAGGCGAGCTTTTGGCTCTGACCAATACTATCAACGGGACACTTGACAGCAGCGATAGTAACAATCCAACTCGAAACGGTCGCTACCACGATGATTATTCTTTGGATAACTTAACGGTCGGTCAGCAGGTTCAAGTTAATTTAGATGGGGCTTTCGATACTTACCTCCAGTTAATTAATGGCGATACGGGAGCAGTAATTGCCAATAACGATGACGGAGGTTCGGGCTTAAATTCTCAACTCAACTTCACCGTAGAAAGTGGAGTCGATTATGTCATTCGCGCGACTTCCTTTGGTTCTGGAGCGACCGGCGAATATGGTTTGACGACGACGGCGGGGAGTTTTTCTTCGGTTGCCGACGAACCGGCTGAACCGGCTATGCGAGCCGCTCGGTCAGTTGTACCAGAAACCTATCGTCCCTTTGATGCCAGCCAAGTTTTTAATCTCAATAGCAACGCAAGAGCCAACCATACCATCTATCTTGATTTCGACGGACATAGAACCACAGGAACACCTTGGAATAGTCGCTACGGAAATAACCTTGTTACTCCAGCTTATAGTACAGATAGCGACACCTCTCG
>JAXHVQ010000216.1:0-5717 GCA_034189065.1 Cyanobacteriota bacterium
CCCCCTGCTCCCCCTGCTCCCCCGCTCATCACAACACGATAATTCAGCAAGCCCTAAAATAGAATCGGCAGCCCTGATATGTCTCCCAAGTATCTTTAGATAGAATAGTAATGTGGTATTTACTTAAAGACCTCTTCTCACCCGAACAGTATATGCCGCATGGGAATTGTTACTTGTGGCAAACACCGCTGGTGGGATTGCACGCAGTTAGCGATTTAGCGATCGCGATCGCCTATTTTTCAATTCCCGCGATGTTAGTGTACTTCGTTCGCCAAAAGAGCGTTCAATTCTTCCAAATTTATATCCTATTTGCCGCCTTCATCGTTCTCTGCGGCATCGGACACCTACTCGAAGTTTGGACGCTGTGGCATCCCGCCTACTGGCTATCGGGTTTCGAGCAAGCCGCAACCGCGATCGTTTCCTGTTACACCGCAGCCAACATGGTAACACTGCTGCCGCAATTTCTCCTATTGCGAACGCCAGCCGAACTCGAAGCGCTCAACGCCGAATTACAAATCCAAATTGCCGAGCGCCAGCAAGCTGAAAACGACCTGCGCGAAAGTCAAGAACAACTCCGCCTATTTATCGAGCGCGCACCGGCTGCTGTCGCCATGTTCGATACACAAATGCGCTATCTCGCCTACAGTCGTCGCTGGCTGTTGGACTACGCTCTCGGCGAACAAAACCTAATCGGACGTTGCCACTACGAAGTCTTTCCCGAAGTTCCCGAGCGCTGGAAACAAGACCACCGCCAGGTGATGCAAGGCGACTTGGTGAAAACCGAAGAAGACTCCTTTGTCCGTCCCGACGGCACCACAGACTGGCTGCGCTACGAAATCTGCCCTTGGTACGCAGCGACGGGAGAAGTGGGAGGCTTAATTATGTTTACCGAAGTCATCACCCAACGCAAGAAGGCCGAACAAATTCTCGGCGACTACAAACAGCACCTCGAACGCCAAGTCGCCGAACGCACCGAAGAGCTTGAAGGGAAAGCAGTCGAACTGCGCCTGGAAATCTCCGAACGCCAAGAAGCACTGCGAGAACTGCAACAAACCGAGCAAAATTTAAAAGAAAGTAAAGAGCGCTTCAGGAAAACCTTTGATTTAGCGGCGGTGGGAATGTGTCTGGCTATGCCCGGTGGCAAACTACTGCGCGTCAATGCCTCAGCTTGCCAAATCTTCGGTTACTCGGAAGCCGAACTCCTTTCGCTCAATTTCGAGCAACTGACCTACTCAGAAGACTGGGAAATCAGCCAACGTCATCTTTGTCAACTCCTTTCGGGCGAACTATCTCACTACCATCTCGAAAAACGCTACCTTCACAAAAATGGCTCGGTCATTTGGTCGTTGGTCAGCGTTTCTTTGCTCCGCGATGCCCAAGGGAAACCGCTCTACACTTTATCGCAAATCCAAGATATCACGGAGCGCAAACGGGCAGAAATCGCCCTTCGAGAACGGGAACAGTTTTTGCGCAGTATTTATAACGGGGTGGAAGCTGCTGTTTTCAGCGTCGATGTTCGAGACGATGGCGACTTCTGCTTTGTCGGGCTCAACCCGACTCTCGAGCAATTGTCAGGTTTGAAAAGTTCGGAAGTTGTAGGAAAAACGCCCGAACAAGCCTTCTCCTCTTCCACGGCTCGCTCCGTACTAGAACGCTATCGCACTTGCGTCGAGCGAGGAGAACGTATGACCTATGAAGAGTTCTTGGAGCTTGAAAATCAAGAGAATTGGTGGCTGACGACGTTGAATCCTTTGCGAGACGAAGGCGATCGCATCCACCGTATCATTGGCACCAGTATTAATATTAGCGATCGCAAGCGCAGCGAACAAGCCCTACAACAACAAGCCCAACGGGAAAAAGTTCTCGTGCAAATGACCCAACGCATTCGCCAAAGCTTAAATGTAGACGAAGTGCTGTGCATGGGAGTGGAAGAGGTTCGCAATTACTTGAAAATCGATCGCGCGGTCATTTATCGCTTCAACTCGGACTGGAGCGGTAAGATTATTGCCGAGTCGGTGAATTCTGGCTCTTTATCCCTCCTCAATGAAACCATCCACGACCCTTGTTTTGAGAATGGCGGGTATGAACCCTATCAACGCGGGCATATTTCGGCGGTTTCCGATATTAATACCGACCCAATTGCGCCGTGTTATCGCGAGTTACTCCTTCGCCTCCAAGTGAGAGCAAATCTCGTCGTTCCCATTCTCCAAGGCACGTCGCTGTGGGGGTTGCTCGTCGCTCACCACTGTAGCCAACCGCGTACTTGGCAAACCGAGGAAGTCGAACTGTTGCGCCGGTGGTGCGAGCAACTGGCCATCGCCATTCAACAGTCTCAACTGTACCATCAAGCCCAAATTGCCAATCTGTCCAAGAGTGCTTTCCTCGCCAACATGAGTCACGAGTTGCGTACTCCTCTCAACGCGATCTTGGGTTTTTCGCAATTATTGGACCGCAGCGATAACCTCACCTCCGAACAACAAGCCAATCTCGCAATTATCAACCGCAGCGGCGAACACCTGTTAACGCTTATTAACCAAGTCCTCGATTTATCTAAGATTGAAGCGGGACGGATGACGCTGCAAAACGAGGAGTTTGACCTTTATCGCTTTTTAGATGAAATTCGAGAAATGTTTGCCCTCAAGACCGAACGCCAAGGCTTACAGTGGCTTGTAGACTGCACCCCTAATGTTCCACAATTTGTCAGCACCGATTTTATGAAGCTGCGCCAGGTTTTGATTAATTTGGTCGGCAACGCGGTTAAGTTTACGAATG
Organism: Cyanobacteriota bacterium; assembly: GCA_034189065.1. Classification (GTDB taxonomy): domain Bacteria; phylum Cyanobacteriota; class Cyanobacteriia; order Cyanobacteriales; family Spirulinaceae; genus FACHB-1406. The sequence goes on from JAXHVQ010000216.1 coordinate 2,773, forward strand.
AGGGGTGTATTGCGCTGCGCGTTGATTTAATCGGCGATGACCGAGAACTAAAAACCGATGACCCAGGACTAAGAACTAATGACCAAGAACTAAAAACTAATGACCAAGGACTAAGAACTAATGACCCAGGACTAAAAACTAATGACCCAGGACTAAGAATTAATGACCAAGAACTAAAAACCAATGACCAAGAACTAAAAACCAATGACCAAGAACTAAGAACTAATGACCCAGGACTAAGAACCAATGACCAAAAAATGACTCTTCGTTTCGAGGTTTCCGATACGGGGGTGGGAATTGCGCCAGACGAACTCGACCAACTTTTCAATCCCTTTAGTCAAACCTCAGCCGGCGCGCGATCGCAACAGGGAACGGGACTGGGTTTAGCCCTTAGCGATCGCTTCGTTTGTCTCCTGGGGGGACAGATTTCCGTGACTTCCGAAGTTGGCAAAGGAAGCACCTTTGATTTTACGCTCCCCGTGGAACTGGCGGAAATGGGAATATTGGACGAGCAGAAACCCGTCCGTCGAGTGGTAGGACTCCAAACCGGCCAACCGCGCTACAAAATTTTGTTGGTTGACGATCGAGAAACGAACCGTTTACTCTTGAGTCAACTTCTGATACCCCTCGGTTTTGACGTAGAAGAAGCCAGCGACGGTCAAGAGGCGATCGCCCTTTGGGAAACGTGGCATCCCGACCTCATTTTTATGGATATGCGGATGCCGGTGATGGATGGCTACGAAGCGACACGCCAAATTCGTCAGCGGGAACAAACCGGGGCATCTCCGTCTTCTCCCTTGTCTACAGCGATTGTTGCTGTCACGGCTTCCGTATTTGAAGAAGATCGCACTAAAGTATTATCCGCTGGCTGCGATGATTTTATTCGGAAACCGGTTCGAGAAGATAGTATTTTTACAGTCATCGGTCATCATTTAGGCATAAACTACATCTACGAAGAAGAAACAAAAACCGCTCAATCCAATTCGACCTTGACTCCTGCCGCCCTTGAAGTCTTGCCAGCTCAATGGCGAGCAGATTTTCATCAGGCTGTAACGCTGGGACATCTCACAGCCATCGGGACGCTGCTCGAAGAAATTCAACCCCAGCACGACTCCCTCGCCCGAGCGCTATTCGATTTAGTAGACCAATATGAGTTCGAGCAATTGTTTACGCTTACTCAACCTCAGACTTCCTAATGGCGATTCAGCAAGATAATCAACTCAAAGATAGTATCCTCGTCATTGACGATACTCCGGCCAATTTAAAACTGTTGACCCATATGCTATCGGAGCAGGGGTACGACGTGCGCGTCGCTCCCAACGGTTCGATGGGACTGCGTGCGGCTCAAAGCGCTCCTCCCCATTTGGTTTTGCTCGATATCAAAATGCCCGGGTTAGATGGTTATGAGGTATGTCAGCGCCTCAAGGTGGACGAACGGACTCGCGAAGTTCCGGTGATTTTTCTGTCGGCTCTCGATGGGGTTTCTGATAAGCTCAAGGCTTTTCAAGCGGGCGGTGCGGATTACATTACTAAGCCCTTTGAGTCGGTGGAAGTGCTGGCACGCGTGGAAAATCAACTGACATTGCGATCGCTGCGAACGGTTTTGCAGCAAGCCGAGCAACAAAGTCGGGTTCTTTTTGCCGCGTCCCAAGCCATTAACGACGCGCCGGATCTTCGTTCTGCTGTCGCTTCGATTCTCGCATTGATCTGCGATACGATTCCTTGGAATTGTGCCGAGGCGTGGATGCCCAACGAAACAGGAACCGCTTTGGAGTTGGTAGCGAGTCAATGCCGGGACTCGAAATTCCAGGCGTTTGAGGACAAAAGTCAGACAATGACGTTTGCGCCGCAGGAGGGGTTGCCGGGACGAATTTGGATTAGCAAACAACCGGAGTGGTATGAGGAGACTGCGCTGTTGGAGGATCCGGCTTGCTATTTGCGCGCTCCTTTGGCAGCAGCGGCGGGTTTAAAGGCGGTTTTTGGGGTTCCGGTTTTGGCCAATGACGAGGCAATTGCCGTTTTTGTCTTCTATCGCAGCGATACTGAGTGTTTTAAAGAGCGCGCTGTGGCTTTGGTGAGTGCGGTGGCGACTCAGCTTACTGCGTTTATTCGGCGCAAACAAGCGGAGGAGGCGTTGCAGCAACAAAAGGCGGCGACGGAGAAACTTTTACTGAATATTCTTCCTCGGCCCATTGCCGAACGCTTGCAGTCTGGGGAACAGGCCATCGGCGATTATTTTGAGGATGCAAGTGTTTTATTTGCCGATATCGTAGGATTTACTGAGTTCGCTGCGAACCAATCTCCCGATCGCTTGGTCGCAATTCTCAACGAGATTTTTTCCCAATTCGATGAGTTGAGCCAGCAGTATGGTTTGGAGAAAATTAAAACCATCGGCGATAGTTATATGGTGGCGGGGGGTCTGCCGAATCCCGGTGCCAACCACGATACCGCGATCGCGCACATGGCTTTGGATTTATTAACTTGCGTTGAGTCGTACAACGCCCGAGAGGGTCAGAATTTTCAACTCCGTATTGGGATTAATTTTGGACCAGTTGTTGCGGGAATTATCGGCACAACTAAGTTTATTTACGATTTGTGGGGAGATACGGTGAACGTTGCTTCGCGCATGGAGTCTACGGGAGTTGCCGGAAAAATTCACGTAACCGAAACAGTGCGCGATCGCCTCGAAAAACAATTTTGCTTTGAACCGCGAGGAGAGGTTTCTGTTAAGGGGAAAGGTCAACTTCTCACCTATTGGTTGCTCGGAAGGCGGTGAATTAGTTATTTGTCATTAGTTATTTGTCATTAGTTATTTGTCATTAGTTAGGGCTTGCTGAAAAAGTTGTTGAGCCAAAGCCTCAAAAAGTGGGCTGAAAAAACATAAGCTAAGTAGGAATAAAGCGAAGCTTTATATAAATTTAAATAATCGGTAAATCCCTCTTTTC
>JAXHVQ010000217.1:0-5658 GCA_034189065.1 Cyanobacteriota bacterium
TTCATTATTCATTATTCATTATTCATTACTCATTATTCATTACTCATTATTCATTATTCATTATTCATTATTCATTACTCATTATTCATTACTCATTATTCATTGCGACTAAGTTCCATCCAAGCTCATTCCTTGAAGTGCGGGGGGCAATTTCGGCGCAATGCCATCGAGCAACTCCTGAAGAGGAATTCTCGTTCTCAACTTGCCAATGGGAATACTTGTTTCGCCCATTTCTTGGAGAGCAATCAGTTCTTGATAATCTAAAACAATATCGGGATGCTTAGGCAAAGCAATCTTTTCTTCGTAAGTCAGACCGGGTATTGTTTTGTGAATCGATGCAAATTGAACGCGAATGGCCGTCAACAAAATACGGCGCGTCCGCTTCGGTCCGGCGACGCGAATCGAAATTTTCTTTTCCTCCCGGTCTGCCTTCACCAACGCTTGGTTTTCCTCGTAAACTAATACCACCCCGCTGCGCCAGTAATTTTTATCATGAAGGCAATGCCTCATCCGTACAATAAAACGGGAAATAATACTGCTCGGTAAAATTGGATAGTGATACTCAAAAGCAAGACTGTTGTCCCATTCACCCGTATAAGGCTCTTCCTTAGAAAGTAAATCGGGAATTAAAAATTCGCTGCCCGTCTCGATCTCAAAACACAGCTCAAATTTGCGCATCATATCAATGATAAACGAATGCTTTTTGCGAGGATAATCGTGCGGGTCTAAAATGCGAGAAAGCATTTCCTTATGTAAAATGCCCTTGTGTTCGACAATGAGTTGATGGTCGTTAAGAATTTTATAAACGCCATTAGTTACCCATTCAGGATTGAGAACATAGGTATCCTCTAAGCGCGGGTCATCGCTAAAATTAAGGACGACTCCTAAGTCGTGCAGAAAACCGATCAGAGTTTGCTGGCTAAATTCGTCGCTAACCTTTTCCCTCTCGCATAAAGCCTCATATTCATTATAAGGAATATAGTCCCGGTCTAAGTTTTCCAAAACTTTTTTAATGGCAAACCAAGACGAGGGCAGTAAATCAGAAAGATGTTCGATCTTAGTGATTTCTCGAGTAATAACCTCTTTTAACTCTTCAATTCCATCTCCCGTTTCGCAAGAAGTTTCAACAAATGCTTTAATCGCAGGATATTTACTTTGCAGTCCCCGCCGGTCGAGATCGAGAGGATGCTGGTCGATTTTATTACCAACAATGATAATAGGAGAGTCATCTCCAAAGGATTGAATCATTTTCAACCAATATTCAATGCGATTATCTTCCTCTCCCAAACGGGCATCAATAGCGAGTAAATAAAGACTGCGTTTGGTCAGAAAAAACTGGTGCGTAGCGTGCATAATTTCCTGACCGCCGAAATCCCAAACATTAAGTTGAATGGTTTTCCCGTCTACCGCAATAGGCCAAAGCTTAATTTTAATCCCATCCGTTTTATTTTCACGGGGATTGAAGGAGTTTTCCAGCAACCGTTTCACCAAAGAGGTTTTGCCTACGCTCCCTTGACCGACCAGCAGCATTTTAGCTTCATTAAGAGGCTTCCTTTGCTGAGTTTGAAGCAATTGTTGATAATAGTTCAAAATAGTCGCCGAATCGCTTCGTCGAATTTCGGGAGGGAGATTCGTCAGTCTATTGCCCTCGATCTTGAAATGCGAAAGATTAGTCAATTTCCCAATTTCGGGAGGGAGATTGGCTAACTTGTTACTATTGAGAATCAGGTAGGAAAGATTAGTGAGTTTTCCAATCTCTGAGGGAAGACTGGTTAATTTATTACTTCCCAGGTCGAGGTGGGTGAGACGGACTAATTTCCCAATTTCGGGGGGAAGCGTCGCCAATTTGTTAGTGCGCAAGTACAGTCGTTTGAGACTGACTAACTTTCCCACTTCAGGAGGAAGGGTTGTCAGCTTATTAGTGCGCAAGTACAACCGCGTTAAGTGAATTAATTGCCCGATTCCCGAAGGCAAAGTTGCGAGTTTGTTACTGCGCAAATAAAGGCGAACAAGGCTAACCAATTGTCCGATTTCGGGGGGAAGCGTCGCCAGTTGGTTGAAGCGGAGGTCGAGGTGGACGAGACTCGCTAATTTCCCAATTTCGGGAGGAAGCGTCGCCAGTTGGTTAAAACGGAGATCCCAGTGGACGAGTTGAGCCAGTTGTCCAATATTTGAGGGGAGTTCGGTGAGTTTGTTGAAGCGGAGATCGAGGTGAGCTAGTTTTACGAGTTGCCCAATTTCGGGGGGAAGTGCGGTCAGTTGGTTGAAGCGGAGGTCGAGGTGAGCTAGTTTTACGAGTTGCCCAATTTCGGGGGGAAGTGCGGTCAGTTTGTTGATGCTAAGGTCGAGGTGGGTGAGTTGGGTCAGTTGCCCGATTTCGGGAGGAAGAGTGGCGAGTTGGTTGAGGCTGAGACTGAGATGAGTGAGGCGAGTCAGTTGCCCGATTTCAGGAGGGAGTGCGGTTAAGCTATTGCCGACCCATTCTCGTTTTTGTTCGTCCCATTTGCCGACAATTAGTTTTTTGAGGCGAGTGAGTTTGCCGATGTTGGAGGGGAGGGCGGCTAGTTCTAAATTAGAGAGGTCGAGTTCTTCCCATTTTTCTCGGGCGGCTTGTTCGATGAGTTCGAGCAAATCGACTGTATTTTCGCGATAACCGGAGATTTTTCCGAAGATTCCACTTTCATCTTCTCCGGCTCCTTCGTTCCCCCAATGGTCTTCCCACATCATGGGGAGAAGATCCCATCCTTCAAAGATTTCCTCCGGCTCTAGGTCGAGAAGAGTACAAAGCGATTCAATGGCTTCTTCCCCCAATGTCACAGCACTTTCGTTCAACTGAGAGTTGAATAAATCTTGCACTCGCTCGAGGGGGATATGTGCTTGTTGGGCAAGTTGTTCGTCGGTATATTTTTTCAGCCGTTTGGCTTCTTTGAGCTGTTGGACTCCTTGGGGAGTTGCTAAATAGCCGCCGCGTTGCTTATGGGGACTCATAGCGCGATGTGTAGGAGGGGAACTATTCTGTGACAGCTCCCGTCGCTAAATCAGAGATTATAGCGAGGGCTTCTCGTTGACTCCCGGTACTCCGTCGGACATTTCACGAGCTTTGGTTTTACTTCCCCGTGCTGCCCCACCGGAGAAGGCGTAGAGAAAATTCTCGCATTTTCCTACATTCCTTGAAAGTTTTACAAACAAGAGGCTGTACTATATAGGCACAATTCCTTGTAAAACCCCATACTTTCAGTTGTCTAGGTACAATTTGTAGGCGGCTGGTCGCTCTTGGATTGATTATACCTACGTTTGCCATTTTATCAGATTAACGGCGATTCATCCCGTCTCCAAGTTAGAAATTAGAGCGTTGCTCTCTCGCCGAAACAGCTAAGATATTGCACCAATCTCTATTAGGGGTCTAAACCGCTCTACAATTATTGATACTTCCCCTCTTTACAGTTCGGCTCGCACGGTAAATTCATAGTCTCCTCCAGGTTCGAGATGGTAGTCCCATCGCTCGAGAAAGCGACTGAGGGGCTCGAGGATGAGGGCGCGACCGAGGGAGGGGTGAACGATAAGTTTTCCACGACGAAAACTCCACTGGAACTGCCATTGATAGGCTCCGGCTTTGACTTCTCCTTCGATTTTACCCTGTTGCCACGATTGTCCTGTAATGCGGACGTAGGCAGTTGTTTCTGGAAGACGCTTTGCGCTCACGATTGTTTTTTGTTCCTTGCTCCTTTAAAAAAACAAAATAGCAAATCGTTTTAGGTTATGGGTTCAGAGTTCAGAGTGATGAGTGATGAGTGATGAGTGATGAGTGATGGGTTGTGAGTGATGGGTTGTGAGTGATGGGTTCAGAGTTCAGAGTGATGAGTGATGAGTTCTGGGTTCAGAATGATGAGTTCAATGCTACAGACTGTTCTCCCCGTCTCCCCATCTCCCGCTCCCCCCATCTCCCGCTCCCCCCATCTCCCGCTCCCCCCATCCCCCCATCCCCCCATCTCCCCATCCCCCCATCTCCCCATCTCCCCATCCCCCCGTCAGTCAGCGGAGTAACGCCGCCTCTACATCGGTCATTCAACCGGATTTTATATAACTGGCTGGGGGCATTTCTATGGAACGTTGTCAAAAATTGACCGGCTTGCGCGATCGCGAATTAGGATGGAGATGAGTGGGGTGCGGGCTGGGAAGGAGTAAGAAGTGCCTTCCCTTTGGCAAACAGCTTGCAATTGCTTGTTTTTTGAATAAATCTAGTTTGAATGCGTGAATTCTAATCGTCCTATTGCTCAATCTCGCCATCGCGATCGCCATTTCCTCGACGATTTTGACGATGCGATCTTCAGTTTTGGCGAAATCCAAGGTGAAATTAACTACAAACAAGCCCAAGATTCCCTGCGCAGTTTGCTCTCGCACTTAGACCTAACGGTGCGCGAAGAGGCGGGTTTGGAAAGCGACCTCGAGCGCCTGACGCGAATGCTCGATAAACTCGATCGCGCGGCGGTGCAAATTGCGGCCTTTGGTATGGTCGGACGCGGTAAGTCCTCCATTCTCAATGCGCTTTTGGGTCGAGAGGTGTTTGAAGTGGGCCCTCTCCACGGCGTGACGCGCGAAATTGATAGCGCGGACTGGCAGTTGACCCGCCAAACCCTCCCACAAAGCGATCGCTCGATCTTGCGCGTTGCTCTCCCCAGCGTCGGTCAATCCCAAATTCAGCTTGTCGATACTCCCGGCATTGATGAGGTGGACGGCCGCACTCGCGAACTTCTCGCCCGCCAAGTCGCCGAACGTGCCGATTTGCTTCTGTTTATTATTGCAGGGGACTTGACAAAAGTTGAATTTAATGCAATCAAACGCTTGAGAGAAGTGGGGAAACCGATGCTCTTGGTGTTTAATAAAATCGACCAATATCCCGAAGCCGATCGCCTCTCCATTTACAACAAAATTCGCTCTCAACGAGTCCGCCAACTGCTTTCCCCCGAAGAAGTCGTAATGGTCGCCGCAGCGCCTTCTGTGGCGGTAGCCCAGCGCCAAAAGGACGGTAGCCTTAAAGTCGAACGCCGTCCGGGTTCGCCGCAAATCCAAGATTTAAAGCTGAAAATTCTCGAAATCTTGCATCGCGAAGGGAAATCTCTCGTTGCGCTCAATACAATGCTTTATGCCAACGAAGTCAACGAAAAGGTATTGGAGCGTAAATTAACATTACGCGATCGCGCCGCCGATGCTCTCATTTGGCGCGGAGTCACCATTAAAGCCACCGCCGTCGCCCTGAACCCCGTAACAGCCGTCGATTTATTTACCGGTGCCATTATCGACGTTGCCCTCATTGTCTCCCTCTCCCAACTGTACGGCTTGCCCATGACCCACGCCAGCGCCGTCAACTTGCTGCAAAAAATCGCCTTGAGCATGGGAGGCATCAGCGCCAGCGAACTGCTCGCCACATTAGGATTGAGCGGACTCAAAGGCTTGCTCGGACTGTCGGTTCCCGCAACGGCTGGCGGCGCGCTCGGCCCTTATATTTCGGTAGCCATCGCCCAAGCCAGCGTCGCGGGGGTTTCGAGTTACGCGATCGCGATCGCCGCCAAAACCTATCTCGCCAACGGCGCATCCTGGGGACCCGAAGGCCCCAAAGCCGTCGTCGCGCGCATCCTCGACTCCCTCGACGAAACTTCC
>JAXHVQ010000218.1:0-5618 GCA_034189065.1 Cyanobacteriota bacterium
ATTGCCCACTTTTTCAGTTTGGGGAGCTATTGCATCGAGGGTGGGTCGCAAAACGCAGCTTAGATGGTGGTGTCTCTAAACCAGAAATTGACCAAATTTATAAGATGGGACTAGAAGCGGGCGCGTGGGGTGGTAAACTATTGGGGGCAGGAGGCGGAGGATTTATTTTGTTTTTTGCACCACCGGAAACTCACAAAGATTTAAGGAAAGTTTTTGAAACATTTCAGGTTTTAGAGGTTAATCTTAATGCACCTGGAGCACAAATCATTTTTTCGTAGAATATAGTCTTTCTAACTCTATTATTGGAATTTAAGGCGATCCAAATTTGTATAGTAGTCTTTAAGGTTTAGTAGGATTTTTAAAATATATGAGAGTTTTTATTGCCGACTTCGATCTGTATCAAAAAATTGGTGGCGGACAAACTTTCTATCGTCGTATTATTAAAAGTTATCCTTCCATAAAATTTTATTACTTAATTCAGTCAGAACAAGAAGGAACAACTCGTCCACCTAATGCTTGCGCGATTCCTTTTCGAGAAAAATACTTTTCTACAGAATTAGATGGATTTTATGACATTTCGCCACCGCAGTGGGTTTACCAAGATTTTATTAAAGCTAGTAATATTGCAGCATCTATTGCGGGTCAAAGTTTTGATATAGTAGACTTTCCAGATTACGAGCAATTTGGTATATTCTTGAGACCAGCACTGAAATACCATCAAGTAAGCTTCGATCGAATCGTTCTCTCAATGCACGGTTCGATCTCAACAAGTTTACGAATGAATTGGTCGTTTCGCCTTAAGGAAACTGAAAATATCGCTTTAAAATATAAGGAAGAATTACAGTATAGAACTGTTGATGTAAGATATGGAATTAGCAAAACTTATTTGAGGGAATGGAATGATATTGTTGAGTTACCAGCACAATACTTTAATCCGCTCCACTTCATCTCTCTGCCTAAACCGGTTCTTTACGAAGCTTCCAGTCTAAGTCCCGATCTTAATTTCATTGGACGAACTGAGAAACGAAAAGGCGCAGATATTTTTGCCGATATAGCTTGGTGGCTTCCTCGTTCTCTTTTTAAAAGTGCGAATATTATTGGACCAGAAAGTTATGACGACCGTGGTGTAAGTTCTAGTAATTACTTACAAGCTGCGATCGATAAACGCTCGCAGGATGTCAAGCTGCTTCCTGCAATGAATGCAAAAGAACTAGAACGAGTTTTTGGAAGCAAGTCAATTACATTTTTGCCATCTCGCTATGACACTTTGAATTTACTAGCCCTGGAATCCTTGTTCTGTGGATGTCCGACAGCGATTGGAAGCGGCGCTGGAGTTTGTAGTTTTCTTAGAGAAAGTTTTCCCCATCTTCCTTTTATTAATATTGATATCCAAGAAGTATATTCCTGCCTTCCTAAGTTAGTATCCGTTTTAGAAAACTATGATGAATATAGAGAGCATTTGCGAGTACAACTGCTCAAAACAAAAATAGAAATATCCGATCCTTCTTTGGGAGCGATTTATCGTCAAGGCTCAACAGCCGATCCAGATGCCAAAGTGAGGCTGGACACTTGGTACAGCAAGTTACTTAAGGCTTGGGAGCTAAATCAAAAGCAGAAAAAGCAGCCAATTCCTTATACGAAAAGTTTAGCCGATAGCAGTTTGAGAAATTTAAAGCGCAGACTCGAACTAATTCCTTTTCTAGGGTCGCCTGCCTCTGTTAAAGCTAAGCTTAAGGGAAAAGCGAAGGAACTAATTTACGGAGTCGGTGAAGACAATTTACGCCTGATTGCTCAAGGAACAAGAGCGCGAGGGTTGATGCAAAAATATCGACAAGTATTTTACGCTAGTGAGGAAAATGAAAAAGACTTAAAGAGCAAGCTTAAGCTTTTTCATGAACTGGAAGGTCGGCAGCAGGAAAATCACAAAAATCCGCTTAAAAAACTTAGCCAGCAGTTAGGCACTAGCGTTCGGATCGATCGCATCCGGATTTGGCGAGAAATTGCACGGATCGAGCAGTTATGCGGGAACGATTTAATTGCGGCAACTTATTTGATTCGAGGGATGCGCTTGCTAGGCAGCGATCGCTTCCAAGATATACCTTTTACCGTGCAAGTTCTAAATCGTCATAGTTTCAAGCAGGAGGCTGCTGCGGTGCAGGCGATGTACGGCAATATACCGGATAACGAATCGCGGTGTAGCGAGATATTGAACGCAGCGCTTCTCAATAACCTGCAAAATCAGCCTGGGGAGTATGAGTTCGTGGATGACCGCAGAGGGACTTCGAGTTATAAAACTGCGATTATTGTTTCTCTTTACAACGCGGCAAAGAAACTTCCTCTGTTTCTCAACGCTTTACAAACTCAAACACTTGTCCAAGCCGGTCAAACAGAAATTATTCTCATCGATAGTGGGTCGCCAGGAAACGAGTACGCGGTTTTTAAGCATTTGATGGCGCAATTGAAAATTCCAATTGTTTACGCTCGTTCGAGGCAACGAGAGACGATACAAAGTGCTTGGAATCGAGGAATTGCTTTAGCAAGAGCGCCGTATTTGGCTTTCTTGGGTGTGGATGAAAGTCTTTTACCCAACGCCCTTGAAATTCTCGCTGGCGAACTCGAAAAAGACCCAGAACTCGACTGGGTAATCGGCGATTCCTTAGTCACAAATGTTGATGCTTATGGAACTTGGGTTAATGATATTATGAGTTACGATCGGACTGCCTATCGGCAGTCTTTGGTCTATCTCGAAACGTGCTATCTCTCTTGGGTTGGTGCGTTATATCGGCGTTCCATTCACGACCGCTTTGGATACTACGATTCGACATTTCGCGCGGCAGGAGACACTGAATTCAAAAATCGTGTCTTACCCTTCATTAAAACAAAACGCATTCCCCACACCCTGGGGATATTTTGGAACTACCCAGAAGAGCGGACGACTCAACACCCGCGAGCTGAAATCGAGGACATACGAGCGTGGTATCTCCACCGCACAGTTGCTGGAATTCAGTACGCTTTTGCAGCGCGTAATCCTGAAGAAGCAGAAGACCTGTTTTTTGCTTGTATGCGCTATCGTAAATCTTATTGCCAACACTGGAGTACAGATATTGAATACGCTGATAATTTAGCCAAGTTTATCCAAAGGGAGCGACCAAACTCTTTGGTATTAAAATTTCACGACAGTATGCAGCAACTTCTGGCAGTTTACAGGGAGTTAGATTACTTTTATAAGCCTTCTAGCATCAATGCTATCAAAGCCTTAGCACGCGCGCGGCAAGTCACCGCGCATCTAGAGCAAAAGCATCGCCAGTTTGATATTTGTAAAGCCGATCCAATGTATCGGATTTTCAATGACAATCGTTACGAACAGCACTCGAATTTGTGGTCAGTCAACTGAAGTGGAATAATCATCTAAATTGATATGTAAAACTTAGCAACAGCACAAACCCAATATATATATAAAAATCAATCAGTTATGCAGTCTTTCAAAAATCTTGTTAAACAGCGTATTCGCAACGGTTTGGGTCTTTCAGAAATAGAGAAGAAACTCGGAAATATTCGTCAATTGATTTTTGACCAACTTAGAGTAAAAAAAATAACTGACGATGAGTTTGTAATGATATTAGAATACCCTCCGTCGCGAGATTACCAGCCTCGTTGGGGATATACTCATCCACCTCATACAGAGTTAACTGCCTTGTTCGCAAAAAATCGAGCCAATTATGTGAAAATCTTAGAAGAGCTGTCGGATTTAAAGCCTTTTTTTGAAAAAATCAATCGTTTTTTTCCCAGTAGCTCTTCAGAAGAACCCGGTTGGGTAGGTGGACCTATTAACGCGATCGATTCTGCACTTCTTTACTATTTCGTCGCCACAAGTAAGCCCCGAATTTACCTCGAAATTGGGTCGGGCGTTACTACGCTGTTTGCGGCTAGAGCAAAACGCGATCGCGATTTGGAAACTCGTATTATTTCCATCGACCCTCAACCGCGTGCTGAAGTCGATAAAGTTTGCGATACGGTCATCCGAGAAGGGCTAGAAACTGTTGACTTGTCAATATTTTCAAAGCTTCAGGCCGGAGATATTGTTTTTATGGATGGCACTCACCGTTCATTTATGAACTCCGATGTCACCATATTTATGCTTGATGTTCTTCCTAAGCTCCAACCCGGTGTAATTGTCCACTTTCATGATATAGTTCTCCCTTACGACTATCCTCCGTCATTTAGCAACTGGTATTGGAACGAACAATATATCCTGGCAGCTTACTTGTTGGGAAAAGGCGACAAGATTGAAATATTAATGCCGTCTCAATTTATGTCCCGTACGCCAGAATTGAAACAGGTGCTAACACCACTTCTAGAAATTTGGCAGGAAGATGTTGCTTCTTGGCTAGAAGGGGGTTCGCTTTGGTTTACTCATGTTTAGTTTACACTCGGTATGAAAGTTAAACAATATATTAAACAAAAACTAGCGAAAGCGCTCGATTTAGTTGCTCTTAAAGAGAAACTAGAACGCCTTGAAGGACAGCTACTTTCTCTGAATAAAGAATTTGAGCGGCTTAAAGCAGAAGCTGAGCAGCTCAAGTTAGAGTGGAAACAGTCAAGGTAACAATTCATAGAAGAACATTCCGTCAACACCTGCTTGAGTGGTTTGGCTCTGAATCGAGGCAGATAGTGTATAATGCCCGCAATGCTAGCCCTACTCTCAAAGATCCAACATTCGTGAGTAGGGTGTATGGCTTATTGGTGCTGGAGAGGAGTAAGGGAAGTGAATCATTCTGCGACCAGTCAGGAAATCCCCGTCGTCATTCTCTGTGGAGGACGCGGGACTCGACTAAAAGAAGAGACGGAATGGCGACCCAAACCGATGGTTTCAATCGGCGATCGCCCGATTCTTTGGCATATTATGAAATTTTATGCTAGTTATGGGTTTACGAACTTTATCTTATGCTTGGGCTACAAAGGCGAGCAAATTAAAGACTATTTCCTCAACTACGACCTCAAACAGTGCGATATTCGGCTGGATTTAGGAAGCAAGCGCATCGAAAAGCTCTCTGACGGTCACAGCGAAGCAAATTGGACGATTTCGCTGGTGAATACGGGGGAGGAGTCGGCGACGGGCGGACGGCTGAAAATTGCCAGCAAGTACATTGAAAGCGACACTTTTCTGTTTACTTATGGCGATGGTGTTGCCAATGTGAATCTCGACGAATTGTTGAAGTTTCACCGCCAGCAGCAGAAGTGGGCGACGGTGACGGCGGTTAGACCTTCTTCTCGTTACGGAGAGTTGGCGATCGCCGATGGCATTGCCGAGGCCTTTTCCGAGAAACCCCAAACTCATAAAGGGTGGATTAATGGAGGCTTTTTTGTCCTCAACCGGAAGGTGTTCGACCTAATCGACGACGAGTTTACGAATTGGGAACGCGAACCCTTACACCGACTGACGCAGATGGGAGAACTCGCGGCGTATCAACACGAGGGATTTTGGCAGTGTATGGATACGTACCGGGAAATGGAAATTCTCAATGAGTTGTGGAGTAACAACCGCGCCCCTTGGAAAGTATGGTAGAAAAATTAACATTAAATAAAGATGAATTTTGGCGCGATCGCGTTTGCTTCGT
>JAXHVQ010000219.1:0-5580 GCA_034189065.1 Cyanobacteriota bacterium
AGCAAGTTTTCCCCACTCGCGCAGAGATCGAGCTCTCGGGAGGCGTTAATTTCCGTCTGCCCGACGGTATTTGAAGGTATCATAGCAGAAAATCATCCGTCGCGAGCGATGGGACATCCCAATACCCACAAAAAGCGGGTATGGGAGGTTCAAAGAAAGTGTACCGCCTGGGGCGAGGTTCGAGAGCGGACATCTCGCGGCAGTCGTAGGTTTCACGGGTCTTGAGGACGGTGCAAGAAGCCGTCTTTCAAGACGGGGCTTTAGACCCAGTATTTTTGGTAATAAAACAGCTTCTCAAACTTATACGGTTACATCTTTCAAAACCTTTCAAAGTGCCGTAGGCAAACTCGGTTAAGCCACTAGGTTTTCACTAAGAGCGAACTGCGGGTTCAAATCCCGTCGGCACTATTATCGATGCCCTGGTACGAGCAAGTCGGGAGCGCCTGCTGAAAAAGCGCCGTTGCGGGCAGCATCCCGACTGGGGCATCTTCAATCTTGGGTCGTTGGCAGAATGGGTATGCAGCCGCCTTTTAAGCGGTACTATCGGGGTTCGATTCCCCGGCGACCCACCAAACTTTCCCCCCCCTGAGTCGCTGGCAGAATGGGTATGCACCTGCCTCTTAAGCAGACTTATCGAGGTTCGATTCCTCGGCGACTCACCACATCAAAACACTCGGGTTGGCCCTCCTATTGGCGTGGGTAGCTGTCTGTAAAACAGTAGCTTAAAGCGTTGCTGGTTCAATTCCAGCCCAACCCATAGCGGGATAGAGTAGTGGCGACTCACAGGTCTCACTTCTCCTGTTTTACGAAGGTTCGATTCCTTCTCCCGCGTCCAAATGGAGAGGTGGCTGAGCGGCTCAAAGCGTCCTCCTGCTAAGAGGAAGCGGGTAGTTGATACCCGTCGAGGGTTCAAATCCCTCCCTCTCCGCCTTTTACAGATGTAGGGTGCCGTTAGCGCAGCGCAGGTGCACCGTTACCAAATGAGAGCGTGGTGTAATCGGATAACACATCAGGCTACGAACCTGAAGACGTGGGGGTTCAAATCCCTCCGCTCTCGTTGTTGGGGAGATGGCCGAGTGGCTGAAGGCGCGATCTTGGAAAGATCGATTGGGTTGTTAAACAATCCAACGGGGGTTCAAATCCCTCTCTCCCCGCTTTTTACAGATGTAGGGTGCTGTTAGCGCAGCGTAACGCACCACTGCTGCTAAAAAATTTCCCCCGGTAGCTCAGATGGTAGTAGCGCCTGTCTGAAGAACAGGAGGTCGTCAGTTCGATGCTGACCTGGGGGGCTGATATTGCCCTGTAGCTCAATGGTAGAGCGAGCGGCTGTTAACCGCGAGGTTGTGGGTTCGAGTCCCACTGGGGCAGTTGTTGCCGGGTGGACAAATTGGTAAAGTCGCATGGCTCTGAACCATGAGTTTTGTAGGTTCAAACCCTACCCCGGCAGCCAATGGGAAGTACGCAAATAGGTAAAGCGGCTTGGTTTTGACCCAAGTGTTTGAGGGTTCGATTCCTTCCTTCCCAGTGTATGCTCCTGTAGCCCAATTGGAAGAGGCCGCTACCTCAAAAGTAGCGTGTTGTGTGAGTTCGAGTCTCACCAGGAGTACCAACCACTAGCTCCTGTGGCGGAATTGGAAGACGCGGCAGACTTAAAATCTGTCTTAGTTGTGGGTTCGACTCCCACCAGGAGTACCAACGGGATGTAATTCAGGGGCCAGAAGCCATGCTTTGGGAGCATGGAGTCGCAGGTTCAAATCCTGCCATCCCGACTTTTACCCCTGTGATGCAATTGGAAGACATCGCTTGCTCAGACCAAGCGTGTTGCTGGTTCGAGTCCAGTCAGGGGTACTTTATCCGGGTGTGGCGCAGTTTGGTAGCGCGTCTGTCTGGGGGACAGAAGGGCGTAGGTTCAAATCCTGCCACTCGGATTTTGGCTGGGTGTGGCGCAGATGGGAGCGCGGGAGTTTCGGGTACTCCAGGTCGCAGGTTCGAGCCCTGCCACTCAGATCGTTTTTTGCCCCTGTAGCCCAATGGTACGAGGCGCTTCGCTAAGGACGAAGAGGTTGCTGGTTCGAGTCCAGTCAGGGGTATGCATCGCGGGGATGGAGCAACGGTGGCTCGTCAGGCTCATAACCTGGACATCGGCAAGTTCGACTCTTGCCCCCGTTACCAAAATTGCAGGCGTGGTGTAACGGCAAGCATAGAAGTTTTGTAATCTTCTGATGCGAGTTCGACTCTCGCCGCCTGCTTCGATGCAGTTGTGGTGTAATTGGTAACACGAGGGCGTGGTAAGTCCTTGATTTGGGTTCAAATCCCAACTTCTGCTTGCGAGGGTACCTGTCATAATTGAAGTAAAGTGGTTCGAGAGTTAATTATGCTAACAACCGACAATTTTTCAATAGGCAAAATTGTAACCGAGTTAACCGTCACAAATCGTGCCGACCAAAACGTCGCTGCTAGGGGATTTATATCTGCCTCAGAAATCCGTTCTGTCACGCTGGACAATGTTCTCGTCGATACGGGAGCGACGACGCTGTGCTTGCCTTCAGAGATCGTGGCTCAATTGGGCTTAGATTTGCTGAAGGAGGTTGATGTTGAAACGGCAACGGGAATTGGGAAAGCGCGGATTTTTCGAGATGCGACGATTGTTCTTGGCGATCGCGAGGGAACGTTTGAGTGTTTGGAGTTGCCGGGAGGAGGCAATGCTTTACTGGGCGTTATTCCTCTCGAAGCTTTGGGAATTGAACTCGATTTTAAAAATCAACGTTTGGTTACTTTACCCATCAGTCCAACCGAAACTTACCTAACAATTCTGTAATTTTTTCTTGCGGGTATGGTGCAACGGCTAGCACTCTTTGGCTTCCAACCTCTTGATACGAGTTCGAGTCTCGTTATCCGCTTTTTTTTTCTATCTTTGCGGGTGTGATGTAGTGGCTAGCATCTGAGTCTGCCAGTCTCAGCGCGCACCGCATCCCCGTCATCCGCTTTTAAAAGTCCTGTAGCTCAGTTGGGAGAGCGCTTGTCTTACAAACAAGATGTCGCGGGTTCGATTCCTGCCGGGACTATTCAGTTATCAGTAAGCAGTAAGTAACTGATATCCGGGAGTGTAACTCAACGGGATAGAGTACCGATCTTCTAAATCGGTTGGTGTGGGTTCGAGTCCTACCACTCCCGCTTTGTTCGTTTAAAAAGGAGGTGCGTTTTCTTTGAATTTCTTTGATTTTAAACCTGCGATCGCGTCCGCCAAGGTGCGACCTAACCCCTAAGAGCTTACATACTAAGTACGAGAGGAATAGTACTATCGCCATGCGGTAGGTGCTTGAGAACGGGGAGTGCGAAGAACCTGGGAGGTTGGCTTAGAAGTAGCCATCCTTTAAAGAGCGTGTAATAACCTACCAGCGGAGTCCCCCTAGTAACTGAGAAAGCACAAATTTACAGCTCTGGGAACTTGCGCGCCATTTTCCCAAGACGCGATCGCTTATAAATTCTGTAGAAATGTGAATTAAGTCGAACCGTTACGACTTAAGGCAGATGGGTAGAGACGTTCAATTGAACGTCCCTACAATAAATAACTCACGTACAGACGTTTTATAAAACGTCTCTACGGGGCCATAGCTCAATTGGAAGAGCGCCTGCCTTGCAAGCAGGAGGTCAGGAGTTCGATCCTCCTTGGCTCCACTGGTTTATTGTTGTTTGAACTGAAGAAAGGAGGTGAAAAAAGTGCCTGTCATTGTTATGGAAGTCGATCGCGCAGAACTGCATCCCAATGCTGATAGTTTGCGCGTTTATCAAATGAAAGCTGCGGGTTACGATGAGGTGCAAATTATTGCGAACCTGGAAACGGTTTACAAAACAGGCGATCGCGTGGCAATTGCTCTAGTAGATTCGGTTCTCAAGGATGGGACGAAAATCAAACCTTCTAAGCTGCGAGGACTTCGCTCGTTTGGCATGGCGTTAGGTAAGGTCAAAGACTCCGTGGGGACTGACCTTTCAGAGGTTTACTGCCAAAAAACAATGACGCGATCGGTACAATTTCAGGCATGGCCGAGTATTGAATTATTCTACAATCTCTGCCGAAGTTTAGAGAAAGTCGGACAAACGCCGACGCTAACGTATCGAGCTAAAATCAAGTTAGATGGAACCAATGCGGGCGTTCAAATTTTTACCGACGGTCGGGTTGCTAAACTCGAAGTCGAGCCGGATAAAATTCGCGATGTCGTTCCCAACCATCCCGATATTTTTATTCTTCCGTTCTACGGCGATTCGATAACTCTCGATTTCAGCGATAAAGAACAGCTTAAAGCTCGAGCTGAAGTTTTTAACCAAATGGTGCAAGCTGTCGAAACCTCCGATCCTTGGGTCAAAGAAACCTTTGGGGTCGAAGGAATTGGAGAAGGATTGGTCTTTTATCCCGAAATGCACGCGCCTCAAAATGGATCCTCGCGCGATCTTTCTCTTGAATTTTCATTCTCCGAACTGCTTTTTAAAGCCAAAGGAGAAAAGCACCAAGCTGTTAAAACTAAAAAGCCCGTTCAAATCGATCCTGAAAAAGTTCGGACTGTTGGCGAATTTGTCAATTTATTCGTCACTTCCGCTCGTTTAGAGCAAGGCGTAACCGAAGCTTGTGCGGGCGAGTTTGACATCAAAAAAATGGGGAATTTTTTACAATGGTTGAGCAATGATGTCAAAAAAGAAAGCGTTGCTGAGTTAGAACGCGCGCAACTGATTTGGAAAGATGTGAGTAAACCCGTGATGAATGCGGCGAGAGAATGGTATCAACAACGAGCTAAATCTATCTAAAAAACTCGACAGTTCACAACCAAGGACGTTTTGTGAAATGTTTCTACAGACGTTTTATAAAACGTCCTCACTCCTAAATGGTGTCTGAAGTCGAAGCGGTGGAGACGCTAGCCTGTGAAGCTAGTTATTAGCGGGTTCAACTCCCGTCAGACACCCTTTAACAATGAATAATGAATAATGAATAATGAATAATGAATGGAAGCTGCTGCTGAAGGTCAGCAACCTGTCTCGAAAGCAGGAGTACGACAAAGTGCGTAGGGGTTCGATTCCTCCAGTTTCCGCTTTTTTGGAAGATGC
Source organism: Cyanobacteriota bacterium (assembly GCA_034189065.1). GTDB lineage: Bacteria > Cyanobacteriota > Cyanobacteriia > Cyanobacteriales > Spirulinaceae > FACHB-1406. The sequence goes on from JAXHVQ010000219.1 coordinate 5,098, forward strand.
CGCCGAGGGGACGGCAACTGCGCTTGAACCGCAGGGTATGACTTGAAGTCGTAGGGGTTCGATTCCTCCATCTTCCTTTCGTCCGTCAGAGGCTAAAAAGTGAAGCACCGTGCTGATAACGCGGCTATAGGAGGGGCAGTACCTCCCTGACGGACTGTCCGCAAAACTTAAATTAATTTTCTTTGCATTATTGGCAATTTTATGCTAATCGCGTTCAGTTGTAAAGGTCATTTGTGCCTTTTTCAAAAATGATTAAATATTGTTTCGCTTCATAAATTGAGACATAAAAGATGCCCCGCTTTATAATAGGCGAGTAATTCTTTTAAGCTACGAAGAATGAGTTAGCTATGTATGGGTAAAGCCAGAAATGTTGAATGGTACTTTTGAACTCATTAAAAATAGAGACAAAAATCCTATAAATGCTTGATTTTAACATTGTGAAATCAGCTCTTTAAACCAATGTACATAACTTATTTTTTCACA
>JAXHVQ010000022.1:0-54263 GCA_034189065.1 Cyanobacteriota bacterium
CAAACGCAGGCGTTGCGGCGACGGGAATGAGCCACCCATCCCACGGTTCCAAAGCTTCGTCCATTTGAGCAATGACGCGATCGCGCTCGGTGAGTGCCTCGAAATATCCCCTTAAACTGGGATTCAAAAGTTCGGGTAAAAAGCGGCTAAAATTTCCTAAGTTTCGGAGCGTTTTGTCGCCTTGAGTCGCAGTCCGAAAGAGTAATTCGAGGCTGCGCCGTATATTGTACCAATCTTTGGGTTGGGCGTAGTTGTTGATGTAGGCAGCCATTCGTCCGTAAAGGTTCCAAATCTTCGAGAGATCGAAGTTTTCGGGCAGCCAGCGTTCGATTTGAGTCCCCGCGATCGCGAGTTTTTGCGCGGTCTCGCCCATTGCCGCCCCAATGTCAGCAGCGACGGGGACTTCCGGCCATTGGTCAATCCAAGCCAGTTTAAACTCTCCCAAAGACTTACCCGAAGGCCTATCGAGCGCGATCGGCGGTACGTCGGGACGGCGGGGATCGGCACCGGCGATTAAGGAAAAGCACAGCCGAAGATCTTCGAGCGATCGCGCAAAACAACCCACCGTCATCATCTGCCGGAGACAGTAAGGCATTCCCGGTACTTCTGGAATAACTCCAGCCGTGGAAATCCGGCGATCGGTTGGTTTCAAGCCATAAATGCCGCAAAAATGAGCGGGTTGACGCACCGAACCCGCAATATCGTTACCGATATCGAGTGCTGAAAGTCCGCTTGCAACCGCTGCCGCACTTCCCCCCGAACTGCCGCCAGCCGTACAATCTAGGTTCCAAGGGTTATTCACTCTGGGAAACAAAGAGTTGGTACTCTGAAAGTCGCCCGCCAATTCCGCCAGATTGGTTTTCCCCAGAACGATTGCTCCTGCCGCGCGCAACCGGGCAACAACGGTGGCATCCCGAGCGGGAAGGTAGTTTTTGAGGGGGATGTAACCGGCTGTAGTGCGCAGTCCTGCGGTTTCAAAAATGTCTTTGATGGTGATGGGTACGCCGTGTAAAGCGCCCCAGTTTTCTCCTCGTGCTAAAGCTTCGTCGGCTTCCTTGGCACGGATGCGGGCATTTTCTTCGTCTAAGGTACAAATTGCGTTGAGTTTTGGGTTATATTGGGCAATTCGATCCAGGTAAGCGCTAGTTAGTTCGACGGCTGAAATTTCGCGATCGCGGATTCCTCGAGCCAGTTCGCTGGCTGATTTAAAGACAAGATCGTTCATCTTCTTCCCTCCCGTTATTTCAACCCAGTTAGCTGTTTCTCGAGACTCGCCTGTCGTTCTGCTGCCACTTCGCAAGCGGCGCGGATTGTCAGTTGTAAGCGCGATTCAGTTTCCATTATTGTCTTCCAAGCTAGTTTCGGTTAGATTCAAGATATAGCATTTTCATTTAAATTTTGCTATTCAACAATGGAATCGAACCAACTCCCAATCGAACCTCAAACCTGGATTGAGCTTTACCAAAAACAAGAATATGTAAAGCTCTCCGAAAAGTTTATACGAATTATAGAGCATTTTGAAAGAAAGACTTATATCACTATTTCGACCGTCCTTCGACATCAAATAAATGTTTTTATAAAAAACTTTCTTTACTTTTTTACTCAGCCCGATTATCTTTTACATAAAAGTCATATCGTTCGATTCATACAACTTAATCCAACGCTAGCTAATTTAGTTGCGATCTCCGACTTTAAGACAACAGACGGATATTTAAAAATTCTAATTCATCAACCCAAAAATCTTGCTAAAATTTTAACGTTATATTCTCCTCGCAACACATTTTTTTTAAATTGTCAAGCCTTTTTTGAAGCAGACTTGAAGTTAACCGAGCTGTGGTATTCTTACTTTTGCGAAGCTTACCGCTATGGAATGGCGAATCCGACGATTTACCAGAATTTAAGAAAGCATCTCGAAATTGATTTTACCCAATTAACAAGTTTTTATCAACTAACTAACCTTTATTTCGGCTCGACTTATATCAACGGCGATGACGATCGCGCTATCAAGCAAAAAATTAACCAAACTATTCAAAACAGTCAATTTTGCCAAACTGCCGGGATTCAAAATCGACCCAATCCTAGAAAAATAGCCATTATTACTGCCTATTGGATTCCCGGACATTCAGCTTATCGAATATTTTCTGGATTTATTGAATCTTTAAAAGAGGATTACGACCTAACTCTCGTGCATTTAGGAGTGCCTAACGATAATTTAAGCACGACTCATTTTAAAACAATTAAATACGTCAACTTTATCGATGGCAATCTAAATCTAGATTCAATTCGAGTCAACGATTTTGCCCTTGTCTTCTATCCCGATGTTGGTATGAATCAAGAAAGTATTATTTTGGCAAACTTAAGACTCGCCCCAATTCAAGTTTGTGGTTTGGGACATTCGGTGAGTACCTTTGGGTCGCAAATCGATTATTTTATTAGCGGTACAGATGTAGAAATTGCAGAAGACGCTGACTCCAATTACTCAGAGAAACTCGTTTTATTGCCCGGTTACGGTGCGAACCATCAGAAGCCCGATTATCAAATCAAAAATATTAAAAAACGGCGTTCTGAGTTAATTGTTAACTGCCCCTGGTATGCCCACAAAATTAATTATCCCCTAATCGCGTCTTTACAAAAAATTCTAAATAACGCGCGCGTCAATTTATTGTTTCGATTTTATCCCGGTCATGCCGCCTCCGAAAAAAACGGAATTCTCCCTTTAGTCGCCGATTTAGGAAAACTGCTGGGAGAAAGTAATATTGAAGTTATTTTGAATCAGCCTTATGAAACTTACATGGAGATTATGGAAGAAGGAGACGTTTGTCTGGATTCTTATCCATTTGGCGGTTGTAATATTATTGTTGATAGCTTATATCTCAGAAAACCCATTGTTACTTTTGAAGGGAAAAAGTGGTATAATCGAATTGGTTCGCAGATGTTGCGTGAAGTGGGTTTGACAGAATTAATCGCGACGAATGTCGAACAATATATAAGTTTGACCTTAAAATTAATTCATGACGAGGAATATCGTCAAAGCATTAGCCAAAAGCTAGAACGAGTCAATCTCGACGAAACAATTTTCAGAAATGAAAGTCAGCTTTTTTTTAAACAAGCGATAGATTCCTTAATTCACGAGCGCGCTATTGCTTAACCGATGTACGGAAGTTTCACCTGTGTATACGTTTTATAATTAATAATTAATTGGTAAAATATCCGTACCGATCGCTAAAATCGCTCCAAAACTTCCTCAAAATCTAATAAAAATTAAACCGATGTCTGAACCGACAATTCCTTTAGATGGCAAACCCGTTTACGTTTTGCGCAACAACCGTTGGCGCGAGGCGCGTTTGGCAGGGTGGAATTGGCGCAGCGATACGGGAGAACGCTATAGTGTGGTTTATCTAGAAGACAACCGCAACGAGGAAGGGGTGAGTCGCGATCGCATTCGTTCCCTCGACGAAGCAAAGCGCGCAGGACTCTCCACCAATATTTACGATCTTTCCACCCAAGCAGGCATCGACCAAATGCTGGAGGCACACAACCAATGGCGCGCTAAAGTTGGCGTTTCGCCGCTGCGTTGGTCGTCGCAACTGGCAACTTATGCCCAACAATGGGCAGACTATCTCTTAGCACAAAATAAATTCGAGCATCGTTCCTCCTCTCCCTACGGCGAAAACTTAGCGTCCGCTAGCGGTCAACAGTTGAGTCCGGCGCGCGTCGTTGAAATGTGGGGGAATGAGGTTCGCCATTACAACTATCGTACCAATCGTTGCGCTCCGGGCGAGATGTGCGGTCACTACACCCAAGTAGTTTGGCGCAATACGGTTGAGGTGGGATGCGCGATGGCGCGAGAAAACGGACGGGAGGTTTGGGTGTGCAATTACAATCCTCCTGGAAACGTTATCGGACGAAAGCCTTACTGACGCGATCGCCTTTTCAGGGATTCGCCCAAATATGGGACAATGCTAAAGTTCCTAATGGCGAGATGTACCCATGACTGTCCAACCTACGATTAATTTAAGACACGCCATCGAACAGCGTCGCGCCGCCCGTTCTTTTCGCAGCGATCCCATTCCCCCTGTCATTTTCGAGCAAATTTTGCGACTGGGGATACAAGCGCCTTCGGGGTTTAATTTACAACCTTGGCGATTTGTGGTAGTACGGGAAGAGGCGAATCAAAAAAAGCTGCGCGCTTGTGCTTTCGACCAACGTCAAGTCACCGAAGCGCCAGTCGTGTTAATTTGTTGTGGCGATCGCAGAATCAATCAAAGCGATTATATCGAATCGGTCATCGACCTCGCGCGAGAAAACGACGCGCTCAATGACAAGTATGCCGAATATTTGCGTTCCGCCATTCCCAACTTATTTGAAAACAAACCGAGTTTCGATGCGCTTGAAACTTGGACAAATCGTCATACAATGATAGCAGTTGCTTACATAACCATTGTGGCAAAAGCATTCGGCGTTGATAGTTGTCCAATGGAAGGGTTTGTGGCAGAACAGGTAAAAGAAGCGTTTAAGATTCCGGATGAAGTTGATGTCTGCTGTTTGTTAGCGTTGGGCTATGCAGATGAGCCTGATAAAGCCTACGGCGGACGTTTCGGTGCCGAGCGCGTCTGTTATACTGAGGAATTCGGCAAGTCTTTTCGCTTCTGAAATTAAGCTAGAAGCCGGGAGGTCAAATATCTTTTGAATGCGCGAATTCTTAATCTCCCTCTCCGATAATTGGTTTAACTTTACGGGCGGGTTGACACTCAACAATTCCCACAGACTCTCGGAATTGATTCACCTTAGAGAAACCCTGATACACTTTGCATAACTTAGCACTATCAATTTTTTGAAGTTGATTTTTAGGGCCTTCCCACAATGCCTCTAAGTAAACGATATAGCCCGAACTTTCAGGAATAATATCTTTTTGAACCCTCCACAATGCGTTTTCTGCAGGCGAAGCAACCTCAGCACCTACAGCTTGTTTAATCGTATTGATGCGCGCGCTGAGTTTGTCGGGAGTCAGCGGTTTGATCGTATCCCAAGGTTGGTCGTTGAGTTGTCGGCTAAGTTCTTCGCCAATCTTATCTAAAAGTGCGGTTCCCTTAGAGGGGACGGGTTCTCGTTGAAAGTTAATCTTGACGACGGCAGGCGAATTGCGATTAAAGTTTTCAGCCATTAGACTGGGATATTCCTCTAGCCATCCCTGCATGACAAAGTAAAGTTGAATCCAACAAGCAACGAGAATATGAACGCCGTAAACTAGAAGGGCATTTTTCCATTTTGCCGCGCGATCGTTGTTTTCTTTATCTATGAACATGGGCAACAAGGCAAGGGTTGCTGCAATAATAGGGAACGCGACAATAGCTAGGTTGGCAATTTCATTGGAGATGTCATAATGGCGCAAATTGAGGTAAAGAAACGCCGAAATTAAGGCGGCAATCAGCCAAGGCGTTCCAATAAATGCCGCTTCGGTGCAAAGCAAAAAAACCGCAACAAGCAAAAACGCTTGTCCGAAAAGAGCGGCAAAAATCCCAAAAATTCCAATAGCAATGAGAGAAAAAAGTCCCAAAACTACGCTGAGGATGAGTGCACTTTGCCAAGAATAGAGCTTCGGCGGCTTTAGCTTTTCCCCTGTCTTTTTCGCGGTTTCCACCGAGCGACCGGGGAACTGTTTGAGCCAGTCTAAGATAGGCTGGAGTAAATCGAGAAGTGGTTTCATAAAGATAAGCTTCCCTAAGCTAGGAAACGCAAAATACAAAATAATAAGAAGATTAAGGCATTACTGAATGTATTGGCTGTCAGTAGGGTAACGGCTTTATCGGGGTCGTTTAAGGCTAAAACTGTCATCAACGGAGGTGCTTTCTTTTTCGATTCGTTCCCTGTTGAGGATGAAACGGAGGCTTCGGGTCTTTTGGTGGGTTCGATTGATGCCAGTCTTTGTAGTAGGGAACTGCCGCTCAATTCAACGATGCAAATAAAGAGAAAGTTTATGGTTCCCAAGAGCATTAAAACTGAGGGAACGGAAATAATGTCAACCCCTCTAAAAAACTCTCCTAAAAAGGTCAGACTAATGAGTTCTAAACGAAGGGTTTCTGGCAACAGTTTTTGGACAACAAAGAAAAGCCCCCAAGTCGCGATCGCAGAAAATAAGTTGAGAATGATTGAATACTCAACACTTTGTCTGCGCGTTAGCACAAACCGGTCGTAAAAAACAATCGCCTCAACGGAAATCGCCACGAGTAGGGCGAGGAGTTGAAATAAAACGATCTCGATGGGTAGGGCATATGCGGACATTGTTTTAACTCGCGGGTTGGAGTTGGAAAAAACAGTTGACGCGACGTTAGTTGGTGCGTCGGGGGAACAAGACGGCGGGATAGGCTTCTGCTGAGATGCAGGCATCGAGAATTTCGGGGGCAGAGATGGCGACTTCCCGACTCAAACCGACGGCACATTCGGCAAACCGCCGGGGTAGCAAGCTGCGCCGACAGGTATCGAGGGCGGAACGAGCGAAGGATTGTTGGGTATCGGGTGATTCAAAAATGCGATCGCGTTCTTGAAATTCATCGCTTATGTAAACGGTACAGTCGGCTAAATCAATGGGTCGCCGCACTCGAAAACAAGCGTCGAGAGCAACATTTCCTTCAAGGGGTGTTTGCTCGAAAATCTTGAGAACGCACCAGGACAAATCTTCGGGCAAGAGCGCTTCCGAACAAGCAATTGAGGCTGCTGTCGGATTCACCCGCGCTTCTAATAATTCTACCGCGCACGTCTCGAAAGGATTATTATCAATCGCCTGCGCTGGTTCGAGTCGGGGAAAACCGAAGCTAACTGCGGGCAAGATTGCGATCGCCCCAATGCGAAAACGACTCAAAAACTGTTTCATAGAAATTACACATTAAAAATCCCAAATCGCCAGGGAAAGTACGCCCTTCCTCTTGGGAAAGACCGACTTTCCCCTCCGAAAACCTGCGGTTAATACTCGGGAACCGAAGAATCGACCTCTCGACTCCAAGCCGTAATTCCACCCTTGACATTCGTTCCCTCAATCCCCTTTTCTTTCAGGATACCCAAAGCCTTAGCCGAACGTCCTCCCATTTTACAATGGGCGATCAAACGATGGCCGTTGAGCAATTCCTTCACCTTTTCCACCCCCGGACCCTTTTCGATTTCCGGTAGTGGAATCAACGTTGCGCCGGGAATTTTGGCAATTTCGTACTCGTTGGGATTGCGCACGTCAATTAACACAAAATCATCTCCACCGCCGTCGAGGAGTTCCTTCAACTCTCCAACGGTCATTTCCTGCATTTCCATGCGTTGTTGTTCCTCCTGTGCTTTAGCTTGGGGAATTCCGCAAAATTGCTCGTAATCGATCAACTTGTCAATAACCGGCCGTTCGGGGTTCGGTCGCAACTTCAGCTCCCGAAACTTCATCTCAAGGGCATTGTACAGCAGCAGACGACCGCTGAGGGTATTGCCGCTCCCTAAAATAATTTTAATGGCTTCGGTCGCTTGAATCGTGCCGACAATACCGCACAAAACGCCTAAAACGCCTCCTTCTGCACAAGAAGGAACCATTCCTGGCGGCGGCGGTTCTGGGTACAAATCGCGATAATTCGGTCCATCTTCGTAGTTAAAGACCGTTGCCTGCCCTTCAAAGCGGAAAATCGAACCGTAGACATTGGGTTTGTCCAACATCACGCACGCATCGTTGGTTAAATAGCGCGTGGGAAAGTTATCGGTTCCGTCGATAATGACATCGTAGGGTTCGAGGATAGCGAGAGCATTTTCCGAACTCAAGCGCGTTTCGTATAAATCCACCTGACAGGCGGGGTTAATTTCGAGAATGCGCTGTTTCGCCGACTCAATTTTCGGCTTCCCCACCCAAGAGGTGCCGTGAATCACCTGACGCTGTAAGTTAGAAGCATCGACAATATCAAAATCGACAATACCGATGCGTCCGATGCCAGCAGCGGCGAGATAGAGGAGGAGAGGAGATCCCAGACCTCCGGTGCCGATGCACAAAACGCTCGCTGCCTTGAGGCGTTTTTGTCCGTCTAGCCCGACTTCCGGCAAAATGATGTGGCGCGAATACCGTTCGTATTCTTCTTTATTGAGTTGAATGTCCTCTAAATTAGGATTGAGCATAAGGACTTAATTTTTCGATCGCATTAGAAGGAATATTGTAGCGTTATTCGAGGCCCTTGTCGTGTTCGGAAAAATTAAAGAGAGTCGGACGTAAGCCGGGTTCTGTTCCCCACACTTGGTGGGGGGAGGTTATCTATCTAGGATGTTTGTTACCAAACACCTCTGTGCGGTACGCCTAAAACGGGACGGGGAAAAGACCAACCCTAGTCCCTCCGACCTTGCTCCCAACCGGGGTTTACCGAGCCAGCACCTCTCGATACTGCTGGTGCGCTCTTACCGCACCTTTGCACCCTTACCCGAAACTTCCCAAAGGGAAATGTCGGGCGGTATTTTTCTGTGGCACTCTCCTCACGCTCGCGCGCACTGGGCGTTACCCAGCAAGTTTGGTCTTTGGGGAGCCCGGACTTTCCTCAAGCTGACATGAAGCCAACCTGCAACCTCCTCACCAACTCTCTGGCTCTAGTGTAGTGGTTGAAGTGAGAACTGTCATTGGTCATTGGTCATTGGTTCGTAAGCATTCAGCCATCAGCCGTCAGCCGTCAGCTTAAAACAAATCTGGAACGGGAGACTTGCTCGCGATCTTAAGTTACTCGAAGCCAAGGACTATGAATCTCTACACACAGATGTATCATAAAATTTGAGATAAAAATTGTTGGGTGCGTTCGTGTTGGGGTTCGGTAAAAAATTGGTGGGGTGGCGCTTCTTCGACAAGCAATCCGTCTGCCATGAGAACGACGCGATCGGCAACTTCGCGCGCAAATCCGACTTCGTGGGTGACGCAAACCATTGTCATGCCGTCGGCGGCGAGCGATCGCATGGTATCCAAAACTTCCCGCACCATTTCGGGATCGAGGGCGGAGGTGGGTTCGTCAAAGAGCATGATTTTGGGCTGCATGGCTAAGGCGCGCGCGATCGCAACTCGCTGCTGTTGTCCCCCAGACAGTTGTCCTGGGAACTTTTTCGCCTGTTCTAGGATACCGACTTTCTCCAGGAGTTGCATCGCGATCGCTTCGGCTTCGGCTTTCTTTTTGCGCCGCACCCAAATCGGCGCGAGGGTGACGTTTTGCAGGACGCTGAGGTGGGGGAATAAGTTAAATTGTTGAAATACCATTCCCACTTCTCGACGAATCGTATCGATATTTTTCAAGTCGTGAGATAATTCGATGCCATCAACGATAATTCTTCCTTTTTGATACTCCTCTAGGGCGTTGAAAGTGCGAATAAACGTCGATTTTCCCGAACCCGACGGTCCCATGACGACGACCACTTCGCCTTTGGTGACAGTCAGACTTACCCCTCGCAAAACGTGAAACTTGTTGCTGGCGTACCATTTATGAACGTCGAGGGCAACAATCATTTCGTTTCCCTGGACGCTCGATTCGTCTTTAACGGTAGGAATGGGTTGCTGACTTGTCATATTTAATTACTCCTTATATTTTTAAGCGATCGACAGTTTTATTTGATTAAAATCACAACTGAAAAGTTCGCATTTTTGTTGTAAAGAATGCAGAAATTATGTTCGTGTCTCTTCAGGATGCGCGCTAATGGAGAGATCGAACAATTGTCCGATGCTCCTATTAATACGCCGGAGTGCGATCGCTTAGAAATCTTGAGTACGTTGGTGGAAGCTTACGAGACTGTTCAATTTCCAATTCCTCTACCCGATCCCATCGAAGCAATTCACTATTATATGGACACTCTGGGACGATCTCGTCGCGACTTAGAGTCATGCTTGGGCAGTCAGGCGAATGTTTCTGAGGTATTATCTCGGAAACGGGGCTTAACCTTGGAATTGACATCCTCACCGCCGTAAACAGACGGTGATTCCCAAACCTCACGATTTGAGTTTCTGCTTCACTCACCGTTGCGACCCCCCCTTTGCTCCCCTTAGTTAAGGGGGGCAAAGGGGGGGGTTGTCTTACACAGAGTCCACAGACTTTCAACCCGTTGCAGAGTTCCGATTCCGCAAGCCCTGCGGTACGGTGTCTTAAAAAGACTTAATACTCGATGCTCGGATATTTTACCCATACAAGCTTTTCTGTACGGAACCCAATATATCCAGTTTTCAAGGTGCTATTCCCGACCGCTTGGTTTTCGCGAGTCAGAACTTGTACATTTTAGCAAAAATTCAAGCCGCCGCGAAACGGCGGGGTTTCACCCCCCAGGAGATTTCGATGATTCGGAACTTAAATCGGGAATTGGGCATTCCTGCCGAGCTTCTCATTCAGCCCTATGAGTTGACCCAATCTCTCGCCTAAATTGTATAGCGATCGCGATCGCGACCTTCTTTCGCCTAATAATGCGGACGAAGAGACTCGAACTCTTACGTCAAAGACACTAGAACCTAAATCTAGCGCGTCTACCAATTCCGCCACGTCCGCTTTGCCGTATCGATCGCTTACCATATTAGCAGATTTGGGAACAAGTGACGGGGAGATGGGGAGATGGGGAGATGGGGAGATGGGGAGATGGGGAGATGGGGAGATGGGGAGATGGGGTTATAGCAAAATTTGATTAATCTGGTATTACCTAACTGAATCGAGGAGAGAGTCGTCATAGTATAGTGCAAGCTGTATTTCACAGACAACGAGGCGCTGTATGCCACTCGCTTGACGGATAAAATGACTTCCTCGCCGGTGCCAACGTCCCGCAGGTACGAAACACGGCCATCAAAAAGCCAGAGTCATGCCCCGGCTTTTTGGGTTCAATTGGCTGGGTGAAGAAGTTCAGAACTTGTGTGCGTGCAGTACCTCCATCACGTCACAGAGATAGGCAATGCCCGAATAGTCGTCGAAAAACTGCGCTGCGACCTCATCCGAAATCTTCACAGCCGTTTCCCGATTGCGAGTGAGTATCTCGAACTTGATATTCGAGTAAGTGTCGGAAACGGTGGGGTTGCCCGACGAGCGCACGTTGCGACTGCCTTTACCGCCAGCGTCCACCACCGTGTAGCCGGTAGCCCCGGCTTCGTCGATGATCTTGGCGATCTTTTTTAGCAATACCTTTTCCGTGACGATAACGAGCTTGCTAGCGCGCTGGCTCATGTTAGTTACCTCTCGACTTGTGTATTCATTGAACTATACCGTTTTTCGTATGAGATACAGGCTTCATCAAAACGGCAATGCCGCCGCGTGTCGCCGGAACAGGGAAGCACCGGCAGACCGCGACCCGCCTGAGATCAGCCGCCCAGCGCCTGGGCAAGGCCGACGAAGAGCGGTATTCCTATGGCAAGGGCAACCGGCGTGCCAACGGCTGTGGACGAGCCGATGTAGGCGGAGGGATTAGCCGACGGGATACCGGCTCGTAAAGTAGGCGGCCCTGAAATATCCGAACTGGAGGAGGCGATGACTGCCAGGATTACGACACCGCCAAGGCTGAAGTCCGCAAGGCGGTGAGCAATCATGCCGAGACCGAAGGCGATGAACCCGTGTAGCAACGGCGCTATAAAGGCATATATGGCGTACCACTGACCCACTTTACGCAGCTCGCCGATCCTTGCGGCCGCTTCCATACCCATGACCAGCATCAGTATCGAAAGCAGGCCGCGGAAGAGAGGATCGAAGAAGCTCTCGTAGACACTTTCGGGACGGGTTAGAATGCCTAAAGCGAGGCCGAGCAGCAGTGCCGATAGAGCAGATCCCTGGAGGCTTTCCTGCACGATAGGCCAGATTTTGACCCGCTCGGGCTGCTTTCTGGGATACCCGCTTGCGGTAATGCCTTGCTCGCTGGGATACCCGCCTGCGGTGCCGCCCTGCTCGCTGGGATATCCGCCTGCGGCAACGCGCTGCTTGCTGAGAGACTCCTGCTTGCCGAGAGATTCATGCTTGCTGATAGCCTCGTCTGCACTATCGCGCTGCTTGCTGAGATAAATGCTGGCTACGACAATTGCAGTCACGAGCGCTGGGATATCCATGAAGGGATAGAGTGCGGCGGCCCAGGGTTCGTAGAAGACATCTTCGCTTTCTAGTATTGTCAGGCCGGCAGCAAGGGTAGAGCCACTCACGGCACCGAATAAGCCTGCGGTGGCAATGGCATCCACGACTTTGACGTTTGGCAGCTTGCCTAACGTATAGCGCCCAATAAACACGGTCAGAATCCCTATTATTACGGCGAACGCTGCGGGCAACAGCATATCCACTATGTCGGCTTCGCGGATTGCAATGCCGCCGCTCAAGCCAACTTTGATGAGCAGCATGAAGACGATGAACTTATAGATTGGATCTGGAATAGTCAGTCGGCTATTGACGGCGGCAACGACCATACCACCAATCAGAAAGCCAAGTGTCGGGGACTGCAACTTCTCCCGAAAGAGCGTCAAAAAATCGGTCAAAAAATCCATATTGTAATTCCTCCTTAATCGGATATTAGGGGTACAGGATAGCGGGCAAGCATGACCTCGAATCCTGGGTAAAACAGCGGGCAAGCAGCGAGTTAACCCGCTACTAAGAGTAAATCTGCATCCTGGTGCGTCGCGTGCTGGAAAATAAAGTTTCGTTTCGGCGATCGCATTCCGATCGCGCTAATCAGTGGTGATTCTTTGGCAATTGCTTGTTATCACTATAGTTTACCAGCGATGAGTACGTATAATCCGAACCCTACTCGCTTTCAATGCCGCAAACCAGGTATAAATTGTGGAAAACACGACAAACCCGAGGTGAAGATCGAGTTGGCTGCGGAAGCTCCTGCAGCGTACAGAAAGTTCCGACGAGTGTGCGATTGAAAAATTAGTCATTTCATATCCTTGCAGCGCAGCGTAACAAACGCTGAGCTGTCGCTAATTAGATTTTTAAAACGTGGGTAGGAGATTGTTGAAGCACCTCGAAATCTCACGAGAGCTGTTGGCAATTGGCAAGTAAATCAATCACCATCTCATCTCTCATTAATTTAACTTTATCCTATTAGCTGCGCAAAAGCTGACCAAATTCCAAAAATTTGAGACGTATTATTCTATCCGATTAATAGTCTATACTTATGACTTAGGCTCTAAATATATCTAAATGTGACCAATGGTCAATCTATCCCAAAGGGGAATAAACGGGCATTTTTAGTACGAAAGCTTTCCTTAGAGCTGGTTTCAGGAGTTTGTAAAAGATTTGTTAAATAGTTGGTATTGCTTGAGAAGCGATCGCGTCGCGCTATAAAGCGCAAATTACACAATGCTCGCTAAAAGACCCATCCCAATACTCCAACTGAACGCCAAAATCTGCGAAGGCTCTCTTATTAAACCGCAGGTGGCGACTGCCGTGGAGTAAACATAGATACCCCACCCTTCGCCTATGGAAAGAGATAAATCAATGCTTACTATTACTCTCATTGTCTTCGGGCGAAAATATCGAATTCTTCGCAAGTAAGCGAGCAAGCCCGTCGGTCCCCTAACTCAGCTAAAATAACAAATAGCTTAACTTACTTCACCATTATGATGAAACTCGGTTCCCCAAGGAAGGAATTCATCAGTTGGGATGCCCCCGAGTATAGGAGTTAGAATTGTTGTAAGTTTATCGCTTCTTACGTATATTTACAACCGACACGAACGGCGAGTACGGTCAATTTGCGGTTCCTGCCAAGAATAGGCGAAATGACTCACTGCATTAATTTGCGGAACTTGTTGGCGCAGCGCTGCCATTTGCTCGTCGAGGGAAGGGCGGTTGCCGTCGCGCCGTCCCCAATACCCGGCTAAAGCGGGCATAATTTTAGCGTTGGCGGGGGCAAAACTCAGAACGCGCCGAACCTCTTCAACGATACAATTGGGACTGCCGCATATGGTATAGGCCATTGGGTGAAACTCAATACTCCCCGGAAAGCGATCCCACGGTTGGAGGCGAGAATCGTAACCCTGTTGACCCACCCCCTTATTGCCATCGGGGAAAAAGACGGCCCCGGCGGGAATATTATTACTTTGCAAGGGGCCAACGGCACGATTGAGAAAATCGAGGACTCCTTGGGCGGCATGAGCAACGCTGAGAAGCCACAATTGACCTTGCAACACTTCGCGCGTATTGCCAATTGACGCATCTCGACCTTGCCAGTTGGGACCAGATTCGTTGGGGTATAATTTTTGTAACTCTTGGAGGTCGTTGGCACTGACAAAGCCTTTTTGCAGAAAGCGCGCAATCAGTTCTCGTCCTTGACTGTTGAGAGCGCGTTGTAAAATCGCCTGTCGGGAGGCATCGCCGTATATCCACAAGTCTTGTACTCTCCCAGCCACCGATGCAGCGCCCGAGCCGCGCGGATAGCGAATGTAGTCGAAGAGCATTCCATCGGGCTTGCGCTGTGCGATCGCTTGCACCATTTGCTGGTAATCTCGTTGTGCTTGGGGATGGTAAGGGTCGATAAAGACTTGATTGCCGTCGGGGACGTAGGAGATGCTGTTTTCGCCTTTGCCGTTGCGCGCGAGGACTTGCTGGCGGTTGGGGAGTAAGCTGTAACCGTAACCGAAGTTCATGGCAAAGGCCCAAGCGTAGACTTTTAATCCTCGTTCCCGTCCTTTGGCAATGGCAGTGGCGAGGAGATCGACGTTTTCCGCGCCGCGATCGCGCACCACCGGCACCCAAGGCGTAGGATTATTGTTGGCGGGGAGCAGGACTTTGGCATCGTAAAATACTTCGACGTGAATTTGGTTGTAGCCCTTGTTGACAATATGGTCGAGAAGTGCATCCATCGCCCCCGATCGCGCATCGCAAGGATACAGGCGCAACCAAATCGCTTGAGTTTTGGGCCAAGTTTGTTCCCGGCAACGGCGCAGGGCTTGGGCGTGTTCTTTAACGAGGGTTTGATAGCGTTGTTGGGCATTACTATCGCCCGTCAGAGAAGCGGTACGCGCATTTTCCTTTGCCGCGATCGCGTCGGGAGCAAATCGACAGTAGCTGGTGGTTTGGGCCGTTGTCGGTTGGGGAAACGACGAGAAGGCGATGGCACTACTGACTAAGGCAGCAGCGACGCGGTGAAGGAGCGGTTGAATTGGAACGGTTTTTGACATCGAAGAAGGGAAAAGCGCGAATTTTATCCGAATTATGGCTCTTTTGGGGTACTGACCCCCTTTAACAACGAGATGTTTCCGGTAGGAAGCTGTAAAAGCTCGAGTTTAATCCATTTAAAAGCTAATATAAAATCAGCATTTTACTTTTAGAATACTAACAAGTAGGGAAAACGGTCATTAGAATTCTTGGAGGAGAGAATTTTTTCATGAGGAACTACAGAGTGCGCGCCATTATTCTCGCAGGAGTCGCTTGTTTCTTCGCCATCGGAATTTCTCCTGTGCGATCGCAAGAGCAACCCGAAGCTGAAGAAGCAGAAACAACCGAAGAAGTTCAGCCAGCGCCAATGGGAGATGCCCAAGCAGCAACAACCACTGAAGAGGTCGATATTCCCGTTGACGAACTCGAATTGATTGTCAAACCGCTGACTCTCGCAGAACTCGAAAACGAAGCAGCCGGATGGATGCTATTACTCCAAGCCAAAGCCACGGAAATCAGTCAGGCTGAAGTAGCGATCAAGCGTCAAAACTTAGCGATCGCCAAGCAAGAAGAAGGCGCGAATGCTCTAGAAGATGCCCAGAAAGCCCTCGAAGAAGCTGAGAAACTTCAAAGCGAAGCAACGCGCGGTTCGCCGGAATATGAAGCCGCAGTTAAAAAGGTAGAAGAAGCGCAAGAGAACTTTAAAAAAGCTCAAGCAGCCGTTGAAGAAGCCCAAGAAACCAACGAAGAACTCAAAGAAGACGAGGCATTGCAAGACGCTTTGGAAAAAGCTAAGGATACCGGCGATCTAGAGCGAGCCCAAAAAGAGATCGAGGAACTGAATAGAGAGCGAGATGAGATGATTGCCGGTTCCCTCAATTACGACGAGGCGACCGAAAAGATCGAAAAACTCGATGAGGCGATCGCGGCAGTCGAAGACGCGAAAGAAGACCAAACCGGGGCTCCGCCGGACTCGCCAGAATATCAAGAAGCCACACAACAGCTCGAAAAAGTCCAAGACGAACTCAAACAGTTACTCGAAGAACTGGGAATTGAAAGCAGCGAACAATCCTCCCAGGAACTCGATCGCGCAACGGCTATTCTCGAAGACACCGAAATTGACAGTAGCGAGACCGAGAACGTTGCTGGTTTGCCCGATGTCGTTGATAGCGAAGAGAAACTCGAGGAACAACAAGAACAGCTCGAAGAAACCACAGAACAGTTGGAAGAAAGTGCCGAAGCAGAGTCGGAGGCAAAGAATCAACTCGTCGTTACTGTTACCGAACTGCAAGGGGAACAGACTGCCATTGTCGATCGCTTTGGTGTCATCCTCGACGAAATCGAGAGAAAAGGCGGCAGTGCTGAATCCTACCGCCAATACATTCAGGCTGTTAGCAGTATCGAACTCGACGTTCAAGACGCTGAAGGACTGGGACTGCGACTTCTCAGTTGGGCAAAATCTGAAGAAGGCGGTTTGCGCTGGGTCAACAATACGGCTAAGTTTCTGGGGGTGTTTATTATCACCGTCACCTTTGCTCAAATCCTGGGCGTATTTCTGAATCGGTCCCTTTCTCAGTTCAGCGGTTTCTCTATCCTCATGCGTCGCTTTATTGTCTTGATTGTCAAGCGCGGCGGAATTCTTGTCGGGTTTCTGCTCGCGCTGACTGCCTTGGGCGTTAGCCTCGGTCCGGTCTTAGCCCTACTGGGGGGGGTGAGTTTTGTCTTAGCCTTCGCGCTACAAAGCAACCTGGGGAACTTAGCCAGCGGCTTGATGATTATGGCCTACAAACCCTTCGATGTCGGCGACGAAGTTAAAGTCGGCAGTCTCTGGGGAATCGTAGATTCCATCACCCTAGCAAACACTAAAATTGAAGGTTTCGACGGTCAGCTCTTTACAGTTCCCAATAACGTCGTTTGGGGCGATACGATTGAGAACCTAAGTAATAGTGAAATTCGCCAATTTAAAACGTGGCTCCGAATCGACTTTGACGAAGACCTCGCGAGTGTCGAGAAAATGTTGTTGGAACTTGTTAAATCCCATCCTAAAGTTCTCGACAATCCCGCTCCTGGAACTTTTGTGTGGCTCATTGAAGATTACTACATCAGTTTGGGCATCAGTGGGTGGGCAGGAAAAGATGACTTTTGGAATGTCTACCAAGATATTATCCGCATGATTCAGAAACGGTTTGCCCAGGAAGGTCTCAACTTAGCTGCTATTCCCAAGCAAATTGAAATTGCCGTAGATGCTAATGAGAATGGTAAAGTTCCTTCTCTAGTTTCGGAAACTCCTCTCCATCAACGGTTAGAAAAGGAGTCCATAACTCCTGAAGAACTGGAAGATAGGATAGAGATTAAAAAGGTATAGTATTCTTATGGGAATTGTACACTTCTAGCTTCGGAGAGAATGCAGAAATCGCATCGGACGTGAAGGAGTAGGGACGTTTTATAAAACGTCTGTAGATCGCGAAAGATTGTGGTTTTGCTTTAATTTTACATGAAGCATAAGTCAGAACTATGGGCGTTTCATAAAACGCCCATAGAGAATTCAAGGCGCGAGTGGGGAATTACGTAGAAATGTGAATTAAGTCGAATCGTTACGATCTAAGGCAGAAGGCAGAAGGCAGAGGAGATTGGGTTTTAACAGAAAACCGTGGTTTCGGTATCTATTCCACATTAGGCGTGAATTCTTAGAATATAAGAAACATTCAACAACTGTTTACATTTGGAAGAGAAAATGCTATGAAGATTTAGTGATTTAAAGAATTAGGAATGGAAATTGCTTTCTCATTAAAACCCATTTTTTCGAGTGGATCTCTGACAAAAATTAAGCCCAAAGTCGCTTTGCGAGCAGCGAATACATCCTTATGGTAAGCTCGAAATAAGAAGCGGTTTAGAGGAGCCGTTGGTTAGCGAGGAGTTAAAAAAGTCGATGAAATATTTAATGACAGCCGTTTTTTCGCTGGCTGCGATCGCGCCCCCGGCCTTGGCAAATCCCCCCCAAACGCAACTCGCTCAAGGTTTAGCCGGTCAATGCCGCCAAGTGAACAAACAAGTGCCTGTCTTTGTCCAAGGCGATGCCACCAGCGAGGCGCTGCAACTGCTGCCTCGAGGGAGTGAAGTGACGCTTTCGGGGAGTGGAGATTTAAGTGGGTTTATTGCAATTAGCGCTCCAACTTCAGGCTTTGTGCATACCGTTAACCTGACGAACTGCGATACCATTAATCCCCCTTCAGCCAGCGTTTGCCGCCGCGTGGTATATCCCGGCGGTTTAGCCATTCGCTCCCAACCCAGTCCCAACTCGACTTATGTCGGAGGAGTCAACTATCTCAATCGCGTAACCTTAACCAATAATCCACCAACCGTGCAAAGAGAGGCAAACGGTCGCAATTGGGTTCAAATTGCCGAACCCCGTGCGGGTTGGGTTTCCAATGGCTTTGGTTCGACAAGTAACCTCGCTTATTGCTTATAACCGAATTAGACGTAATTGTCGAATATCTATCGAAGGATATCCAAAATTCCTGGCTGGACAGAGATTTAGCGATCGCTCCGCAACATTTGTTTTCTGGAAGTGATGGAAGTTAAGATAATTGCGCCGGAATGCTCGAGGGTAACGTGAAGATTTGGCAGGCTGACTTTTATAAACGACCTCAAAACGACGCTCGCGGCGCAACACTTTGGGAATTGGTCGTATGCGATCGCGCAGGGATCCTCCTGGACGCGATCGCCATCCCCCAACACCAAGCCAATGCCGATTGGTTAGCGTCCCAACTACAACGCATTGCCGGAGGAACGCTTCCCCAAGTTATCCAAGTATTTCGTCCCCAGTCCTTGGGGTTGTTAACCGCCGCCGCCGCCAAGTTAAATGTGCGGGTCGAAGTCACTCGTCGTACAACCGCTTTAAAGAGCATCTTACAACAGCGTTGGGGCGAGGAAGCGATCGCGCTCGAAAAACCGCCTCCCCAAGCGCTACCCGACTATCTCTGGGGAGACCAATGGCGCTTTGCCACTCTTCCTGCCGGGGAAGTGGTCGAAACATTTCGCGATCGCCCCATCCCCATCCTCGATTTGCCCGACGATCTCCATCCCCTCAATCTCGACTTAGCCTCTACAACGCCCATTCCGGGGGTCATTATTTACGGAGGCAGACAGTCGATGCGTCTCGCCCGTTGGTTGCAAGACGCGCGTCCCGTCGCCCTCCAGTCGATTCCCACAGTGGTAGGAGAATCGGGAGGGTTAGTGTTGGAGGCAGGATTGGTCGATCGCTGGATTGCAATTACCTACGAAGATGCAGAGGTAGCGCGATCGGCAACCCGGTTCCACGACCGCCAGAAAGCGGCTCGAGGATTACATTTCCTCCTCGTACAGCCCGACGATTCGGGAATGACGGATACGGGATTTTGGCTGCTGAAATTGGATTAGCGCTCCCAATTTACCCAAGGAGGGGGTGAAATGGGAGAATGGAAGAATGGAAGAATGGAAGAATGGAAGAGGCTTTGAGAAGCTATAAATTAATAATTAGGTATAAGACCTCTTCGTGAACGAAGAAATCGAGCGTAGATTTTCCTGGATTCCAATCCTCTTGTTTTAAGAATAGGTGATTATTCATTATTCATTATTCAATGACTCCCACAATCTACATTGCCATTACCGCTCACGGTTTCGGTCACGCCGTTCGCGCCGCTTCAGTTGCCGCCCGAATTCAAGAACTCGACCCCGAAATTTTACTCATTTTAGTCACAACAGCTCCCCGTTGGCTGCTCGAATCCTATATTCCCGGCGATTTTATTCAGCGATCGCGTGCCTTCGATCTCGGAGTCGTCCAATCAGATAGCATGACAATGGATAAAAATGCGACGCGGGAAAAACTACTGCAAATTCGCGCCCGACAAAACTCAATTATCGCTGCCGAATCGGACTATATTCGCACCAATCGAGTCAAACTGGTATTAGCCGACGTTCCCTTTCTCGCCGCCCCCATCGCCAAAGCAGCAGGCGTTCCTTGCTGGATGATGAGTAATTTTGGCTGGGATTTTATTTATCGCGACTGGGGAGAAGACTTTACCGAAATCGCCGACTGGATTGGAGAGTGCTACCAACAGTGCGATCGCCTTTTTCGCCTTCCCCTCCACGAACCCATGAGTGCTTTTCCCAAGATTACCGATGTCGGACTGACAGGAGGAACGCCCCACTTTAGCGAAGAGGTGTTGCGCGATACCTTTGGGTGGACTGCGGCGGTAGAAAAGACAATTTTACTCACCTTTGGCGGTCTCGGACTGCAACAAATTCCTTACAATAATATAAAGGACTTTCCCGACTGGCAATTTATTACCTTCGACCATCGAGCGCCGGAGTTAGCCAATTTAATCGTCGTTCGCGATCGCCAGTACCGCCCCGTCGATTTCATGCCGTTTTGCGGGCGGATT
Organism: Cyanobacteriota bacterium; assembly: GCA_034189065.1. Classification (GTDB taxonomy): domain Bacteria; phylum Cyanobacteriota; class Cyanobacteriia; order Cyanobacteriales; family Spirulinaceae; genus FACHB-1406. Next base: position 20,510 of record JAXHVQ010000022.1, read on the forward strand.
GTTTCCAAACCCGGATATAGTACCTTCTCTGAAGCGTTGCGCCTCGGCGTTCCCGTGGTGTCTTTGACGCGCGCGGGATTTGCGGAATCTCCTCTGTTAATAGAAGGGATTCAAAACTACGCATTTCACCAAATTTTACCCCCAGGAGCATTTTTCCAAAGCCATTGGGAGTTCCTAAACGAAACTCTCCACCCCCCCCGTCAATCTACCTCCTTGCCAAGTAATGGAACAGACACCATCGCCCGTGCTCTCATCAACGCCTGTCGCGCCGATCCCTGAAAACGCGATCGCCACTCCCCCTCCTCGACCCAGCGAACCCGCCCCAAAAAGCGATCGCCCCCCCGCAGAATCGCCCAAACCCGAAGAGAAAAAAAAGACCCAAGTTCGCCCCACCGTGTCCCTCGCAGCCCGAGACGTGCGATCGGTTCTCGAACAGCAGCGACAAGAAAGTCATAACCTCACCACCAAACTGAATATCTTATTTGTCGTCAATGGAGCGCTCCTAACCAGTTTAACCCTGTCGCGCCTGATGTTTATGCCCAGTCTGTTTGCCTTGAGCGAAATCTTAGGATTTTTGGTAAACTTTACCCTACTCATCAACGCCTTTTTGCCCCGTCAGGTTGCCGTCAGTCCCAACTTAGGCGACCAGAAGTTTTTAGAGCGCTATTTGCCCTTGACCCCCGAAGAATATCATCTGAAAATGATGGTCAATCTCGTACAAACCTATCAAATTAATAAACAGCGCCTTGACGATATTTCACAATCCTTAACCTACGCCGCTTATGGAACGTGGACAGTTGCTTTCACGATTATGCTGCACGTTGTCTCCGCCTATTTTGTTCCCGCCCTGTCCCTAAACTCCTAGTTTTAGCCTATGCTGAGATTATGATGAATACGCAATCTACATCCTCTCATCTCCAACGCGATTCTTCCTCCGAGTCGGTCAACGACCCGTCCCAACCCCTGTCTGAAGGGAGACCCGACGAAGAAGGGGAATTTGCTCTACCCCAGCCCGACCCCGATAATATCACCGTTCTGACCAATAAACTTCCCGACAAACCCATTTTGCCGTGGAATCGTTACGATTCGCCGTGGCGCGGGGAAGAAGAGGAAAGAGCAATCCAAGAAGCCGAACCCGAAGCAAGCCAAGGGCGCGATTGTAACCCCGTTGGCAACGAACAAGCACCAAGGTGTCCCCTCCCCCCACTCGAAGGCGAGATTACCGCCCAATTACCGGTCAAAATGGAAGAAAACGAAGAACCCGAGGTGGATGAGGTAGAGTAGTAGCTAAAGATAGTATGGCGGAGTGAGGCTAGATTGTATGCAAACTTGTAATTGGGCGATCGCGGAGTTGCCAGGCCTGAGTCTGCCAGAACGAGAAAAATTCCAAACCTGCGGCATCACCACAACTCAACAACTGTTATCGGAAACGAAAACTGCCGAAGACAAGGCCGCGATCGCCGGACGACTCCACCTCCACCCCCAACACCTCAAAAAATGGGTTGCCCTCGCCGACCTCGCCCAACTCCCCAGCGTTGGGTGCGAATACTGCGGCGTTCTCCTCCACTCGGGCATCGCCTCCATTTCCCAATTGGCCAAAACCCCCGTTCATCGCCTACACCGCCAAATCCTGCGCATGGAAGTCGCCACAATGCAACGCCAAGATTTATGTCCGTCTGTGGACATCGTGCAGCGATGGGTGAGAGAGGCACAGTCGTCAGTCGTCCGTTAGTCGGCAATTTCCAAATTATGGCAACTCTTTTCCGGTATTAGGGCTAGTAGGTACAATCAAATTGGCTTCCCCGATACCCACTTTTTATTAAGGGAGATTATAGATAAGTAAGGAGACGGCAGCGGGCCTCGCTCATTTGAGAAATGCTACGTTTCCAGCTCAATTACTCCCAACTATAGCCGAGTCTAACTAAAGTCGGCTCCATTATCTCCCTAATTTCATCAAGAGTCGTCTGCTCCAGCTCGCTTTTCCATTGATAAGCTCGCGGCGGATCGGCTGTGTTGTCAATATAATCTGAAATTGGAGCGAAATTTTCGATTTCAACAAAGTTTGCAAGCTGTTTCAAAAGCTCTGGTGGAGCAGAAATTAATTCTTCATATCGCAATTCCAAGTAGTTTTCAGTCGGTAGCTTTCTCCCTTCTTTAACAGCTATCTCAATGGTTGTTGCCCATTGTTTCGCTAGTAAGACATTAGCAGATGTTTGCCCGATCCATTCTTGCCAGCCCGGAGGTTTTACCCCAGCAAATTGTATTTTCAAGCCCAATAACTTTTTAATAAAAGACCCAATGCGAGGGAGAAGAAGATACCATTCCCCAGGAGGCACTTTCTCGATCTTGCGTCGTACATTTGTCCAGTTTAATCCCAGTCCCCCTTGAGTGACAAGAGATTGTCGAGTCGATCTCAGTACGGAACGACCATCTCTCAGAAGTAAAATGATTTTTGCATCTGGGAAAACTGCGCGAATAAAGGAAATTCGCAAACAGTTACTCGGTGTTTTCTCACAAAGACGCTGTTTTTCTTGCTGGTGAAGAAACTGACTAAATTTCCTAATAATGTGCTTTTTTATTTTTGGATTGAGGTCTTTGGCTGTAAGTAAGTCATCCGGCTTTTTAAAGTTCCCCCAAATCCATACATATCGAGGTTCGTGCCAATAAGCAACATTTGGATGCTGTTCAAAAGCCCTAGCTAACCAAGTCGTTCCCGACCTTTGAGATCCTAGAATAAAAATAGGTTTTTCGATTATCATTACCTTTTTGAAGTTCTATAGCAATCCTAAATAGGTTGCTGGATTTTTCGCTGCCAGAAGTCTTATCCTGCAAGGGATTTAGTCTTTCGCCGCCCCACAATTAATGTAGGACTGCTATATCTATTCCGAAAAAAAAGCAAAAGCTAAAAAGAGCTACACCCACCCCATTGGGCGGCACGTAAATCCAAGAGTTTCACGACAAAGGGAGTTTCCATTTTTGAGCGACATCAACTCCATATGTAGCTTGCAATTTTGCTAAATCCGGTTGCAATCGCTCGAAAATTATTTCGCGATCGCGATCGCTCAATCGAACATCTTGAATTTTTCCGCTCTTGAGTGGATTGTAAAGTTTTTGCCGAATTTTAGGCGGAATCAAGCGTCCTATTGACTTAACAGTCGGAATACGATAAATTTGCCGTATTGTCGGATGTAAATTGAGAGTTGACTTACTATTCATAACCAGGTCTATATTTCCGAAGATATAGTCCGAATCCACCCCTAAGAATTGACAAATTCGGCACAGTTCTGTTTGGGGATTATTTTGCAAATCTTCTAGTAGTAATAAATGAATGCGATCGCGTCCAAACAGTTCCACATAGCGATCCAGTTGTCTCGCATATTCAGAAAAAGCTAAATGTTCCTCAATGACTTCTACGGTATTTTGATAACCTTCAGCTAACAGATGTCTGATGTGGGACTCAACGCGCAAAAAAGGATGGCGCATAATATAAATAAATCGAAAATCGGCATCTTTTACGCGCGCAATTCGCTCTGGAACATCCTCGTATTTAGGGTGCATCGTATAGGTGGTAGAAGCTTCTAGTGCAACGCGATGTTCGGGTTGCCACTGCCATAGCGAGCGATATTTGTCAAGTTTTTTTTCGGAATTGCTCTCCTCAGAAAAAAAATGAGGTTCTTTATCACTTGCTGCGGTAATTTGAGGATGTTCGGCGAGATAATGAAAGAGGCTAGTGGTGCCGCATTTCATCGCCCCAATAATTAAAGCAAAATTGTTGTTCATCAGCGCTGACTTAGTAGTAATTATTAGGCTAGCTAACGCGAATATCGGAAAAGTTTAACTCTGCTCGATTAAACAGAGTTGCTATTTGAAATTGAGCATTTCCTCCAACACCATCCCCATCAAAGAAAAGTGCGCCCGTATTTTGATTATAAATAAAGCGGTCGTTTGCATCAGAAGCGGTAGCTCCTAGCGCCATTTGCTCTTGTTCGATTGTTCCTCTAGTCAATTTGGAGTCAAAAGCACTAGCTTTAATAACAAAGGTATCTTCTAAGGTCGAAAAATCCATAATCAAATCAATTTCGCGACTCAATACATTAAAAACAAATCTATCTTTGCCTTCTCCTCCAGTTAAAATATTAGTCCCTTTTCCTCCAACCAAGATATCATTCCCAGAACCGCCTGTGAGAATATCATTTCCCCAACTTCCTCTCAGGATATCATTGCCCCCTCCCCCATCGAGATCGTCGTTACCGGTACTGCCATTGAGAGTATCCCTACCATTATGACCTTTCAAAGTATCATTGTTGCGAGTTCCCTGTAAGAGATCGTCGCCATCTAAGCCTTCTCCTTCCACAATAGGAAGTACGCGGTTAGCAAGTACATTTCGATGGCGTTGTACGATGCCGCTAGACCATTTAACTTCTAACTCTTCCACGCTCGAATGTTCGGCAAGTCCAAAATGAATTCGCTGATGATTTTGAGAGAAACGTTGAACGCCTCCTGCCTGTTCGCGCAGTTGCGTCACACCTCCTGCTGTTGCAAAGATGCGCGCGCCAATTCCGTCTCGATTGGAAACAACGCCTTCCAAATCAATCTCTAACCAGTGGTTTTCATTTCCTTGATTGAGGAATAGTTGGTCGGGGGCAAAATCGTGAACTAAAAAAAGATCGAGAAAGCCATCTAAATTGTAATCAGCCGTAATAACTGAGTCGCCGCGCCCTTTAAGGGTACCTGCTGCTCCAGCCGCATCTGGAATTGCCTCGAAGGTGCCATCCCCTTGGTTTTCTAGAAAAATATTGGCTTGATTTTGATTGGTAGTCCCGTCAATATAAATATCTACATCCATATCATTATCGAAATCTCCAGAAACAACACTTCTTCCAGGATGGGGAATAGCGTTAATCCCTGCTTCAGTTCCGCGTTCGATAAATCCCTGACTCGTATTTATATATAAAAGATCGTCAAAAAAACCGTTATTAGCATCTTTGCGGTTTCGGGTAACATAAAAATCGGGTAGCAAGTCGCCGTTGAAGTCTGCAATGGTTATGGCATTATCTGAAACGGGTTTGACAACATTGGTCGTGATATCTGAAAACGGAGCTGATGTGATGTCAAAAACAGTGACTCGCGAAGGCGAATTCAACGTTGTTCCGACACTAATTAAATCTAAACGGTCGTCTCCAGAAAAGTCAGAAAGAAGAGCAAAGCGAAGGTCAGAGGCTATAAAATCAGTCGCTAAACTGGCATCCTCAAAACCCGCACTCGTTTGACGAAAAATCTTTGGCGGCGCATCTTCGCGTTCGACAGCCGTCACGACGAGATCGAGTTTTCCATCGTTGTCGAAGTCTACCCACAAAGGAGTGCGCCCTCGTCCTAAAGGATAGTCAATTCCTAACTCTTTTGCTCGGTCGTCTAACTTACCCCCCTCGTTAATATAGAGCTTATTGGGGTCGCTTCCCCGCCCTTCTTGAGCGCCGACGAGTTGAATTAAATCTTGATCTCCATCGTTATCAAAATCCGCCCAAGCTGCTCCATGAGTATCTCCTTGGCGAGCTTGGAGAAAAACATCAGCAGCAATATCCGTAAACGTTCCATCGCCACCATTTAAATAGAGAGAAGCTGGATTAAAATGGTTGCCGACATATAAGTCTGGCAATAAATCGCCGTTAAAATCTCCCCAAGCAGCGCCAAAGCTCAATCCCGGCACAAAGTCAATGCCGGCTAGATCGGTAACGTCTGTAAATCGGATAGATGCCATGTTTCTTTTTAAAATCCTACAGCGTTATCTTATCATCTAGAGCAAAGCTTTCTTTTGGGTAAATATTGAGGGCGACATCTTTAACAATTTCAAAAATAATTATCCTTTCCTCTAAGGATAGGGAATTACGCCGCGTTTCAAAGATTTCCGCACTATTCCTTTTAAAGTCTTGAACGACTCCTGCTTTAGCTTCAGTGGAATTACTACTTTGAGTTTGTTTAATAATCTTGCGTTCGATTGACGATGACCACGGTAGGTCAAGATTTTGGTAAAGTTGGCGAAAAGTAGCAACTGGACTTTGGCTAATTTGTTCGTGGGTGATGACTTGCCAATGGGGATATTGACTCGCTTGAGTTAACAATACTTTGTAAGCAATGCGCCAGAAGGCGGCAGCAGCTTGTACGGGGTCGGCCCAGGTGCGATAGAGAAAGTCGGGTTCGTTGGCGAAATAGTCTTGTGTTAAGCGATCGCGATCGCTAATTTTATCGGGACTGGGAGAAAACTTCACCCGTTTAATACTAGCAACGAATGAGGCTGGATGTTTGATAATAATAACGGGTTTGACTTGAAAACGAAAATAAAGGTACTCGGTTAAAAAAAGCGCGATCGGGTCTTTAAGGATTGCTGCCGTATGAAAGGGATTAAGTTTGGCTAAGCAGAGGTAAAAAGGTCCCCGACTGCCGATTAATTTTTTCATGGCTTGTCTGTGCCACGGGTCTTTTTGAGGAATATTACTTCTTAACGTTAAATCGTAGTTAAAAATCCGCGCGATCGCGCGATCGCACTGCATTTCTTCAAAATCAAAATCGGAACCAAAATAGCGATACCACTTAGTAATTTCGGGCAAGCCACATTGAGGATTCAAAGGTTCGTGGATATAATCAACTTGCAGCGGCAGGCTAAGAATTTTTCCTACAAATGTCGTGCCGCTACGAGGCACTCCTGTAACAAAAATCCAGTTTTTAATCTTGTCAACAGCAATTTTCATGAATTATACCCAGAATTATTTAAAACCTTAACTTGATTTTGATAATATTTGTGGCTCGCTAGCGCTAGACCGAGAAATCCCCACAAAACGGTACCTTGGACTTCCACATGAGGTCTGCCTAAAGGAATTTGAATAAACGTTGCAAAAGCAATAGCGCGAGCAGCACTAGGGAATGGGTCTGCGGATTTTAGAGGCATTTGCACAACCCTAGATAGAAGTCCCAGCAAGCCACTTAAATAGAACAAACTCCCGAGCCAACCTAAATCCAATAACATCGACAGTATGCCGCTGTCGAAAGAAGGACCGCCGATTCCCGACCCCAAAAAGCTAGTCAACGCTTCGTCTATAGTATTATTAAACGTTTCTTGTCTGGCATTAGCGCTATTGTCTTCTTCTAAATTAGAAAGAGTACCAAAGCGAGAGCCAATTGAAGTTGCAAAGGGTTCTATTGTCGTCAGCGGAATCACTAACAAAATTGTTAAACTCAATGCAATAATGACCCGCATTTGCGTCTTTGCTTTAAGAGAACTGGTCAGAATAAGCAAGCCTAAAAGCCAACTCATCCAAGTCGTTCGTTTGCGAGTCAGTAAAAAAGCCAAATAGCCAAAAGCAGTAGTCGGAGGACCCAACGAACCTTTATTTGGGTTAATCATCAGCAGCAGCAAACCCGCCATCATAACCGTACCAAAGGGTCTATTTGATGCCATCGTACTCCAGACGTTAAGCTGTAAAGGTTCGGGCTTTCCTCCGCTCGAAAATCCCGTTTTAATCAGCCAAAATCGATCCCATTCAGGAGCGACTAAAAATTGAATAGTTCCATAAACTCCCATCACTAAAACGCCCCAGAGAAACACGCGCTGGATATTTTTACGATAACTCGGATAATCGCGCCAATGGGCAAAGATGTGGAACCCTAAAAGAACGGGAACCAACCAGTCCAAAAAAGCGATGCAAACGGGAATTGGTTTTCGATAAATCAGTCCCACACACAATCCATAAAATAAACTCGAAAAAGACAGAATAAAAGGTAAGCCCCCTTGACGGCGAACTTTGGGCAAATTTTGCCAAAGCGTAATCAAAGCCACAAAAGTGACAAAGTAGGGAGCGAGCAAGATGGGACTGGGATCGGTAAATCCACTTTTCCAATCCGCTAAACGTCGGACAAAGGGAGTTAAAAACCACATCCACCAAACGAATCCGTGGTAAAGAATAGGAGCGCGAAAATATAATAATACGGCAACAGCAAAGGCCCCAACTGGAAAGGTGAGGTTGAGAATTATTCCCGCACCTGCGAGAATAAATAAAGCTGATAAAAGACTAAAGACCAAAATTGCCGTCCAAGGGAGAGCGGGTTGCAAACCGAGTACAAAGCCTTTTGAGGGAGGCAGGGTGGGACTTTTTTGGGATCTCACAGTTACCTCGGGCGCGCGATCGCTTCTGGCAATGCTTCTGGCATAGATTGTCGCCAAGTCTGCCAACCCTGCCAGCGGCCCTTAATCGAAGCCAACCATTTTTGATAAGCAAGTTCTCCTTGAGTCGGTAAAAATCGAAGGAATTGCAGACAACCGAATGCTCCTTTTGTTCCAATCAAAACAGCCCATAGTAGAAAGATGGCTCGTCGGATAGGCGATAGGTTTTCGAGCAGAGCTAGCGTATGATTATGGACGATGTTCGTAGTCGCTAATGGATTAAATATTTGCCTTTGCTCTTCATCAAAACGCTGCCCTTGATAATGATCGACAGCAATTTTGGGATCGTAAATTAACGTCCAACCTGCTTTTTTCAGGGCAAGACAGAATCCGATTTCGGAATGGATTTGGGCATTTGTGCCTTGCAGTCGCCGATCGAAGCACAGATGCGCGATCGCCCTTCGTCGAAAGCTCATATTAACCCCTTTAAGAATATCAACTTCGCGAGCATCGCCCACGCCCAAATTATGATTGCCAATCGTGCGCCCAAACCACTGGACTCTACCGACAACTGGGCGCGCCCCATCTATTAATTGTTCGTTTCTGTATACGTAGTCCCTTCCTCCAACTCCCCCGACGCAACTATCCGAAACATAATAAGACTCAATCCGAGCAAGCCAGTCGGAGCGTGCCACGGCATCATCATCAGTAAATACAACAATATCTCCTGTTGCTGCATCGAGACCCGTATTTAATGCTGCGATGAGCCCGGGTTCTGTGACAGCGAGCGCGCATAACGCTAGGGGAAAGGAATTGAAGGTTTTTAACAGTTGCCAAGTTTCCGTATCGGTATCGCGGACGATGACTAAAAGTTCATCAGCTTGCCGAGTTTGCTTTTTGAGAGCCTCTAAACAACGGGTCAGGTCTTTCGGACGACGATAGGTCGGAATCACGACAGTAATGGTCATCATAGCTTGCTATTGGGTGCAGTATAAAAAACACGAATTCAGTCAAACTTTGCTGTGGGACGCATAGGCAAAATTATTACCATAACTCCCGGAAGCGAGAACGTTGAATGATTTTAGGCCATGCGTCCAGCGCTCCGTTTCTAGCAAGATGAAAAGTCATATGAGGAAAGTAAATTGCGATAAAGGCAGCAAGTTGAAGGGGATTTGGAAATAACTCTTTATAGCGCTTGACTCCAATATATAAACGAGCTGCAATTTGGTGAATATCGTAGTCGGTCAGCTCCCCGTTTTCTTTGACCGCTAACGTTCCTCCTTCCGGCCGAGTGTTAAGCGCCCTCAATTCAGTACAAAAAATAATTTGATAACCTCGTCTCAACGCTCGCAGACAAAGGATCGCATCCCCTTGACCAAAAAAGATTGGCTCTTCCCACTGTTCTTCGTTAAAGAAAGACCGGGGAAATACGGCTGCGTGAATATTGACGCACTTCGGTGTTCCTTTTGTGGGGCGATAGTATCCTCGAAAACCCAGTTTCGTGGGAAAGTCTTTATTCTGTCCCAATCTTGTGTAACTTACTCCCGTCAAAAAAGTGCGCTTCTGTTCTTGAGGAGACATTTTAGAATATCTCACTAAGGCGATATGAATGAAGTCTGGATCGATCCAAATATCATCATCTACGAAGGCAACTAAATCAGTATCGAAAACAGCATTGACCGCACAGTTGCGGTTCGCGTTAACTCCTCGCTGAGGACCCAAAATATAAGTTGTATCGGGGTATTTTTCAACAATTCGTCTATTTTCGTTTTGCACTTCTTCCTCAGACGAGTCATCAGAAACAAGAGCAGAATAGGGCTTTATGTCTGACCGCCAGATAGCACTCAGACAACTGTCGAGTCTTTCGGGAGCGTTTCGAGTGGTGATACAAGTTGTGAATCGCATTTTTCCTCTTAATCGGTTAATAAACCAGTTACTTTAAGAATTTGCACACTGTTCGATCAAACGAACGTAATCTGGCAGAAGTTTATTCCAGCTAAAGCGATCGTAGACGGTCTGATGGTAAAGTTTGCGTTTAGATAAGATGTTGGCTTCCCCTAAAACCCTAAACAATAGATTAGATAAACTACCTTCTAGTTTAAGGTCAGTAAAATACCCCTCTTTTCCCAAAATAAAACGGGTTGTTTCGTAATCGTGAACTAAACAGGGTAAACCGTGAGACATCGCTTCCAAGCAAACTCTAGGAAGTCCCTCTTTCAAAGACGCTAAAATAAAGATGTCAGCAACTTTATAGTATTTTTCCATATTTTCTTTTTTTACATTGATTGTTTTAAAGTTTTTCGATCCCAATAAGTCATTGCCGAGTTTAAAAATTTCTGGCGTTTCTTCTTGGGTTTGACCGATTAACAAAAGATAAGGGCGGGGCTCGGGTAAAGCGAAAAGTTCGCGAATAATATAATCCATCCGCTTGTGAGATTTATTGAGCGCGCCTACAGAAATCACCAATGAGCATTCCTCTGGCAATCCTAAATTTCGTCTTAAAACTTTTTTGTCAGGGAGGCTAAGTAACTGAAGCGTCCTAGACATATTAATTGCATTGGGAATTAAACTCTGTTTTTCGTCAGGAATACCTACATCTAAAGCTTCTTTGTAATGAATCGGAGCAAGTTGCTGTATGCGGTCGAAGCGAAATTTTAGCGTTTTGAGAGCTTCCCCACCAGTCGGTCCTCCATTTCGGAATAGCAGTTTATAGGATTGCTTTGTTCGACGTTGCCAGTGCCATAGCAAATTTCCTAGAGCGTAATGACTAAAGTAAATCACATCTGGCTTTTTTAGATAAATATAGGGTAGTAAACTCAAGAAAAATGAGCCGTGTTCTACAAGCTGAGGATTGAGCTTTTTGTTGATTAAATTCAAGCTATTTGCCATGAAGACTGCCACCGAACTATCTCGATGCAAAGTTCCTAGAGTAATATCTTTTGAAGTCGAGTTACCGCAACCTTTAAAAAGAGTCACATCCAGGGAATTGACTTTTAATAAAGCCTCAAAACATTCTCGAGTGAAGGATTCTATCCCTCGGTTAATTTTTCCCAGTGTTGGGCATAACAAAAAGACTTTAATCATCATTTAACTTTAATACCGACTAGGGGATTGCTCCTCAAATTTTGTACTGTTTTGAGTATTTTAGTAGGTGAATATTTTTTAAAAGAACGTATTACATCTCGCCCCATGTTTAATACAACATACTTAACAGAGGCATATTTTAAAGTTTTGAACCAGGAAACTAGCCAGCTATAAAAATGCTTTTCTTTAAAAAATTGTCGAGCTGCCGTAGAATAAATTTCTGCATATAAGCGACGTATTGGAACCGCTTTTAATTGTCGCTCAACTATTGAGGGGTAAAGTTTTTCTAAATAAGCAATTCGGGATTGCTTTCTCAGTTCGATCTTGCTAGCATCAAGATCGGTCAACTGACCTTGACTGTGCTTTCGTAATATAGCTAAAGGTTTCTCTGTAAAAATGGGTGGATACCCAAAAATAATGCAACGAGCATAGAATTCGCGATCGGCTCCTATTCTGAATGTTTCGTCAAACAAACCAATTTCTTCAAAAACTTCTCTCAGAAAAACGACTGAAGACGGACTGAAGATGAAATTTGATTTAACTAGAAGTTGATGAAGAGGTGATGTGAATCTTACTAGGTCTGGTTTTTGGGGGCAAGTTAACTTCCGATCTTCGTCCACATACCACACAGAAACCGCACTCGCGCAAAAGTGGCTTTCTCGATCTTCTAAAGTTTCGATTTGAGACTGAAGATATTCTGGTTCCCATAAATCGTCTGAGTCAAGAAAGGCAATATACTTTCCTTTTGCCTCTAAGATAGCGCGATTTCTAGCGACGTACGCCCCCTGATTTTGTTCGAGGCGAATTAAGCGAACTTCTGGATATTCTTGACAAATTTTCTCTGATGTCCCATCTTGAGAGTTGTCATCAATAACAATAATTTCTATCTCTCCCTCAAAAGTTTGAGAGCGTACACTTGTTAATGCCTCTTCAAGCATTACAATCCGATTATGAGTGGGTACAATAATTGAAACATCAGTTTTATAATTTTCAAGGTTTTTGGGAACAATTTTCATTTGATTGGTTTCCTCCATATCCAAATAAATTTACAGTTAATTTTACTTTTGATTACTTAGAAAAATGTTCAATCTCTCTAATACAAATCGTAAAATTTTATCAGCTCTTTGCTCCCAAGTGTGTTTTTGAACATCTTGGAATGCCTTCTGCGAAATTGACTGTGAGAGAAAGGAGTCATCTAATATTTTTTGAATTGCCTTTTTAAAAGAAGTCGGATTGTCAACCTCAGCTAAAAGTGCATTTCTTTCGTTTTGCAAAACTTTCATGACTGGAGGAATTGCAGAAGCGACAATAGGTCTTTTAGCAGTCATATACTCAAAAAGTTTGAGAGGAGAAGCGTCTTTTTGACTAGGAAGAAGTAAAATATGGGCTGCATAAAGATAAGTCGCTAACTTAGCTTGCGGTACGTGACCCACCAGTTGGATGTTTTTAATTTTCTCTGAGTCGCAACGTTCTTTTATTTTCTGAATATCCTCGTTCCATCCTCCGACCAACACAAACTGATATTTTGGTAAGAGTTGTGCTAACTTCAATATGGTTGATATTCCTTTTTTTTCGTACAAGTGACCGGCATATACGAGAACGGGTTGGTTTTGAGGAAAATTCACTTTTTGACGAGCAGTTTCTTGGTCGAGGTAGGGAGAAAATATTTTAAGATCGACGGCATTGTTTTCAACTAAAACTTTATCTTCTGGTAAACCTCGATCGATGTATTCTCGGGCGTATTGTTCGGAAGTCGTTACAATTCCTAACAAATATGGACTTTTAAATACTTCTCTGCACGTGAAGCTGTCGTGAAATTCAGCAACGACGGGCAGCTTTAATTTCAGACTTTTTTGGAGAATTCCTGGCGTTCTAGTATAAACCAAGGACGGTTTTGTAAGCAGTGCGTAGATAATGGCTAACTTTGAGAATCTGGCTTTAGGATGATGTTGTGCTAATGGATATTTTAAATGAAGATGGGTGGGGAGATAGGTAATTTTAAAATCTCGGTTTAAGCCATACCACTCTTTAAAGTCTACACTTCGACCAAAGATCGATGAATACAAATCGCCGGAAGTGACTAATTCAAATTTTTCCAGCTTTTCCGAAAAAGCTTGCGACATTTTAGAGATTTGCATGGAATGAGCCCATTGGGACGGCAAATTCCCCGGAGATAGATATAGAATTTTAAGCTCGGAAAGTGATTTTTTTGGGATTTGCATCTGCGCTTTTTAAATAAAGATTCAAGTAAATTAATTCTCGCGATCTTCAGTTTTAACTTAAGTTAACTGAATCCATTTCGTGCTGCATTTGGTGATAATTCCAAAGTTGACCGCGCTGTTCCAATAACTCTTGGTACTTTCCTTGCTCGACAATACGACCTCGATCGAGAACCACAACTTTATCGGCACGAACGATGGTTGAGAGACGGTGCGCGATCGCGATAACGGTTCGTCCCACCGATAGCTTTTCCAAGGACTCCTGAATCAAGCGTTCGGAAACGGAATCTAAGGCACTGGTGGCTTCGTCGAGGATGAGAATTTCGGGATTTCGCAGTAAAGCGCGCGCGATCGCGATGCGCTGGCGCTGTCCTCCCGATAACCGTATCCCGCGATCGCCGAGTTGGGTATCGAGTCCTTCGGGGAGTTCCTGAATAAACTCCCAGGCATTGGCTTGTCGCGCGGCTTTCTCGATGGCTGTCTCGTGGATATTTTCGATGGCATAGGCAATATTATCGCGAACAGAGGCATTAAAAATAAAGGTATCTTGACTCACAATTGCCATCGTTTGGCGCAGCGAATTGAGATCGAAGCTTTTGAGATTAACTCCATCGGCTAAAATTTCTCCAGCTACCGGATCGTAGAAACGAGGAATTAAATCGACTAAGGTCGATTTCCCTGCTCCCGAAGCACCCACCAAAGCTGTTGTTTCTCCTTTCTTAATCGTCAGAGTTGCGTTGTGCAAGACTAAACACTGGGGTTCATAACCAAAATCGACGGCTCTGAATTCGATGGCGCGCTGAAGTCCGGGAAATTGAATCGCTCCACTGGGAAGGTAAGTTTTATTATCCGTTCTCAGCAACTCTTTTATATTCCTAATCGAACCTTGAAAGCTGCCAATTTTAGCGCGAGCATTATTGAGCTGGCGAACCATCGGAACCATCCGAAATAAAACGAATAAAAAGGTGAGAACTGAGGCGATTTGAAGCTGACCTTGAGGAATAAGACTTGCAAAAGCAACAATCAGCATAGCAATAATAATTGTACTTGCTAATCCCTCAGTTAACGGCTCGACTGAGGCTGATAGTCTGAAGGAGTGAATTTCAGTATTGGCAATTTGCGCGATTGATTGATGAAAGCGCTTTCGCTCGAAATCTTGGGCGGCAAACGCTTGTACTGTCCGAATCCCGTTGATAAATTCTAAAGCGACTGAAGCATAGCGAGAGCGAGCTTTTGTCCTTTCAAAACTGGCTTCGCGGACTCGTTTAATTAAATTGGATACCCCCGCTGAAAGTAACCCAAATAGCATCAGCGAAATTAGAGTTAATTGCCAGGATAAGAGCAGCATAGCGATCGCGTACACCAACAGCGTCGAACCCACAATCAAAATAAAAGAAATTGCGTCAAACGCTTGCATTACCTGCATTACTTCTGCTGTCAAACTATTCACCAATTCGCCCGATCGCGTTTTTGTAAAGTAACTCAAACTCACAGACTGAAGTTGCTCGAAGAGTCGGAGTCGGAGCTGATAGGCTAGTTGGCTTTGAGCTATGCCGCTAAAAACTTTGCCAGCGTAAGCACAACTGACGCGAATTAAAGTGGCTATTAATATAAGAGCGCAAATCCGATAAATTTGCTCTGTCGGCGGGGAATTTACGCCCAAAATCCAGACATCGAACCACTCTGCACCCGTATGGACGGGTTCGGCATTCGGCTCTGTCAAGTTTTGCAAGAAAGCCAATAAAAATCCTAAGCTAACTCCTTCAAAGCTCGCCGCTAATAGGGTAAAAACAACGGCAAATATCGCAATAATGCGGAAGTGCTTAAATTCCCGTAAAATCAAATAATTGTCTTGCCAAAATTGAGTGGTTTTGAGAGATTTTCGGAGACCCAATGGAATTTTGAAACGCATAACAGTCCTTCAATTTGAATCGAACTTCTGGAGACTTAGGGGGAGACGAAGGAAGACCAGTTTGCCTTGAGAGCGAGATCTGCCCAAAATTCAACGCCAGTTTCGCCTAAGTGGGGGCAATTGAGAACTGTCGATGAGGGAATTTGAGAGCGCAGAGGGTCGGCTGCTTCGACTTCGACGAGTTGGGAATAAAGCGTCAGAGGCTGGCATAGGTAAATAGCGAGACAATAGAACATTAGCGGGTCATGGGAAACAGCTTGCGGGCAACTAATTCCACTCTTGGCGGTTCCCGTTACGGTTGGCGTAGACGCGATAAGGGACTGATTCGCTTTTCGCGCCATTGGCAACGATGCCCAAGATGTTGAATTGACGAAGCATGACAATGGCTTGATTTAATTCGGCTTGGGTCGTGCGGTCGAGCCGGGCCGCAATGACCGCACCGTCGCAAATCGAGGCGGTTTGCATCACATCGACTAGCCCTAAAATAGGCGGGGTATCGAGCAATACTAAATCGTAGGCGCTCTCAAAGGATCGCATTAATTCCTGCATTCGCTGGGAACTTAGGAGTTTAACGGGGTCTTCTGCAGCAGGACCTGCGGTTAAAACATCCACAACTGAATCGAGGGTGGCGACGGTTTGGGGACTGGGCGGCGCGTTTTGTTGTTCTAGCAACATCGACAAACCGCGGTCGTTGGGGAGGCAGAGTCGTTGGTGCAGGGAGGGACGGCGCAGGTCGGCATCAATGAGCAGCACTTTTTTGTGGAGGCGGGCTGCGCTCGAGGCGAGGCCGAGGGCGAGGGTGGATTTTCCCTCCCCCGCACAGGCAGAACTTACCAGCAGGGCGCGCAGTTTGGAGGGAGGGGCTAGCAGTTGGATATTTTTGTAAATGAGGTCGAGAGATTCTCGAAACGGCTGCCAGGAATACATCGTCTCGAGGGGGGAAAGCTCTACTCTTGGCGATTGGCTGAAGAGGGTAACAAGGCGAGAGCTGGTTTTGGGTTGGGGGAGTTGGGGGATAATTCCGAGCAAGGGTAGTGCGACTTTTTGCTTGAGTTCGTCGGAACTGCGAACGGCATCGTCGAGGGCTTCTCGGGCGAAGGCGGCGACTCCGCCTAAGAAAAGACCGACGACGGTTCCGAGCATGAGATTTTTTTTGGGTTCGGGGGCAATTTTACGCCCGGGTTGCGGGGATTCGACCACTTGCCAGTTAAAGCCGCCGCGAGCGAGTTCTTGGCTGATGTTTTGCCGCGTTTCGAGGAGTTGTTTGATGGTGTTTTGCTGGATTTCGACTTCGGGTTGGAGGCGGTTGTATTCGGCGATGAGATTGGGGTAGCGGTTGAGTTCGGCTCTCAGTTGTTGTTGGGTTTCGGCGAGGACGCGATCGCGCGCTTCTAGGCTTTGGAGTTGGGTGTTGGTTTCGAGGAGTTTTCCGGCTAAGTCCAGTTCGATGTCTGCGAATTGTCCTTGGCGGCGCAGGGATTCGTCTGTTGAGTCGCTGCTGGCACTTCCGGCGACTCGCTGGCGTTCTTGCTGGAGGAGTTGGAGTTGGCGGGAGCGCTGTTCGAGCAGTTCTTGGACTGGAGCGCTTTCGTCGGTGAATTGGACTCGTTGTTCGGCGAGGGCGAGTTCGGTTTTTTGGAGTTCGTTGAGGAGGGATTGGTAGCGGTCTGATTGACTGAGGCGCGAGGCGTTGAGGGCTTCGCGGGCGGAGAGTTGGAGTTGATTTCGCAGGGATTGATAGCGCGCTTGGGTTTCTTGGTATTGGGCTTGAATGGCTTGTCGCTCTTTTTCGATGGTGTTGAGGGCTTCGGCGGCAGCTTGGGCTTCTTGTTCGGGGTCGATTAGGTTTTGGTTGGTGCGGAATTGTTTGAGGTCGCCTTCGACTCGGGCGAGGCGATCGCGCGCGGCTTCAGATTGGCGGGTGATGACGGCGAGTCCTTGGGTCAGGCGCAGTTTTTCTTGTTGGAGGTTGTAGTTTTGATACACCTTTTGCAGGGCTTGAAGCACTTGTTGGGTTTTGAGGGGGTCGGTGTCGGTGTAAATGGCTTCAAAAATTCGGGTTTCGGTTTTGTCTTCGACGACTTGGCTCAGGTCTAGGCGTTTTTCGATGGCTGAGCCTTGGAGGGAGGGATAGTCGTCTTTTAGCAGTTGGGCGGCTTTTTCGGCAAATTGGGAACTGCGCATGAGGGTGAGTTGGGTGGCGTAGTCTTCTTCGCTCGTTTGGGTTTCCTCTCCGGTTTGGCTGAGGTTGGTTCGGGCGGGATAGTTGGGTTCCACGAGGAGCTGCATTTGGCTTTTGTAGGTCGGTTTGGTTCTGAGGGTGATGAGGATCGTTGCCAGCAGAGTTGAGGTCAACACGGTAACGATCCACAAGCGTCGGCGCAGCAAAATGGCAAACAGTTGTCCGTAACCAAGGTCGGTTTCTAACTCGGTCCCAGGAGGGAGTGGGGTCATGGCGAGTTTACGCAAGACAGGGGTTTGGAGGGGAGATCGCGGAGAATTTCTCGGCCGCACGCTTCTTTGAGGAGGGGAGCGATCTGGTTTAAGAAGGCTTCCTCGGAAAAGTGGGCGATCGCATGATTTCTAATTTTAATGGCATCCCACTCAATCTCTCGCGATCGCACCAGGGCGGTTTGGATCGACTCGGGGGTTTGCTCGTCAAAAAAGAGTCCCGTCACTCCCGATATTTGTGTCTCCAGGAGACCGCCTGCGCCGTAGGCGATGACGGGGGTTCCGCAAGCGTTGGCTTCGATGGGAACCAGGCCGTAGTCTTCTAGGGCTGCGATGACCGTCGCGCGCGCTTTTGACATGAGTTCCGAGCGTTGGCTGTCGCTGACGTAGCCGAGGAATTGAATGTTGTCGGCTGCGATCGATTCTAAATATTTTCGCTCTGGACCGTCGCCGATGATGCGCAATGGCCACCCCAGGGCGTTAAAGGCTCGAACTGTCGCGTCTATCCGTTTGTAACCGATGAGACGAGAGGCGACTAAGTAAAAGTTTTCTTTGGCGATGGAAAAGTTGAATTTTCGGTTATTAATCGGATAGTGGATGACGCGCGCTTTTCTTCTGTAGGCTTTTTTGATACGATGAGCGACGAGTTGGGAGTTGGCAATGTAAAGGTCGGGCTCTCGCGCGTATTTGCGATCGACTGAGACTAAGCTTTGTAATGCTTTTTCGAGAATGGGGTAAAAGAGTTTATAGTCAGAATAATTGTTTAAGTAATTTTTGGTATCCCATAAAAAGCGCGTCACATTGTGGCAAAAGCAAATATGTTTGGCTCCCGGTTTCTTGCGCACAGATTTGGCAAAACTGCTGCTACTACTCAAAATCAGGTCGTAATCTTGAAGGTTTAACTGCCGAAAGGCCGGATAGTAAAAGGGGGCAAGGAGCCTGAAGTGTTGCGCCGCTCCAGGGATTTTTTGGAGGGCGGTTGTTTGCACCGCGCGATCGCTCAGATCGATGGTTGTTTTGGGGTCGTAGAGAGAGGTAAAAATATCCGCATTGGGGAAATAATGACATAGCAGCTCAAAAACTCGTTCTGCTCCGCCTCGTTGGGTGAGATAGTCGTGAACTAGAGCAATTTTCATGGCAAAAATAATCTACGCGCGGATGATTTACAAAAAACTTGGAAGGCACTTTGGTAAAATTTGAAATTTGGCAACCCTGGCAAGCATACCCGTCACTTTTCATTCTTTCTTTCAAAGGTGAAATGGTGATGGCTGTCTCTACCCAGAGAATCTTAACAGTCTGTTGGGTTTTTATTGTAATTTTAAAACTCCCGTGCTTCAGCGGATTCTTTGGATCTTTTAACCCAATAATTTTGTAACAAGGACATCATGACTTTTGGACGCAATACTGCTAAAAAAGATACAGGATTTTTACTTTGTCTTCTTGTTAGGGATACATACTAGAACATTTCTGGAAAAAGAGTCAAGGACTTTTAGGATATTTTGGGATTGGGAAGAGAAAAATTTTCATGATTCTATTACATTTCCCACCTATCCTATCTTTCATCGTCTCAGATTCAGTGAGGGCAAGCAATTCAGCCTCTGGAACCGCCTCGAGATGCTCTTGAAAATCCTAAGTGCTTGTGACTTTTTTGCTGCGTAATCAACGATAAATATGTCAAAACTTATACAGTCGCATAAGCTTTTAAGTCAAAGTCCTGAAATAATACCGAGGTTTCTTTTGATATCTCTAGTCAAAGCGCTCACTTTTTCAAATTGTATAAACCCATGAAGAAAACTTCCCTTAAATCACCGTATATTCTCTGTATTGGCAATGGATGGTTTCCCAATATGCCTGGGGGACTGAATCGCTATGCCTGGGAACTGATTCATACCCTAGCGGGGAGCGGCGATCGCGTTGAATTTTGCGGTATAGGGCTTCCCCCGACCCTTCCGTTGAAATCCATAAAATCAACAAACTTAGCAGAACCCGATTGTCCTCTGTTACAGCGCTTGTGGTTGACTCAGCGGAATTTTGCGCGCAGAAACGGGGAAAAACCCGATGCAATTAACCTCCACTTCGCTCTCTATAGTTTGCCCTTACTCTCGCAGTTACCCGAGGGGGTTCCCATCACGTTCACCTTTCACGGGCCGTGGGCCTGGGAAAGCGAACGAGAAGGAGCCAGCAAACTCGGCGTACTGGCCAAGCAGTGGATGGAACAACAAGTTTATCGTCGATGCGATCGCTTCATTGTCCTCAGCCGCGCCTTTGGCATAATTTTACACGAGCGCTACCGCATTCCGTGGAGTCGAATTTACGTCATTCCCGGCGGTGTGGATACCCAAAGATTTCAGGCAAACCTTTCCCGTTCCCGCGCGCGACAAAAACTGGGCTGGCCGGAAGATCGCTTCATCCTCTTTTGCCCGCGCCGCCTCGTTCGTCGCATGGGGATCGACGTTCTCCTTCAAGCCTTAGCCCAAACGCGATCGCGTCCTCTGGGGAACCTCTGGCTGGCGATCGCGGGCAAAGGCGCGCAACGGGACGCATTGGAACAACTCGCTCTCGAATTGAACCTAGAAAACAACGTTTCGTTCCTCGGTTTTCTCCCCGACGAAGACCTCCCCATCGCCTACCAAGCCGCCGATTTAACCGTTATCCCCAGTCAGGCCCTAGAAGGATTTGGTTTAGTCGTGCTAGAATCCCTTGCCTGCGGAACTCCCGTCTTGGTTACGCCAGTGGGAGGAATGCCAGAAATTCTAGACCCCTTTACCCCCCAACTGATAGCGGAGAATACCAGTGCGGACGCGATCGCAACTCAACTCCAAGCTATCCTCGCCTCCAACCTCCCTCTCCCCAGTCGAGAAGCTTGTCGCGACTACGCCGAACAAAATTTTGCTTGGACTAAAATTGCTGGGGAGGTGCGAAGCGTACTTTTACAGTGACCAGTAAACAGTGGGCAGTGGGCAGTGGGCAGTAAACAGTAAACAGTAACCGTGGTAGGGGCACGGTAGGATGCAACGTTATGAATTAAAAGTCTTTATGAGGGGAAATGCCGTGTCCCTACGCTTGATTTGACAAATGACAAATGACAAATGACAAATGACAAATGACAAATGACAAATGACAAATGACAAATGACCAACAACAACCCCCCGAAAATTCTGTTCCTCGACCAAAGCGGCAAACTGGGAGGGGCCGAACTATCCCTACTCGATGTAGCAAAACCTTATCGAGAGACTTGCCTCGTCGGACTCTTTGCCGAAGGCCCGTTTAAAGATCGCCTCGAACAAGAAGAGATTCCCGTTCGCGTTTTAACCGCAGAGGCGATCGCGATTCGCAAAGACAGTCGCCTCACGGACAGTTTCCGCACCTTGGGCTCTCTCGTTCCCCTCATCGTACAAGTCGCCAAAATTGCTCGCCAGTTCGACCTTATTTACACCAACACCCAAAAAGCCTTCGTTGTCGGCGCAGTTGCAACTTGGCTTTGTCGCCGTCCCCTCGTCTATCATTTGCGCGATATCCTCTCGAGCGACCATTTTAGTACGGCCAATCGTCGCCTCGCCGTTACCCTCGCCAACACTTGCGCCTCTGTTGTCATCGCCAACTCCCACGCCACGCGCGCCGCTTTCATCGAGGCGGGGGGCAGAGCCCAGCTTGTCCAAACTGCCTACAACGGCTTCGATCCCGAACAATATCGAGTCCAAAAGCTCAACATTCAACGCCTGCGCCAACAACTGGGCGTGGAAGGCAAGTTTCTTGTCGGCCACTTCAGTCGCCTCTCGCCGTGGAAAGGACAGCATATTTTGCTCGAGGCGATGACGCGCTGTCCGGCGGATGTGACGGCTATTTTTGTGGGAGATGCGCTATTTGGCGAGCAAGATTATGTGGAGGAACTCTACGCCACAGTCGCTAAACTGAAGCTGCGCGATCGCGTTCGATTTTTGGGATTTCGCTCTGATATCGTCCCTTTAATGGCGATTTGCGACTTAGTGGTTCATACCTCAACGGCTCCCGAACCCTTCGGACGGGTTATTGTCGAAGCTATGCTTTCAGGAAAACCGGTTATTGCGGCGGCGGCGGGTGGCGCGATGGAGTTGGTCGAACCTGGGGAAACGGGGTGGTTGGTTGCGCCAGGGGATGTTGAGGAATTGGCGATCGCGATCGCCCGCATTCGGCAGCACCCCCAACTCGCCGCCCGAGTCGCACAGCAGGGGCAAACCACGGCAATAGAGCGCTTCGATTTGTCAGCAGTCAACCGTAAAATTGCCCAACTTCTCCAGGCGATCGGATGAAAATTCAGGGGAAGTGTTTAATATCAATTAAAAGTCAAAAATTACGCGATCGCGTGAAATAGAAGCAGCAAAGCATGACTTTTCGTTAAAATGTACAATTTCTCCTACCCTCTGCCTTAAAAACCTTCTGCCTTCTGCCTTCTGCCTTCTGCCTTCTGCCCTCTGCCTTAAGGAGTAACACTTCCTACTTAAATTCACATCTTTACGTAAATTGAAAATGAACCCCTCCTCTCTTCTCGAACAAGCTGCGCGATCGGTAACGGTGCCATCTTCTTCTGTGGTTGAGGCGCTTCTCCAAGCCGAAAAAACCGCCCGACAGACTAAAGTTCGTTATTCCTTCGAGCAACTCGTCGGCAACTGGCGGTTGCGCTTTGTGACGGGAACGAAAAAAACTCGCTCCCGTGCGGGAGTTGTGCTGGGTGCGGGACGCTATATTCCTCGCCTCATAACGATTCAACTGTCCTACTCGATAACTGCAATCCCCGACGCGGAACCGCCAATTCAGGCGGGAAGGGTGGAGAATTCTGTGGAGTTGGGTGCGTTGAAGTTTATCCTCACCGGACCGACGAAATGGCTTCCCAAACGGAATATTTTGGCCTTTGATTTTACGCGAATGACCGTGCAATTGTGGGGAAAAACGGTGTATCGCGGCAATATTCGCGGCGGCGAGGGGACGGAAGCGGAATTTTATCGGCAGGGGGTGGGCAAACAGGCGTTTTTTGCCTATTTTTGGGTTTCGGAGGACGCGATCGCTGCCCGGGGACGCGGCGGCGGTTTGGCGTTGTGGGGACGACAGGTTTGAGTGGGACATGGGTTGGGGTTGGTTTTGCTGGCTCTAATCTGTTCTCGGCGTTGGGCGGTGGATTTTGCGCCGGCAATGGCTATTTGTCATAAAACTTTACACGAGTTGCGCTCTATATAAATGGCGAAAGTGATGGGGGGTCATACCCCTCACCCCAAGCTTCAAGTTGTCCCTGTACGCTGAGGGGCGCGATCCAATTCTCGATGGTGCCGATATGTTTAAACTCCTGCATCAAGCTCTACATCTGCGTTTCCCATTAATTCGGTCGATTTTCAAGCCTTTGAGGTGGAAAAGGAAAATCGTTGCTTACGGTTTGCTGGTTGTTGTGGGAATTGGTTTAAGTATTTTTCCGAATCGCGCCGGGGTTTCTTCGGAAATTACTCATAGCGCGCTCGTCAGAAATGCGGAACTTCAATTCCAACAAGGTCAAACATTGTACGAACGCGGGGAATACGACGCAGCGATCGCGACATTGCAGCAGGCGATCGCAACTTTTGAGGCGACAGACAACCCGTTGAACGGCGCGATCGCGCGGGGAAACCTGGCTTTAGCGTATCAACAGCGCGGACGATGGGAATTAGCCCAGGAAACCCTCGAACAAAGTTTAACCCTTCTCGACTCTTTGGGGGCAGAAAATCATCCCCAAGTTTTAGCATCTTTGTTAGAAATTCAAAGTCAACTCAAACTTTCTTTAGGACATCCCGATGTCGCGATCGATCTTTGGGAAAAAGCAGGTCGAGTTTACCAAAAACTCGGAGATAAAGCGGGTGTTTTGAGGTGCGAAGCGAATCAAAGTTTAGCATTACAGAAATTGGGGAAATATCGAGATGCTTTGCATCTTCTTCTTCCTCGCGCGGGGGATATTTTAGAACTGGATGATTCCTTTCTTAAAGCAACAGCATTACGAAGCTTAGGAAATGTGGCGCGTGTTGTGGGAGATAAGGAAATTATAGAACAAGTTTTGTCGCCATTTGTCGCTTCCCATGAGGCAAAACCGAATAACGATCTTGATTGGGCGCGATGGCTGTTACAGCACAGCTATCAAGCTGCGAAAGATTCAAATAATTCTCAAAGTGTAGCTGAATCTTTAATCGGTTTGGGTCATCTCGAACGGGCTGCTTATTACCGAGCCAAAGATGCTTACGATCGCGTTCCCACTCCTGTTAATGAACCGGAACGGCAACTTCAATTTGAGGAACGAGCAATTCAATATTACCAAAATGCACAATCTTTGGCAATATCTCAGTTAACTCAGGTCGAAGCTCAACTTAATCAACTGAGTTTTTGGATAGAAATTGGACAGCGACAAGAACCTGAATTCCGCCAGCAAAAAGGGAGAGAACAAATTAACGAACAGCTTGTGTCTCAGTTGCGATCGCGTCTCGATGCTCTTCCCTCGAGTTCTCAGTTGACGTTTGCGCGTATCAATTTAGCTCGAAATTTAATGGAGCAAGATTTTGTTAAATATCGCTCCACTATTGAAACGGTGCTGTTGGAAGCCAAGGAAGAAGCACAGCAGCTTAAAGATGCGCGATCGCAATCTTATGCTTTGGGTAATTTAGGTAAATTGTATCAACTGACTGGAAACCGCGATCGCGCTTTACAATTAACTCAAAAAGCCTTACTCCTCGCCGAAGAAATGCAGGCTTTTGAGATTCGCTATCAATGGGAGTGGCAGTTAGGAAAACTCTTAGCAGAACGAGCCAAAATAACAGATGCTATCTCGACCTATGAAGAAACCATTGATACCGTCGATCGCGTTCGCTTAGATTTATTAGACTTAAAAAATCCTGACGTTCGGTTTACGTTTCGCGATAACGTCGAACCCGTGTATCGCGAGTATATGAATTTGCTTTTAGATCGGAGTTGGACAGCACAGAAAAATAGAGAAGTGCAATCCAAATTAGAGCAGGAAAATTTGGAAAAGGCGCGCGCTATTCTCGAACGACTGCAAGTTGCCGAATTAGAAAATTATTTGCGCTGTAGTTTGCAGAGCGAAAATCAAAATTCCCTCGATCGCATCATCGAAGCGCGCAAACTCAAAGCAGCAACTCTCCACGTTTTAGTTTTACGCGATCGCTTGGATGTTATTCTTAAATTACCTCAAAGCCAACAACTTATTCATCACGCGGTTTCGATCGATCGAAATACAATTGAGGGCGAAGTTGCAGAAGTTTTGAATAACATTAAAGACGATACAATTAAAAATGACGATCCCCGTTTAAAGGATTTGTACGAAATTCTGATAAAACCCATTGAGTCAAGCCTCAAAAATAGCTCGGTCGAAACAATTGTTTTCGTATTGGATCGCTCCTTAAGAAACTTCCCGGTTTCTACGCTCTACGACGGACAACAATCCTTAATTGAAAAATATAGCATTGCCTTAAACTTAGGTTTAGAATCCATCAATAGCGAACCTTTACCTTCAGATGGATTTGATATTCTTTTAGCCGGGGTTAGTGCAGAAAACTTGACTTTATCGGCGCTTCCAGGAGTCGATCGGTTGTTAGAGTTGATGAAGGAAAAAGATAAATTGAGAACAACAGTGTTGCGCAACGAAGAGTTTACACCGAAAGCCTTGCAAGACCTAATGAAATCTCAAAATTTTCCCGTCGTTCATCTGGCAACTCACGGTCAATTCAGCTCGAGTGCTGACGAAACTTTTGTAGCTGCTTGGGGAGAAAAAATTAATATCGACCGATTGGGAAAATATCTCCAAAGTCGCGTCGAAACTCAGCCGGAACCGATTAATTTACTGGTTCTCGATGCCTGTAAAACAGCAGTTGGAGATAAACGAGCGGCTTTAGGAATTGCAGGCGTTTCAGTGCGCGCGGGAGCGCAAAGTACCATTGCTTCAATTGCGAATATCCGCGACGAGTCAACAGCGATTCTGATGAATCTATTTTATCAGGAATTGAGCCAATCTAACGTCACAAAAGCAGAGGCATTGCGTCGCGCGCAAGTGATGTTGTGGCAAGAAAAGGAAAAGTACAAGAAACCTTATTATTGGTCGCCTTACATTTTAGTGGGAAATTGGTATTAGAATTTAGCCTTCTAGGTAGGGAGTAAGGTCGCGATCCAGTTGGGGCAAAACTTGGGTTGCGGTGTCCCGGACAAGTTGGAGATCGACGCGGTCATATTGATGAATCATGATATTTCTCATCCCAATAATCTGCCGCCAGGGAATGTGTTCGAGGGTTTGACGCGCTTCATCAGAGAGGCGAGTCGCAGCTTCTCCAACAATTTCGAGGCGGCGGACAATTGCGTCTTGGAGAAGCCGATCGCGCTCAAAGTCAGCTTGGGTTTTGCTGTTGAGGTATTGGTCGGTCAAGCGGGCGGAATATAATGTCTAGTAGAGCTTGTCGATCGCGCTCGTTCATGTCTGGCGGTAAATAGGGGTAGCAGTATTGAGGATGGCGGCACGGCGGAGAGGATTGTCGCTTTGTTCGATCGCGCGCCGGCTAACCAAATCGACAGACCGCTCGAGTAAGGCTTCAAAGTCAAATTGCATTTGGGCAAGGTCGAGTAAGGTCCACCGGACGCTGGGGTTCCAAGTGACGAGGAGATCGATATCGCTATCGGGGCGGAAGTCGTCGCGCAGAACCGAACCGAAGCAGGCGAGTTCGACAATTTGCCAACAATCGCAAAGGGCTTTTAGTTTCTTCTGGGAAATACTGAGATCGGGACGGAGGACAAGCTGAGTTTGGGCGATGGAGAACGGTTGAGTCATAATTTAATGAATAGCAAATTTCAAATATTTCGTCAATTATTCTGCCATTGATTCAACCGGAAAACAACATTGCGTCAGGGGTAACGCTGAAAAGTCGGCTAAACCCACAGAACCAAAAAGTTGCTCTCGTCCGGTTGTTGCTTTCTCGCCTTCGAGTTGCGCGATCGCCATTAAAACATCATACCAAAATCCGCTCTCAGCATAAAGTATTGCCTTTTCCTCTAAGGTATCAGCTTGCGTAAGTTGTTCTGCCAAGGCGGTCGGAAGTTCGCGTTTCATGGCATTAACGCGCACGAATTTTGTTTCGAGGGGAGAGGTTTCGCTACAATAAAAATCGAGGCTGAACTGTGCTAAATACACGCGATCGCGAACCAGGGGAGTGGGGGATGGAAGGCGGACAATTCCCGGCGTTCCGGTCACTTGTACGGACTTTCTTTCTAGCACATTTCCTTCCTCGTCGAGGAGCTTCAACGTTGCCGATTCGATTTGTTCTGGGGTGTAGGGAACGTAGAACCAAAATTCGGGCGATTCTTCAACAGTTATCGCCCAAAATGTAGGATCGGTTGGCGCGATCGCGCTGAAGGGAATCGCACTTTCGGTACAGGGATTGCGATCGACACCGCTGCTGGTGTCTGGCGGATTTCCCACCGGTGGAGGATCGGGTTGTTTGAAGACAATGGGAGGAGAAATGAGTTGAGCTTGCACGCTGGGAGCAAAGGAAAATACAGTTAAAACTAGCCAATTAAGGGTTAATCCAAAAGAGAAAAATTGAGTTTTCATCGTTTACAATTGGGTATATTGTACTTATAACGAATAATGAGACACAAGTTTGGGAAAATAGCTAAACTAGGTTTTGGGCTTTGGGATCTAGAACTAAGCTAGATTTTAGAACTAATGACAAAGGACAAATGACCAATGACAAATGACCAATGACAAATGACCTGTACGGGCGGGGTAACCCCGCCCCTACCAATAACGAATAACCTTTAAGAGTACGATCGCGCCACTTCCCGTCACCGCGATCGCGAAAATTGCGGGAACCAGAGGTACCCAACTCCCCCACAAAAACAGCCCGTAACTGAGTGCAGAAACTAAACCCAGCACAACGCAAAAAAGAACCACTTGTCGTACCGGTCGCTGTATAAAAAGCAACAAAATCGCCGTCGCCATCGACCATCCCCAAATCCACATCCCATCCATCCACCCCGGTAATGGCGATAAAATTGTTCGGTTGTCTAGCACAGCGCTGACAATTTGGCTGGTAGCTTGGGCGTGAACGAAGATGGCAGCCAATCCTTGGTACGACGGCTGACCGGTAGTGTAGGGAGTGGGATAGTATTGACTGATAGTGGAGGTAACCGGACCGATAAGAACAATGCGATCCTCGAGCAGTTCCAGGTTTGCCTTTCCCATCAGCGCGTCGGTGAGGGAGATCGTTTCGGGAAGGCGATCGCGGTAATTCAGCAACACTTGCGCGCCATCGAGATTGTCCCTTTGATAGCCGCCAGCCGGTCGTTGTAGGTGTTGGAAGGTGGCACGACCCCAACGGGTCCGTCCTTGTTGGAATTGGGGTTCGATCGCTTCATCTTCGAGGTAGCGTCGGGCGAGTTGCGTCCCCAGGGAATAGTGAGTCTGACAGGGGGAAATGGGCGAACGGTCCATAAAGAGGAGATAGCGGCGCACAGTTCCATCGCGATCGCGTACGATATTGGTGAAGCTGTGGCGTTCGTGCGGCACGTACGGCGGCGGTTCCACACCCGTTTCCCCATCGCCTGCAATTTTCACCTTACAGGACACAAAAAGGCGATCGCCGCGTTGATAGCGATCGCGCAATTTAGGCGAAAGAATCGGTCCGTCGCGCACCACAGTCGCGCCAATCACTCTGGGAGGGTGAGAGTCGAGTTTTTCTAGGAGTTGCGCTAACGCTTCGTCTGCGAGAGAGTCGCTGACTTGCATTCCCTGCTGCTTTTGATAAACGATATCGTCGTCGTCAATGGTAATAATTGCCAGTCGCGGATCGCGCAGTTCCTGCGATCGCAGGCGCATCGTTGCATCGTAGGCTTTCATTTCCCAAGACTGCAACCCGTTGCGCGATCGCGCGCCGATGATTAACACTGTGACAACAAGGCTTAATAACAGCGCCGTTCGCCACTTCAACCCCGGTCGCGATCGCGGTATTTTAGCACGCGGTACAACCGGTTCAACAGGCAACAATTCGTCCCATTTCATCGGTTCAAAGGCCGGATTTTGCCACACAATTGGCAACAAATCACCACAAGGAAACTCAATTTCTTCTTCGCGGTTCCCTAACCTTACTTTAACGTCTCGCAATCGCTCCCTGGCTTTCCGAAAGGCGACATATAAATCCTGACGTTCGTTAATATATTCTCGTAAAAAATACTTCAAAAAACTATAAGCAACTTGGTCTAAGACCATTTCTCGCATCACGATTGCTATGGGAATATGGATATCATCGAGTCGGCGCGCTAGTCCCCACCCATCGCAAGAATTAAAAATGACCAGTTGCAATCCCCGCTCGACGGCTTTTCTCAATCCGAACCACAGTTGACTTTCTTCATCTAGGGTTAATTGTTCTCTCGGATTAATCGAAATTACGCCTCGCGCTTCTTGGGTTTCGCTGTGTCCGGCGAAAAAGATAATATCCCAATTTTGCTCCCACAGTTCGTCTTTTAAGTTTTCGCTGCTGGGTTCGTCTAAAAAGACAACTTCCGCCTGGGGATGCAAGTTTTCAAAAATTTGTTTCTCCTTTTCAATATTGTCTAATCCCGCACGGTGACCCAAGATTGCTAAAATTTTCACCTTATTTTTACTGGGGATTTTCTGACTCCGCACTGAACGCGCAAATTGTTGGCTGCCAAAGGCAGATTGAGCTAATGTTCGCGATTCGATGAGGTGCCAAACGTCCCACGGCAGTTTATACAAAAGCTCGTCTTCAGGACGCACGATAAATCGGATTTCCTCGTCGAATTTCAAGTAATCGCGCAGTGCATTGACTACTTTTTGAAATGAGGGAGTATCGAGCCATTGATTGACGCGATCGCGCAGCAATATTTCTGAGGTTTTACACTCTTGTATCTTCGCTTTCAGTACGCTCATCTGGCTTTTAACTTTAACGCCTTTGGCTTGAAGCGCTCGCACTGCAAAGTTATCTTGGAGTTGGCGATATTTTTTCAACCAATGATCTTCGATGCGATCGGCTAATTCTGGATTGGCAGGCAAGTCTCCTTTTATCTCTAAAATCGTGCGCCGATTTTCTTTGATTTGGAGAATAACTCGCAACTCTGATTCTCTTAAGTAACCATCTATTCTTAAGTCTACAGTTTTACTCATACTTTATTTTTTCCGCCCAACTGGATTGATTGTAAAACAACTCCAATGGTTTGCTGCATTTGTGACGTTAGCGTCCCCTTGCTTTGTCACAGATTGTTTGCTTTGTGAAACCGCGATCGCGAATTGTACCGATTTTTTCCGCAGCGTGAAGTTTTTTTCGCAACCCACTAACATTTCCCAAAATAGATCCACTCCGTCATTCCCCATCGAAGTATATTCGATCCCTCGCGAGTCAGAAAACGACTGGACTCTATAACTTTTCTTGATTTCAGGAAACTTAAATCAAAAAAGGCTTGACAATTGTCTCATCATCAAGGTCAAATTGAACGCTAAAGCGATCGCCAGATTCTCCTCTAAATTCAAAGTTTAATTCTTCCTCCATTCCTTTTGTTTTCGCTTGTAAAATATTTTCCCCAACTTCATCTAAAATTTGTAGCCTTAAATCAGTGGGTAAAACTCGTTCGTCTCCGTAGGGATGCACCTCCACAGAAATATCAATTCCCGGAAATTCTACTTTTTCCAACCCAACGCACAAAACAATAGTTGTTCCCGGTTTAAGTTCGACAGGACGACCCAATTTTAGATAATTCTGTTGGCGTTCCGGCGGCGGTGCGGGAGCCACCGAACTTCTAAAGGCTAAAATTGGCGGCCGATCGGAAAATAGTTCTTCGACGGTTTTCCATCCGTCTTCAATTCTATTTTTCCACCATTGGCTTAATACCGTGGGTGGGGGTTCGAGGTATTCAAATAAATTGTCAAGGGGTTGAAAAAATTGTAAGGAAATTTTCTCGCGATCGCGCCGCTTTTCCAAATCTCTTCCCGATAAAACGCCCAATAAACTTGCCTCAGTTAATTCGCTATTTAATCTCACCGCAATATAAGCTAGTCTATTGCCGCGCGCTTCGAGAGGAATCGAGCAAAAGGCTTCATTAGGAAGAACAGGACAGCATTCAACTTTACCAATATTTCTAATTTTTAAATCAGCGGAATTAAAAAGCGATCGCTCGATCGACTCAGACAGTTCGCTCGTAGGAAGGTTTGCGGAAAAACCGAAACAGTTTAAGTAATATTTGACCGCATAAATCGCTAACGCATTCAAATAAACCTGCTTTGCTCGTTTAGCATAGCGTTGTTGGCGATGGAACTCTCCAGCGAGTTGGTGTGCTTCTCGACCCAACGCCACCTTAAAGGTCATTAAGTTTGTTTCAATCATCGTTTCATTACTCCTCATTTTAACTCTGCGACCAAAATCTACGCCAATTTTTCCAAAAGAAGTTACTTAAAGTTGACTGTGCTACTCCTAACTCTTCAGAAATTTCTCGCCAGTTATATCCTTGACGGAATTTAAGGGCAAGAAACTGTAGATTCGCTTGAGGATTGCCAGTGACATAAATTGCCTTTAGTTTATCGCCAGGGTCGGCTTCAATAAAGCTGAAAAATTCTCGAACTTCCTCTGCTGTCTGAGGATTGTAGAGAGGATTTTCTGCACTCCCTTGTAATTGCTCCAGTTGCTGTAAATTCATTGAAATTGTCGGATTGTATTTTGCTCCCGTTGTTTTTTCCTTCTTCAGTTTTCCAGCAATTTCTTCAATAGCTCGAGAAAACCGTTTGTGCAAGAGATAATTCACCCAAGCTAAGACTTCTAACTTATCGGGATCGTAACGCTCAATTTCAGCGGTACAAATATCTTGAAAAATTTGCTGGCACGCGGTATCATAAATCTCTTGATAAGAGCTCCTCAGACGGTCTGGAACGCGAGGGCGATCGAGCTTTCCTTGAAGGCGAACGATTAATTGATGCAGCGCTTTTCTCCGCCGAACATCTCCTCGGCGATAGCGTTTCGCCTCTAAAGCGAATTTCTGTAGCTGTTCGTTCAGTTCGCACATTGTCCGGCTGACACCCGATTTTGGCTTGGTTAAAGGCACCTAAATGGCGCTTCTATTTTGTTTCTCAACAATTAGGATGAGTTTTGACGCAGCAGAGCTAAAATTTTACATTTCTTTACGGTTCGGACATAAAGGAAAGGGGAGATGGAGGAGCAAAATTTTGGGCTTATCGATCGCGAGTCTTATAGTCGCTATAACAATTGTGAGTAGAGGCATTGCACTGCAATGACCTTACTGCAATGATTTAGGGCATTTTTACCGAGAATCGTATCGATCGCGTTTCTCCCCTCATTCATCAAATTTTGTAACAATTCTCCGGCTATTGCGTTAAACCGGGCAAAACAGCTTGAGAAATAGATAACAGCTCGCTAAAAGGGTAATTTATCATGATTCTGATTCGCGAAGTGGTGCATCAAGCCCTCGCTACTGGCTATTTAACCATTGAAGCAGAAAACCAACTGCGACAACTCCTCCAAAAAACCAAGTACGGCTGGGAGGACCTCAGCGCATTCACGCAGTTACAACAAGCAACAATGGTCGGTTTAGTCAAGCAACAATCCCGCGAAGTTCGACGCGCATCTGTTTAAACACAATTTGTAAGCGATCGGCAGTTAAATGTCAACGTTAAGATTACTGAATTAAAGAGAAAGTATTGATTCTCTCTTAATTGCGATCGCCGATTTAAAAGCCGAACAGCTCTGACCAATTGTGACCCTAAAAGCACATTATTGATTGTCTAAGGAAAAGCTCATGTTCAACCTTACGCCCCAGAAAATCCTCGCTCTTTCTTCCGGTTTTTGCCTCAGTTTCGCAATTGTTCAACCCGTACAAGCTGCCACCTTCAAAGCCCTTAACAAAAATGTTATCTCCAACGTTTTTGCCGAATGTATTAACGACGGTACCGTTTCGGTTCTCGACGATGACAATGCTGCTTGGCAACAATGGCATTATTCCCACGATTCTACTACTGATGGCGTGGATGGACTTCAAGTGGGCGGTAATGTCTACGAAATTTTTGGCATGGCTCTTAAAGAAACCAAAGATAGTATTTTGGTTGCCATTAATGGGAATATGCCGCTGACGGGACAAGATGGAACGGCTGCTAATGATGGTAATATTGGCTGGGGCGATTTTTTCTTGAATTTTTCTGGAAAAGACTTCACAACTGCGAGTAACGACAAAGATTTATTTGCCGTACGTTTTGCTGGAGAGAATGATTCCTTTGTCCCATCTGTTGGACTGTATGGCGACGTTTCTGCGGTGAGTACCACGGGGATTAATAGCGGATTTGCGAGTATTTCTGATTATAACCAACGAGTCACTGACTACGGCGGTTTCCCCAGCTTTGGCGACTTACCCGCTAATACCAATTATTTCGACCAAAGCCAAAGTTTAAATAACATTGGTTCGGGTCAATACTTGGCTGATATTATGTATTTGACTCTCGCTGACTTACAAGCGATGGGTTACGATAGCAGTCAATTTGGCGGTCAATATACTCATGCTTTCAAGATTGACAAATCTGCCATTTGTCAGTCGGGGGTTTGCGAAACTGTTCCCGAACCTTCAACGGCTTTAGCGTTAGTGGCTGTGGGGTTAGGACTAGGTGGGTTGCGCCTGCGTCGGCGGAAGGTTGGCCCTCGTGAAGGATAAAACGTCCCAACACTTCGCAGAATTTAGTACGAAATAGCGCGATCGCCTCCATCAAGCGATCGCCTTTTTTCGCCCTCGTGCCAATCGCCCCTTCAAGCAAGCGAACCTTAAGAAAATACCATCCCCTGTTTCAGCCCCTCAAAACTGCGTTACGATTAGATAAATAAGTTAACAAAACGACATAAAGCACGATGAAAGTCGCTTATCCCCGCAAGACCAATG
>JAXHVQ010000220.1:0-5529 GCA_034189065.1 Cyanobacteriota bacterium
CGAACGTCCCCCCAACCCCGAATTCGTCCATCCCTTCGTCGAAACCCCCTCCAAGCGTCAAAACTACCCCTACGTTCGCGGCAGAGGTTCCATTGATGCCGCCCTCGCCTGCTTCCAAATGCTGGCGCAACATCTCAAAATCCCCTTCCGCCGCGATGTCATTCAGCGCATCCTCACCCAGCAAATCGAGCGAACGGGCAGTTTATCCCTGCAACTGTGCGGCGCAGTCTCGGAACTGATCGGCCTGCAAGCGCAACTGGTAAAAGTCCCCGCCGGTCGGGTTTCCCAACTCCAAGCCCCCGCCTTAATTCGCACCGCCGAAAGCGTCGCCCTTTTATTTGAAATTAACGCCAAAGAAGTGGTCGTCGGCATTCCCGAACAGGGCGTTGTTCGCTATCCGCCCCGTCAATTCCTCAACACCTTCCTCGCAACCTCCCCCAACGACCCCGTTGAGGTTCTCCTCCTTCAAGCCACCAAAAGTACCCCTCAGCAGAAATTTGGTCTAAATTGGTTTTTGCCGTCCCTGCGTCGCTATCGCGGCGTGCTGGCGGTGGTTTTTTGTGCCTCCTTCTTTGTCCAACTTTTTGCCTTGGTGAACCCGTTGATGATTCAAGTCATCATCGATCGCGTCATCGTTCAAAATAGCATCGATACCTTGCACGTCCTGGGGGCATTCCTGGTAATTATCGCCGTCGTCGAAGCCATTCTCACTTCCCTACGCACCTATCTATTTGTCGATACCACCAACCGCATCGACCTAACCTTGGGTTCGGAAATTATCGACCACCTGTTGCGCTTGCCCCTGCGCTACTTTGAAAAGCGTCCGGTTGGGGAACTCGCCAGTCGCGTCAACGAGTTGGAAAATATCCGATCCTTCCTCACCGGAACTGCCCTCACCGTCGTTTTAGATGCGGTTTTTTCCGTCGTTTATATCGGCGTGATGTTGATTTATAGTTGGTTGTTGACGTTGGTGGCCCTGGCGACAATTCCGCTATTTATCGGACTGACGCTGCTGGTTTCTCCCATTGTCCGCCGCCAACTGCGCAGTAAAGCCGAACGCAATGCCGAAACCCAATCTCATCTGGTGGAAGCGCTGTCGGGCATTCAAACGGTAAAAGCCCAGAATATCGAATTGCAATCGCGCTGGAAGTGGCAGGAGATGTACTCGCGCTACGTTTCTGCCGGATTTGATAACGTCGCGACTTCCACAACTGCCGGTTCCACCAGTAATTTTCTCAATAAACTTTCGGCGCTTCTGGTACTTTGGGTGGGGGCGTACCTGGTTTTACAGGGGGAATTAACCCTCGGACAGTTGATTGCTTTTCGGATTATTTCGGGTTACGTCACGTCTCCCCTGTTGCGTTTGGCTCAAATTTGGCAAAACTTCCAGGAAACCGCACTTTCCCTCGAACGCCTTAGCGATATTATTGATACGCCCCAGGAAACCGACGAAATCGATCGCAGCAATATTCCCTTGCCTCAAATTAAGGGGAAAATTAAGTACGAAGATGTGTCGTTCCGGTTTGGGGCGAGCGGTCCGATGCAACTGCTCAATGTTAACCTGGAACTCGAAGCGGGGATATTTGCTGGGATTGTCGGTCAAAGCGGTTCGGGGAAAAGTACCTTAACCAAACTGCTAGCGCGTTTGTACGAGGCGAACGCCGGACGCATTCTCATCGACGATTACGATATTAGTAAGGTCGAGTTGTATTCCTTGCGCCATCAAATTGGCATCGTTCCCCAAGATTCTCTACTATTTAAAGGAACGGTACAGGAAAACATCGCGTTAACCAATCCCGATGCCACCTACGCCGAAATTGAAGCCGCAGCGAGAACCGCCTGCGCCCACGAGTTTATCATGGGGTTATCCAGCGGCTATGCGACCAATGTGGGAGAACGAGGATCGTCCCTTTCCGGGGGACAGCGCCAAAGAATCGCGATCGCGCGCACGGTTCTCCAAAATCCCAATCTTCTTATATTAGACGAAGCCACGAGCGCTTTGGACTACGAAACCGAACGACAAGTTTGTGCGAACTTACAAAAAGCCTTTGAGGGACGAACCGTCTTATTTATCACTCACCGCCTCAGTACCATTCGCAATACGGATGTGATTATCATGATGGACAAGGGGAGTCTCGCCGAGCAGGGAACTCACGAAGAGTTGATGGCGATACGCGGACGCTACTACTGTTTGTTCCAACAACAAGACGCACAGATGTAATGGTTATTGGTCATTGGTCATTGGTCATTGGTCATTGGTTCGTAAGCATTCAGCTATCAGCCGTCAGCCATCAGCTTAAAACAAATCTGGAACAGGAGAATTGAAAATTGAGAAGCTTTAGAGAATTGAAAGTCTGGGAAGAAGCTACTACGCTTACGTTATCCATTTAGCTGACAACTGACAACTGACGGCTGAATGCTGACATTGGTTCTAAAACCTAAAACCCACTTTACCCCAACCTTCACTATTAAAATGACAAGAACGCTCCCTGACACCAATGGGGCATTGCCCCCTCAAACCCAGTCCTCTTCACCATCTCCCCGTTTCGATCGCGCCGTAATGTTGCGTCAGTCGCCCGTTTGGTCGATCGCGATCGCAGCCACTTTAATGGGCGTTACCACCATCGCGATTGCATGGGCGTGTTTTGCAAAAATTGAAGAAGCCATTCCCGCCCAAGGGAAACTCGAACCCGTCGGCGCGGTCAAAAATGTACAAGCGCCAGTGGGAGGAGTTATTGAAGAAATTCGCGTTAAAGAAGGCGAAAGCGTAGACGCGGGAGAACCTCTCCTCACTTTCGATCAAACCGCAGCCAAAGCTCAACTGGAATCGTTAACAAAGATTCGCACCAGTTTAACCCAGGAAAATAACTTTTATCGGGGACAAATGAAGGGTTCCTCAACAATTGATGCAGCCACTTTAGCAAAAACCCCCGAACTGACTTCTCTTACCGAAAACCGCGCCTCTTTAATTGCCGAAAATCAATACTATCTCGCCCGACTCAGCGGCGAAACAACGCCAACGGGAAACCTTAATGTCGCCCAACAAGCCCGTTTTCGAGCGTCTCAAAATGAGTTAGAATCGCGCATTGCCGAAGCGCGCCTCGAAGTGGAACAGTTAACTCAACAACTGAATCAAGCGAAAATTCAACTGGCTAATGCGAGAGAAGTTCTTGCCACCAATCAAAAGATTCTCGATGATATTAAACCCTTGTTGGAAGTGGGGGGAATTCCGCGCTTGCAAATATTGCGCCAAGAACAAGAAGTGGGAACCCAAAAGTCGGAAGTATTGCGCTTGCAACAAGAAGAGAAACGCTTGCAGCTTGCCATCGCCCAGGCTCGAGAACGCTTGCAAAATACCGCAGCCACGACCCAAGACGACCTGTATACGAGACTTTCAGAAAATGAGAAGCGCGTCGCTGAAATTGACAGTCAATTGACCAAGGCGATTGTGGAAAACGAAAAAGAAATTAAGGAGATTGATAGTCAACTTGAAGAATTGAAACTGACATTGCGTTACCAAGAATTGCAGTCGCCAGTGAGTGGAACGGTTTTCGATCTCCAACCCACAGGGGCAGGTTATGTGGCAAATTCAAGCGAACCGATTTTAAAAATTGTCCCTAACGATACGTTAGTCGCTCGCGTCTTTATTACCAACAAAGATATTGGCTTTGTTAATCAAGGAATGCCAGTGGATGTGAGAATTGATTCGTTTCCCTATAGCGAGTTTGGCGATGTCAAAGGAACAGTGGTGCGCGTTGGTTCCGATGCGTTGCCTCCCGATGAAATCTATCAATTTTATCGCTTTCCGGCGGAAATCAAACTGGAAGATCAGGAAATTTCGATTAATGGAAAACCGGTAGAGTTGCAGTCGGGAATGTCGGTGAGTGCGAATATTAAGACCCGCAAGCGCCCGGTGATTAGTATCTTCACCGACTTGTTTATTCGCAAAATTGATAGTTTGAAATCTTCGGGCTAAGGGGAATGTGAATTTAAATGCTACAATTTAGGAGCTGAATTAAGTTTGCGTTTGCCTTGGCAACGGGATGCGATCGCAGAATAAATTGACCGTAGTCTCGAATAAAATTCGTCGCTGTATACCCTTGACCGTAAACCGTTAATTTTTCCGGTTCTGAGGGACATCGAAGACACCTTTCGGGAAAGGCAACGGGAAGACTGAGTTGAGTGACTTTTTGAGTGGGAGAACCGCCAAGATAGGGACGCGCGATCGCATACCACCATTCTCCTTCTTCAAATTGCGATCGCAGGATATAATAGCCAGACCACCACTTTGGATCCATTCCTTTTAAATCAACGCGATCGCCAATTTTGAAAATCGGTTGTTTCGGGGCAGAAGTTGTAGTCATTATCTTAATCTAACCAACCTGTTGAATTTTTAATTTTTAATTTATATAAAATCTCTCAATAAATACTACAGATCTTTCCCCCCATCACCCCCTCACCCCGTCAGATCCAAATCACAATTTAAATACCGAACAGCTTATGTCCTCCACCCTCCACAAACAAATTCGCCAATTCTACGATGCCTCCAGCGGTTTATGGGAGGAAATTTGGGGCGAACATATGCACCACGGCTACTACGGGCGCTTAGGAAATATAAAATGCGATCGCCGACAAGCGCAAATCGATCTCATCGAAGAATTACTCCACTGGGCCGAAACCGATACTCCCCAAACCTTCCTCGACGCGGGATGCGGCATCGGCGGCAGCACCCTCTACCTCGCCCAAAAATTTAACGCGCGCGCCACTGGCATCACCCTGAGCGCCGTCCAAGCCGCGAGAGCCACCCAAAGAGCAGCGGAGTTCGGTTTGAGTCAAACCGTCGAGTTTCAGGTCGCTGACGCTCAATCAACGCCTTTTGAGGACAACTCTTTCGACCTGGTGTGGTCTCTTGAAAGCGGCGAACATATGCCAGATAAACGGCAGTTTCTGCAAGAATGTTACCGAGTTCTCAAACCCGGCGGACTCCTAATTTTCGCGACGTGGTGCCATCGTCCGACGACATCAGTTGCGGGAGAATTAACGGCAGATGAGAGGCGACATTTAGAAGAGATTTATCGAGTTTATTGTTTGCCCTACGTCATTTCTCTGCCAGAATACGAGCAAATTGCCATAGATTGTGGGTTTAAAGAATTGCGTTCCGATGATTGGTCAACTGCCGTCGCCCCATTTTGGGATATCGTCATCGATTCTGCTGTAACGCCCAAGGCAATATTAGGTCTCGCGCGCGCCGGTTGGGGAACAATTCAAGCAGCCCTTTCCCTCGATTTGATGCGTCGCGGCTACGAACGGGGATTGGTTCGTTTTGGTTTGTTGAGGGGAGTTAAGTAAGATTTTTCATAAGGTAGCACGCTTTTGAATTGGGAGTTGACTGCTGCTGTAGTACCTTATATATAGGGCTTGCTGAAAAAGTTGTTGAGCCAAAGCCTCAAAAAGTGGGCTGAAAAAACATAAGCTAAGTAGGAATAAAGCGAAGCTTTATATAAATTTAAATAATCGGTAAATCCCTCT
>JAXHVQ010000221.1:0-5254 GCA_034189065.1 Cyanobacteriota bacterium
TGAGTGTAATGGTGTGTTACGCTCCGCTAACACACCCTACTTGATTCTGTGCAGTAATGGTGTGTTACGCTCCGCTAACACACCCTACTTGATTCTGTGCAGCTTCATGTCAATCTGGTATAAGGAATAGCGCGCGTTAATTTAAGACTTGACAAAGTTGTTCAAATATGATTTTCTAGCCCAAAACAAACTGCCGCCCGAGAAGCCCAACGCGATCGCGCTGCTAGTTCGTGAACCAAAGCCACCGATCGCCCTTGAGAAGCAACGATATTGAGCGCCCGCGATCGCGGCTGATTTCTCAATGTTAACGAGCGATAGGAATTAGGAATATTGTAAGTAGGTGGGCGAAAATAAACGCATAACCTCAAAAACCGTATTCCTTGCTAGGTAAGGGTTTTAGATGGAAATATTGTTCTTTTAATTACGCCCACCTACTTAAACAAAAGTCTAAACTGTAAGCCTGAAGCC
Source organism: Cyanobacteriota bacterium (assembly GCA_034189065.1). Lineage (GTDB taxonomy): Bacteria > Cyanobacteriota > Cyanobacteriia > Cyanobacteriales > Spirulinaceae > FACHB-1406. The sequence goes on from JAXHVQ010000221.1 coordinate 469, forward strand.
AAAATACGCCCAAAAATTTGATAGCCTAACCAGAAATACCCGAAGTGAATTTTCGCTGAAATCTATGTACGAAAAAATCGTTGCTCCCACTACTGGCTCTAAAATTACCTTCAAAGAGGGCAAACCCATCGTTCCCGACGATCCCATTGTCCCTTTCATTCGAGGCGATGGAACGGGAGTCGATATTTGGCCCGCCACGGAGAAAACCATCAACGCGGCTGTTGAAAAGGCTTACGGCGGAAAGCGAAAAATTCACTGGCTCAAAATTTACGCCGGGGATGAAGCTTGCGAGCAATACGGCACCTATCAGTATCTTCCCCAGGATACCCTCAACGCAATTCGCGAATACGGCATTGCTATCAAAGGTCCCCTCACAACTCCCATCGGCGGCGGCATTCGCTCGCTCAATGTGGCGCTGCGACAAATTTTTGACCTCTATGCTTGCGTTCGGCCATGTAAGTATTATTCGGGAACGCCTTCGCCTCACAAGTCGCCGGAAAAACTGGATATTATTGTTTACCGGGAAAATACCGAAGATATTTATTTGGGAATTGAGTGGCGCGAAGGCTCGGAAATGGCCCATAAGCTGATCGATATTCTCAATAACGATTTGATTCCCGCCACTCCAGAACACGGAACGAAGAAAGTTCGCCTCGATTCGGGGATTGGCATTAAACCTATTAGTAAAACCGGCTCCCAGCGTTTGATTCGCCGCGCTATCCAACACGCCTTGCGCCTTCCCCCCCACAAGCAAAAGGTGACGCTGGTGCATAAGGGCAATATCATGAAATATACGGAGGGAGCTTTTCGCGATTGGGGTTACGAACTGGCTACGTCGGAGTTTCGCGAGGAGTGCATTACGGAACGGGAGTCTTGGATTCTCGGCAATCGAGAGCAAAATCCCGATTTAAGTGTTGAGGACAATGCGCGCCTCGTGGAACCGGGATACGATGCGCTGACGGCGGAGAAAAAGGAACAAGCGCGTCGGGAAGTGGAAGGGGTTCTTAATGCAATTTGGGATAGTCATGGCGATGGCAAATGGAAGGAAAAGGTGATGGTGGACGATCGCATCGCCGATAGTATTTTCCAACAAATTCAAACGCGCCCCGATGAGTATTCGATCTTGGCAACGATGAATTTAAATGGGGATTATTTGTCCGATGCGGCGGCGGCAATTGTCGGCGGTTTAGGCATGGGCCCGGGGGCAAATATTGGCGATACGTGCGCCATTTTCGAGGCGACTCACGGCACGGCACCCAAACACGCCGGACTCGATCGCATTAATCCGGGGTCGGTGATTTTGTCGGGGGTGATGATGTTAGAGTTTATGGGGTGGCAAGAAGCGGCAGATTTGATTCGCAAGGGGTTAGCGGGCGCGATCGCCAATCGCGAAGTGACCTACGATTTAGCGCGGATGATGGAACCTCGCGTCGATCCGCCGTTGAAGTGTTCGGAGTTCGCTGGGGCGATCGTTAAGCGCTTTTAAGGTTATAAAATAGCACTGATTTAGAGCGACACAAAGATTTTGCCTGGAGTTTATGCTCCAGGCTTATCGCTCACATTGTCGAGCTTCTATAATAAATCTAGCACGGTCATTACTAAGGAAAATAGGCTAGCAAAAATGGAAAAACTTGCTGAGGATGCCATAATAAATAAGATGATAGTAACCCAACTACTTTGATGTCTTTTAAAAGTTACTATACCCCGCCATTGCCTACTTTTCCAAGCCCATTCGTTACCTTTTACCCCTAGAATAGTGCTGACGAAAATTTGAATTACGAACCAACTTATAGGATAAGAAAATATACCAACTGCTTGGAGTAAAAGACTGAGAAAAGGGAAAACCAAAAAAGTTAGTAAATAAATTGCAGGACTAAGCCAGTTTACACTATTAATAGTGCTACCAGCTAAGTGATTCCAAATAACAATCAGAGAAGGAAGCCAAGGCAAAAATGTAATCCAAACATTGTTCGTAATAGACCAGGGTGTAGGAAAAAGGAATGCTCCCCAGTTCCAACCTTTGATTTCTTGGGGAACTTCAGTAGAGGTATCGAATAAACCTCTACCGGAGCTGTTTGGGTTGCTCGAAGTTGATGCACGAACTGGTTTTGAAGATGCTCTCGTCGAAGTTATCTTGCCAAATTTAAGTGCGTCTAAGGCTTCGTTAGCATTGGGAAAACGCCGATCGACTTGGGGTTCTGTTAACTCTTCGAGCCAGTCAGCGAAAGTTGGAGAAATGGTCGCGCTGTCGCGAAACTGAATCCTAAACTCTTTTTGTGGTAAATTTGCTGGAGAAGTCCCTGTTACTAAATGAATCAATGTTGCGCCGAGTGCATAAAGATCGCTTTGGGGAACGGCGCGTCCGCTAAATTGTTCCATCGGCGTATAGCCGTAGGTGCCGACAATGGTAAATGTTGCTCCTTCGGGCGCTGCGGCTTGATGTTGTACCGAGCCAAAATCGACTAAATAAACCTTCTTGTCTTCGCCATAAATAATGTTACTGGGCTTGAGATCGCGGTGGAGAACGAGAGGGGTTAATTGATGTAGATAAGTTAATATTTGTAAAAGTTCTGTGGCAATTTGACGGATTTCTGATTCGGCAAATATCTTACCGCGATCGAGCAGTTGTTTGAGGGAAGAACCGGGGATATAATCTTCCACTAAAGCGAACCACAAACAGTTCTCGTCGATGGAAAAATAATCGCGATATTTGGGAATGTGAGGATGGTCGAGGTTTTGTAAAACTTGGGCTTCGCGCTCGAAGAGTTTAAGATGTTCCCAGTGGACATGACCGCCGAGAGCGAGGAGTTTGACAACGGCGAGTTCGGACTCAGTTGCGGCTAAATCTCGAACCAACCACGTGGAACGGATGAGATTGGTTCCCAACTGTTCTTGGAGTTGATAGCGATCGCGTAAAATATCTCCAGCTTGTAACATGGTGTTAATTAAAAATTAAAAATTAAAAATTAAAAATTTACGCATTTCAGACAGGCTAGAGGTTTCAGCTTTTGGGCGTAGAGCATTAATTTCTCGAAATGGCATAAAATCCCCCTGAAGTCAACGAGCGGACTTTTCCACTACGTTAGCTCGAGATTGAGAGAACGCGATCGCGAAAGCGCAGATATTCTTCCCAACAAGTCTCTATAAAAGCGCTCAAATCGCAGTAGGATAGTTCAAGTTGACGATTGTTTGCACGGGTTGCTCGACATCCGTCCGCTCCCAATTCCCAATTCCCAATAAACAACCGTGCCGCCCCACCCCCAACCCCAACCCCTTGTCCCCTTATATAAGGGGGTTGGGGGTGGGCAAGGGGGTCGGCACACGACCTAGACATCCGTTGATCAATTCCCAATTCCCTAAAATATGACTCTCCAACTGCGCGTTTACGTGCCAGATCACCCCTTAATTAAACATTGGCTAGCCGTGGCGCGCGATCGCGATACGCCTTCAGTCCTCTTTAAAAGTGCAATGGTGGAACTGGGACGCTGGCTAACTTACGAAGCGAGTCGCTACTGGCTTCCTGCGACAGAAACCACCGTCGAAACGCCCCTCGCCACCACCGCCGCCACGTTAATTAATCCCAATGTCCCGATCGCGATGGTTCCTATTTTACGCGCGGGACTGTCGGTTCTCGAAGGCGCGCAAACCATTCTTCCCCTCGCCTCAACCTATCACTTAGGCTTGGTGCGCGATGAAGAAAGCCTCGAACCGTCCTGCTACCTTAACAAATTGCCCCAACGCTTCGATCCCGAAACGCGCATTCTCATCCTCGAACCCATGTTAGCAACGGGGGGCTCGATTATGGCGGCGGTAAATGCGATCGCGCAACGGGGTGGCGATCCCGCTCTCATCCGTATTATCTCCATTGTCGCCGCACCCCCGGCTCTGCAAAAATTAAGTCAAGATTATCCCCAACTGCAAATTTATAGTGCAACCATTGACGAAGGTCTCAATAGCAACGGCTATATCGTACCCGGTTTGGGCGATGCAGGCGATCGCGCTTTCGGAACCTGACGGTTGAGGTAACGTATAACTATAGCAATCTTTAAATATAACCCTACAACCATGAGTCAGCGAGAAGGTTTTGCCAGTGGATTTTTAAGCGGTGCTTTAGTCGGCGGTATCGTCGGCGGTATCATGGGGGCTGTCGTCGCTTCCCGCCAAAAAACTCAAATCGACGAGGAAGAGGTTTTTCTCGACGGGACAGAAGGCAACGCCGAGGCGAATATGGAGGGCGCGCGCCGCAGCTTGGAAAATAAAATTGCCCAGTTGAATTCGGCTATCGACGACGTGCGCCAACAGTTGGGTTCGGTTAACGGCAGTGTTGCAGAACGCGAGTACAGCGAATGAGGACGCGATCGCGCGCCTACCCCCGTCCGAAAGTAAAGACGAGTTTGGTACAATCAAACGTAACTTACTTTAACTTACTCCAAAAATCAGACTCTACCTTAGAAAACGTAATTGACCTATGAGTGTTGCAAACGAGGCTGCCGTGTTATTAGTCCAAACCCTGATTAGCTTTCTCGGAATTTATCAAGTTCTGTTGATCGTCAGAATTTTACTGACGTGGTTCCAGACAATGGAGTGGGCCAATCAAATCGCTTCTTTCCTCAGTCCTGTTACCGATCCCTTTCTCAATCTCTTCCGTTCCTTTATCCCGCCGTTGGGAGGTCTCGATTTGTCTCCCCTGTTGGCTTTCTTCGCCATTTCGATTCTGCAAAGCTTGTTGATGAGTTTAGCATAGGCGCGGGTTTGGAGATGGGGAGATGGGGAGATGGGGAGATGG
>JAXHVQ010000222.1:0-5180 GCA_034189065.1 Cyanobacteriota bacterium
TTCAGAGTTCAGAGTTCAGAGTTCAGAGTTCAGAGTTCAGAGTTCAGAGTTCAGAGTTCAGAGTTCAGAGTTCAGAGTTCAGAGTTCAGAGTTCAGAGTTCAGAGTTCAGAGTTCAGAGTTTGGGGTTATGAGTTCAGAGTTCAGAGTTTGGGGTTATGAGTTTGGGGTTCAGAGTTTGGGGTTATGAGTTTGGGGTTCAGAGTTCAGAGTTCAGAGTTTGGGGTTATGAGTTTGGGGTTATGAGTTTGGGGTTTTGGGCTGGGAGTGGAGACATTTTGTAAAACATTCGTACATACGTGGGTTTTGAGTTCTCCCATTCTCCTATTCTCCCATTCTTTAATTCTCCCATTTTTCAATTCAGAATTGTTAAGCTATCTAAGGTTAAACTCAATGACATTTTTCTTGATCGTAAAATCATAGCCTTCAAAAAAATCTTGACCGAGCAAACCGACGGGCATATTGGGTGCAACAGCGCTAGAAACTTTGCGTTTGACGCGACCGTTAATTTCCATTGAATCAACGGCAACAATCGGCAACTCGACGACAGAACCGTCGGCAATAACGACGCGGCTTGTGGCAACGGGTTTCAGATTCAGCGTCGCCGCGATCGGACCGCTGAGTAACGTTTTACTCGCTCCCGTATCGAAGAGCATATCAAATTTTTGAACCCCGTTGAAATTAACTTCGACAAGGGGAATTCCACTAATACGTTGTTTGATCGGCACTGTAAAATATTTGGGGTTGACATCGCCCGACGCATCTGCTGTTGCTTGTTCTGGCGGTTTGGATTTCAGTTGAGCTTCTGCGAGAAAACGCTGATATTGAGGTATTTTTGCTTGCGCTTCTGCATACTTTTGATGGGAATTGGGAACGGTTTGGAGATAGTCTACTGCCTGTTGCCATCGGCTAGCAACCATTGCCCAATCTTCTCGAACGGCTGCCGATTTACTAAAATTAATCGCGCTTGAGGCGAGGTCGATCGCTTCATTATAGGGATCGCGTCCGGCAACTGAGGCGGTGGGCAAGGGAGTGGAAGCAGCAGAGGTTGGTTGTTCGGGTGCGGGCGAAGCGGGAATGGCAGAGGGAACGGGAGATGGCGTTGCAATACTATCGGTATTTTCTGAAGTGCAAGCCACACTGCTGAGGGTTAGAAAACTTGCTAAGGCAATAAGCGCTGTGTTGTGCATCTTAGTCATTTGTCATTAGTCCTTAGTCATTGGTTCTTAGTCATTAGTCCTTAGTCATTAGTCATTAGTCCTTAGTCATTTGTCCTTAGTCATTTGTCCTTAGTCATTAGTCATTTGTCCTTATACAAAATCCCTCAACAAATGCTACACATCTTTCCCCCAGTCCCCCCGTCTCCCCGTCTCCCCAATCTTCCCTACACCTCTGCTGCCTTGCTCCCCTGCGCTCCCTCAAGGGGAACTGCCGCATACACTAAGGGTAACAACGGGCCGCTTTGTTCGCTACCATTGGCGGCTAAATCGCTGTGACACAAATAAATTCGCTCTTCGGCACGGGCGATTAAATCTCGTAAAATTCGTTCGGTGCGATCGCGGTCGGCGCGTACTTGGTCTTCGGGAGTCCAGGGAAACCCGGACCATTCTTGGAGGAAAAGAGGGGCGGCAAATAAGGTCGCTGCACCCCCTTTTTCCCACAGTGGGGAGGACGCATCCAACCAAAAGTGCCAGCGATGGGAACCGCGACTGGAACGGTACTGAAAGATGGTGGCGAGGGTGACGGCGTTTTGTGGGATGACTCCCAGGGGTCTCGCGGGATAGGCGTTAGCGGTGACAGTACCGCGACGCAGCAGTTGGATAAATTGCGCGATCGCGTCGGCGGGCGATGCGGAAGTCGGTTCGTTTTGCTTCAGGCGGCGATCGACTTCCCAAAAGTGTTGGGCGCTTTCGATCAGTTCGCGCAAGGCGGCGAGGCGATCGAAGGGCAACGATGACCCGGCTAACAGAAAGTGCTTAATGGCGCGGTCGAGGAGGGTAAGAACGCTGGGAGATTGGTCTTGCAAAGCTCTTGCCTCTTCGATCCAAGCGCAAATCTTTTGGTAGGCAACAGTGGCGCGATGCCCTAAGCGATCCCAGCGAGGAAAGGTTTCGATTTCCAGCAGGCGGGGGTGTTGGAGATTATTGTCGAAGCAGGAGTCGGCAATTAACCCCGCGCGCGCCGGATCGATAACCGCTTCAACTCGTCCGCCTTCTGCTGCCACTGAGGTGGGTTGATGGCTGAGAACCACCAACATTTCGGCGACGCTATCGCGATCGAGGAAGCGTCCGAGACCGGGGTAGGTGAAGGCAAGTAGGGTTAGCAAGGCGCGCACTGGGGGCGAAGTGATGAGGGGACGCTGTTCGTTGAGGGGTTCGACGGCAATGCCGCGCGCGGCGAGGATTTCGAGCAGGGTGTAGCGCGCGATCGCGTCTAAACCGGGGGCGATAATGGCAATTTCGTGGGGCTGGACTTCCCCGCGCTGTACGCTTTCAATAATGACTTCGGCGGTTTGGCGCAGGAGAGAGGCGCGCGAGGTGGCTTGGAGGGATCGAATGCGGTTGGGTAAGGTTTGGTCGAAGACGAACCCGGTGGCGAGTTGAACGGCGGTTTCGCCCAGGTCGCTGGGCGGTTTGGGAAGTTCTTCAACTGTGCAGCGATGGGCTATTCCTTCGAGGGAGTTGGGGTCGGCGTTTAATCCCAAGCGGATTTTGCCGTTGGGGTTGAAGGTGAAGACTCCCGTTGCGCCGTTGTCGAGGAGGACTTCGATGAGGTCGCGCGCGATCGCGGGATAGTCGTCTGTATCGTCGGCGAAGATGGCTTGATAGCGTCGAATGAAGTGGTATTGATAGGTGGCATCGGGCAGTAAATACCGCCAGTACAGTTCGTAAATGATGCCGTAACTCAGTAATCCCCGTTCCCAACACCACTGTCGCCACTGGAGGAGGAGTTCTCCGCGCAACTGACCGACGGCGCTGCTTTCCCCCACAGCAGCGGGGTTGGCCGCGCCCCCATCCCAGTCGTCTGCCATCAGTCCCAATTCCAGCATTTTCGGGATGTCTTCGGCAGCAATGCCCGCAGCGCCGGCGAGTTGGAGGAGGTCGAGGGTTTGTCGTACGAAGCGGTATTGGGAGGTTTCGGTGGGGAGGGCGTTGTCGCGGGCGATCGCGTCGTGCCACAGTTGGGTGGCGAGTTCTTGTTCGGTTTCCGGGCGTAGGCGGAGGGGAAATTGTGCTTTGACTTGGAGTTGCTCGAATAACAGCGGCCAAAAGAGCATAACTTCGTCGGAAATAAAGCCCAAGGGGGTTTTGGAAATGACCGGATAGCTGCCTTCCACTGCGGCGACGAGGCGATCGCTTAAGTTGCGGCGGTTGTCGTTATTGGCGGCGAAGACGAGAACCGCTCCCGATAATGCTCCCGACGAACGCTGGCTGGCGATTTCGACCCACCGACGAAATTCTGCAACCAGGCGATCGGTCTTTCCACTGCGCGTTGTTCCAACAATCCAAGAGGATGGCACTTAATCTTAAACGTAGACAAACTTTGGAGCGAATTAATTTGCTATCATACCACGTAACTCTGGTACAGATCGCTACTCTCAGACCCAACTCTCCGTCGAGCGAATGAAAATCCCCCCTCTGTTCAAAAAAGCCCAACGCTGGTTTTTTGATACCCCCGATCGCGCTTTAGACCGAGCCTACCGAGCGGCTTTAACCATTCGAGCAATTGAGGATGAATACTTTGGAGGCGAGCGGGTTTGTCCGGAAGAGAATCAACAATGTCAAACCGTTTTTTCCTATTGTAAAACTGAAGTTCGCAAAAATTTGAAAATTGCTCAAACGGGTTTAGCTGAGTTTCGCGCAACGCGCTCGGTTTTAAGCTTTTCTGAAGGCAGAGAAGATTTGGCAAAAAATGCAACATTTGATACAGATTTTCGGGAACGGTCTGGCATCATTGTCGAGAAACTTAATTTTATTGATGAGGTTATTGATAAATATACGCGCTCCCAACCCTCTCGGGAAAAGTTATCTGTTTCTCTGGTAGAAGTTCCTAAATCGTCTGGCAATAATTTCCAAGGGAAAGTTGTTAAATCTAGTGGAGAAAACTCAACAAAAGTTTCTTTACGAAAAGCAAAAAAAAGGTCGAAGAAGCAACAAAAAGATCGAGTTGAAACGATTTCCGATAAAGCCGGTATTTTACCGCGATCGCTTCTCAATACCTTTAGTCGCATTCAGCGAGAAGTCGAACCCGAAACCAAAGGGTCGGAACGAGAAGTAATCGAGAAATTCCGTAAATCTCGCAATCGAACGGCAGTTTCTATTAAGTTCTTGCTTTTATTAGTCATTATCCCTCTTCTCGTTCATCAACTCAGTAAAAGTTTCTTAATTGCACCCTTAATCAAGCAAAGTTTATTTAAAAATGACACTCAGTTGGTCTTTTTGAATAAAGATATGCAGGACGAAGCTTTAGAAGAGTTAAACCAATTTGAAAACGTCCTTCACTTTCGTTCGCTTCTCGGTATAGCTCCGGTTCTTTCAGAGGAAGAAAGAGAAGAAGCGGTGCGGGAAAAAGCCCAAGAACTAGCCGAAGAATATCGACATAGCGGGACAACCGCCGTTGCCAATATTTTTGCAGATATTTGTTCCCTTGTTGCTTTTACCCTCGTCATTCTTTCGAGCCAGCGAGAAATTGCCATTCTTAAATCTTTTATAGATGAAATTATTTATGGATTGAGCGATTCGGCGAAATCGTTTTTAATTATTTTGTTCACCGATATGTTTGTTGGGTTCCACTCTCCCCACGGATGGGAGGTTATTTTGGAGGGAATGTCGCATCACTTCGGGCTGCCTGAAAGCCGAGACTTTAATTTCCTTTTTATTGCTACCTTTCCTGTGATTTTAGATACCGTTTTGAAGTACTGGATTTTCCGATATCTCAACCGAATTTCTCCTTCGGCTGTTGCTACTTATAAAACGATGAATGAGTGAGATGGTTATTGGTCATTGGTCATTGGTCATTGGTCATTGGTCATTGGTCATTGGTCATTAGTTATTAGTCATTGGTCATTAGTCATTAGTCATTGGTCATTAGGTATTGGTCATTAGCATCTTGTATAAAATCCCCCAACATAATGCTACAGACCTCTCCCCATCACCCCGTCCCCCCATCCCCCCCTCTCCCC
>JAXHVQ010000223.1:0-5091 GCA_034189065.1 Cyanobacteriota bacterium
CTCAACATCAATCGGGTTTAAAAGTCAATCCCTCAAAGGGTTCTCTTGATAAATTCGAGCATTTTGCTTGTCTTAAAATGCCCAATCGCTATTCTTTTTGCATACTAACTACTGAAGAGCCAAAATTTATCTACTTAATTTCATTAAAAGCTTATTGATATAAATTGTCAACTGCTCTTAGGGAATCGGGGACAGCATTGGCAAGGTTGAAGATTGGACAACGGCTGCGATCGCGGGATTTGTCTGCGTCGCCATCGGCGCGATCGCCTTAGTCCTACTGTCTTATCATTCTGTATTGTAAGTTACCACTTTCGTTGAAAGTTGTCGGGAGTGCGATGTCGTCCCGATACACGCTGTTGAATTCTCAAAAGAACAAAACTTCCCCTAACAAACTCGATCCCTCGACCTGAAAACTCGCGATCGAGTTCGTTCCTATTCCAGAAAAACGGTCAGAGCGTATGAAAAGTAACATAATGCTGCCGTATTTTCTTTTAAAATCAACGATGTGTGGCCGATAATCGGGAGGGAATTGCTTGAATGAATCAGATCGAATGTTCCAATTCGGGCAATGGGCAAAAGGTTTCATCCAGGAAAGGGGGCGACGTAGCCGAGCCATCCAACCCAACCGTCGCTGTGGGAATTTTGCATTCCCTTAGCGGCACAATGGCCATTGGCGAACCTTCTTTAAAAAATGCCGCTTTAATGGCGATCGCGGAAATTAACCGAGCTGGGGGCGTTCTCGGCAAAACCATAACACCCATTGTCGCCGATGGAGCCTCTAATCCGGCGATTTTTGCGCGAGTCGCTCAAACCTCTATTCAAGACGGTGCCGTCGCCCTCTTTGGCTGTTGGACTTCTGCCACCCGCAAAGCCGTCATCCCCATTTTGGAAAAAGAGAATATTCTATTATGGTATCCCGTCCAATATGAGGGGCTAGAAGAATCTGCTTACGTATTTTACACGGGGGTCTGTCCCAATCAACAAATTACTCCGGCGGTTCGCTGGTTTTTAGCCCAAAATCGCAAGCGATTTTACTTAATTGGTTCCGACTACGTTTATCCCCGCACTATCAATAAAATTGTCCGCGCGCAACTGGAACGGGAAGGGGGAAGTTGTTTGGGGGAACAGTACCTCCCCCTGGGCGCGAAAAACTTCGAGTCAATCGCGGCGTTTATCAAACAAGTCAAACCCAATGTCGTGTTGAACGCCCTCAACGGAGACAGCAATATTGCCTTTTATCAACAAATTCGAGACGCAGGCATCGACCCCCAAGAAGTACCGATTTTAGCCGTCAGCGTTGCCGAAGAAGAACTGCGTCGCATTGGAGAAGCAGCCGTCGGTCACTACGCCGCGTGGAGTTATTTCCAAAGCTTGCCCGCGCCGGAAAATCAAACCTTCGTGGAAAATTTCCGCGCGAGATATGGCAGCGAACAAGTCACCAGCGACCCCATCGAAGCGGCCTACGCCCAAGTTTATCTCTGGAAACAAGCCGTCGAAGCCGCCGGCTCCTTTGAGAGCGATCGCGTTCGTCGCGCCGCACCCAATGTAGCATTTCGCGCTCCCGGCGGATTAGTGCGCCTCGACGCAAATCACCACCTCTGGAAACCCTGTCGCATCGGACAAGTGCTGTCTTCAGGTCAATTCGAGGTAGTCTGGGACTCCCAAGATTGCATTCAACCCCAACCTTGGCTGGGAGTGGAAACATGGGATTCGCCCAACCAATCGACGGTCATTAAGTTACTGGCAGAAGTCTCTCAGGGCATTCATCATAGCTGCCAGTTGGAAGAAAACAGCCGCGCCCTCAATTTATGGATGGCCGAACTGCTGCGGGTTAACCAACGGTTGCGCCACACCCAGCAGCGACTCGAGGACTCCCAAAAACGCTATCGGGAAGCGCAAGAACGGGAGAAATTGTTGAAAAAGCGCCTTTCTAGCCAGGTTCGCAATTCCCTCAATCCGAAGACAATTTTGGCGATCGCGGTCGAGGAAATTGCCAATCTCCTCAATCTTGACTGTTGTCAATTTTTGTGGTATAAAAAATCGAAAACCCGTTGTTCTTTTCGACTCGGGGCTTGTGCCACCCTCGACCCAAATTTGTGCCAACTCGACACCAGCGAAGCCTTTCAGGTTTTAGAATCCCAAATTTTCCAGGTCAGTTGTCTGGCGGTTAAGGACATTAATCGCGACCCACAACTGAACCCCATTCGGCGCAAAAGCCTCCAAGAAATCGGCTTGCAAGCGTTTCTGGCCGCACCGGTACAGACCCGTTCCGGTCAAAACGGAGTTATCATTTGCGAGCAGTATCAAGAACCGAGAAACTGGACCGTTTCGGAGGTAGAATTACTCAAGGCTGTGGTCGATCAACTCGCGATCGCCATCGACCAAGCCCAACTGTACGAACAAGCCCAAACTGCCGCCGCCGTCTCCCAAGCAAGGGCAACAGAACTTGAGGCAGCTTTGCACGACCTGAGAGAAACCCAAGCCCAACTGGTTCAAACCGAAAAAATGTCAGCGTTGGGAGTCTCTTTGGCGGGAATTGCCCACGAAATTAAGAATCCCGTCGGCTTTGTTTGTGGCAACCTTGAGTATCTGCAAGAGTCTGCTGAATTGCTCATTGAAATGCTGCAATTGTACGCAAAGCATTATCCTCAACCCCCAAGCGTTATTCAAGACCGCGCTGAGGAGATCGAAGTTGACTTTTTAATAGAGGATTTACCCAAACTTCTCTCTTCAACTGCGGTTGGGGCAGAACGCATTAGAGATTTGGTGCTATCGTTGCGCAACTTTTCGCGTAAAGATGGCAAGCGCATGGAACGAGTCGATATCCACGATGGTATTGATAGTACCCTCCTCATTCTCAGCAACCGCCTCAAAGCCAATGGTCCTCGTCCGGCGATTGAGATTATTAAAGAATATAGTCCTTTGCCTACTGTCGAATGCTATCCTTCCCAAATCAATCAAGTCTTTATGAATATCCTGGGCAATGCCATCGATGCCCTAGAAGAGATGGCAGAGGGATACGTTGGAAAAATTCTCATTCGCACCGAATATCGGGCAGGAGAACCGTCCCAAGTTGAAATTCACATTATCGATAACGGTTTGGGTATCCCCCCGGAAATTCGCGACTCCCTCTTTGAACCTTTTTTCACAACTAAGGCAATTGGCAAAGGGACGGGTTTGGGACTGTCCATTAGTCGTAAAATTGTGGTGGAAACTCACGGCGGTCAATTAAGTTGTACCTCGAATCCATCCGGGGGAACCGAGTTTGCGATCGCCTTACCCGTTAGTCGTCCGTCTCTCGAAGATTTTCAAGAAGAAACGAATATTAAACTGGAACCCATCGAAACCCTACAATCTTAAATTAGGACGTTTTAATTATAATACCATGAATAATCCAACTTTATTCGTTTTTAAGGTTTTTCTATGGTCTGCGGTTATTTCTGCGGTGATTAAGTACGGCGGACCGTTGCTTGCGATCGCGCCGACGCTTCAAAATGCCGCGATTGCTGTAGCTTTACCGCCTATTGTTTTAGCGATCGCGCTATTGTGGCAACTTCGACAAGCTTAACATTCAATTAGTTGATAAATTCTTTCAAAAAATAGAAGCGATCGCCTCGTTCTTTCCCCTCTTCATCCTTTCCGATATATCCGACCAGAGGCGAAGATAACTCTATCAAAATGTTGCGAACTTGTTCGTCGGTAAGGGTGGGACTTTGAGTTGCGTTATAATGGGCGCGAACTTCCATCACCGTAAAACTTTTAACAGGACTGTCGAGACTTCGACTATCTTGTCGATCCAGTTCTCGGACGGCTGTTACGAGACGCGATCGCAATTTTATCTTCTCCCAAATCTTATTCGCGTAATCCCTAACTTTAGCATCGGCACTTTCACCGAAAGGAGTATTTTGCAAACAAGATTTTAACTCCAGCAAATCGATAGAGCCCGGATGCGCCACTTTCAATTTTACCAATTTTTGTAAAGTTTCGGGACGAAGAACATTCATTTGATTTCCAATCGCCGTTTGATTCGCAGCTTTTGTTAGTTCGCCAGCCGCTAAAATCATTTTAATACACTTTTCGTACTGTCCGGGACAAGATTGACCGTCGGAAGTCGTATTGAGGAATTTTTGACCCAGCTTGACTAATTGCGCTGGCGTTCCATCGGGAACTTTTTCGGTTTTTGTCGCTTTACATTCTCCCACAACTGCATAGGGAGTATCGCAGTATAAGTCGAGTCCGCCTGCACCTCCTGTTTTTTCTGGGTTGAGGCAATCTTTTAAGTTTCGATCGGTTCTGGAGTTAGAAAAGCCGAGTTTTATAAAACTTTTGCGAACGAGTTTTTCAAATTCGTTACCATCGCTAGAGTTGCCAACTTCCGCGATTTCAGAAATCCAGTTATCTGCGAAAACTGAAGTGCTTCCTGGGGAATCATTCGACCAACTTAGAAAAACTTGGATATCGCGAGCGAGAGCTTTTGCCGCTGGATTATTTGTTGTATACTGACTAACACAAGCTTCTAAATCTTCGAGTTCGGGATGTTCTGGAGGAAGTCGATTTTGGAGTTGGTGACAGCGGCGAGAAAAAGCGCGATCGCTTAATATCGGCGATACTTCCGTCACATTTATGGCGCGAGGTAAACCGACAAACCTACCGATTTTATGGGTAAAATTGCCATCGCTCTCAATTATACTGTTCTGAGGAATATTATAGACCCGCAATGTCGCTAACAATAAAGTTTTCCGCTGGTGTAAAATTTCCTGCAATCCTTCAATTGTCCAAATCGTTAACTTCGATAAACTTTCTAAGTTTTCAGCCGCATCAATGACTTGACAAAATTGACACTTTGCCCACAGACGAATTGTCGCATTTCCAACAGAAAAGTCCTTCGATATATTTTTGGCAACAGCCGCAAAATTAGTCCGATAATACTGGGGGGGCGACATGAAGGCTAAAACGTAGATACGATCAGCTCCATAGCCCTTATCCCTCTCAAATAATTGGGCAATTTTCCGGGATTAATTTTCATGATTTTTTGGACGGTTTCCCAACATTTATCAATAAGAGGAAC
The DNA here is from genome assembly GCA_034189065.1 of Cyanobacteriota bacterium. Lineage (GTDB taxonomy): Bacteria > Cyanobacteriota > Cyanobacteriia > Cyanobacteriales > Spirulinaceae > FACHB-1406. Next base: position 5,069 of record JAXHVQ010000223.1, read on the forward strand.
CCAGTCACAGCAATAAAGACCTA
>JAXHVQ010000224.1:0-5045 GCA_034189065.1 Cyanobacteriota bacterium
CGCGCTCTCAATCATCCTCAAGCTGAAGAATGTCCAAAACCGTTGCCGACCTGATGACCCCCGATCCGATCGCGGTGGAACCGCAAACGCCGTTAAAAGATGCCATTAAACTGCTGGCAGAACGACGGATTAGTGGGATGCCTGTGGTCGATGAGGCGGGGAAAGTTATTGGGGCGATTTCAGAGTCAGATTTGATGTGGCAAGAAACAGGTGCCGATCCGCCGCCCTACATCATGTTCCTCGATAGCGTCATTTATTTGAAAAATCCCGCCCGCTACGAAAAAGAATTGCACAAATCCCTCGGTCAAACCGTAGGAGAAGTGATGAGCGATCGCCCCATTACGATCGCACCCGATCGCACCCTCCGAGAAGCCGCCCAACTCATGCACGAAAAGAAAGTTCGTCGCTTGATTGTTACCAACGAGGAACAGCGGACTGTTGGGATTATTACCCAAGGCGATATCGTTCGCTCGATGATTGATGAGATTTAAAGCACTTTTAAAGCATTATTTAAGATAAAATGACACCCGATTCCGTACAACAACTGCTCGATTCTGAGGATTATGGCGATCGCCTGAGTGGGGTGAACCAATTACGCCAACTCGATCCGGCGATGGCCTTTAAGATGATTCAACCGTTAGTCGTCGATTCCCACGCCCGGGTGCGCTATTCGGCGGTGAGTCAAATGGACACCCTGGGCGGTCAAGATTTGCAACGGTCTCTCGAATTGTTGCGCGATCGCTTGCAAAAGGATAGCGAATTGGACGTTCGCGCTGCGGCTGCCGACGCGATCGCCGCCCTCAAACTGACCGACGCTTTTGACGATCTCGCCGCTTTGTACCACGAACTCGACGAAGCTGAAGGTTGGTTGGTGAAGATGAGTATTGTCGCCGCTTTGGGCGAAATGGGCGACGAACGTGCCTTTGAGTTGCTCGAAGAAGCGATCGCCTCGGAGAATATTCCCATTAAAACTGCTGCGATCGGAGCGCTGGGCGAATTGGGCGACAAACGCGCCATTCCTTTGTTGAGCGATTTGGCAGCCCACGAAGACTGGCAAGTTCGCTATCGCATTGCCCAAGCCTCTTCCTACTTCGACGACCCCAAGGCGCGATCGCTCCTCGAAGAATTGTCCCGCGACGGCGAAAATCAAGTTGCCCAACTCGCACAACTTTTAATGAAATCAAAGCCTTGACAAATTGACCGTTTTGTGAATCGAGGTCTAGATGAGAATTTACGGCAACCGCCTCCTCAAAACCCTGCCCGGTTCCTCAACTCGTCCCACCTCAGCCCGAGTGCGGGAAGCTCTCTTCAACATTTGGCAGGGAAAAGTAGATAATTGTCGGTGGTTGGATTTGTGTGCGGGCAACGGTGCGATGGGGGCAGAAGCTTTGTGTCGCGGCGCTCGTCAGGTTGTAGGCATCGAGCAGTCGGGACGAGCGTGTAGCATTATTCGGCAAAATTGGCAAGCCGTTGTGAGGGAAAACCAGGAGTTTCAGGCGATTCGGGGCGACGTACGGCATCATCTCGCGCGGATTGCCGACCAACCCTTCGACCGAATTTACTTCGATCCGCCTTATAATAGCGAGTTGTACGAACCCGTGTTAGACGCGATCGCGAGCTATTCTCTCCTCTCAGCGACGGGCGAACTGGCAGTCGAACACAATCCCAAAATCTGGCAGGCGACTTCTATCTCCGGACTCGAAATCGTCCGTCAAAAAGTTTATAGCAGTACCGCCCTCACTTTTTATAGCACGGCGCGGTAGGGACACTGCGGCGGTGCAGTGCCCAATTCAGGGGAGACTAAGCGCCCAACTGATTGCCGCGCTTGTATTGAAGATACGCCGCCACAAACAATCCCGCTAGGGTGACGGGGATCAGGCCCGCAACAATACCCAATAATAAAGGTTCGATCATTAAAACGTTCTCCTTCAACTCTCTTAACGTTCGGTATTCTCTCATCCTACTGCACAACTGCCCCGAAATCCCGCAGGCGATCGCGTCGCACCGCAAAATTCAACTTGCTTCGCCGCTCCATAAATCTTAAGCTATGTTTATTAACTGAAATACTTTATAAGGGTGCCGCTCTCTCGACAGTGCAGTAGAGAAGAGTAGATTAAAGCCCGAAACGCACTCTTTCTATAAAACGCAACTTTGTTTAACAAAACTTTTTAATCTCTTGTGGATAATCCCTTCGTCCAGACTAAAAGCCCTTTTCCGCGATCGCTCTTGCTCGTTCTGGCTGTCGTCTTGGCGATCGCGATCGCTTGTACGGGGATATACTGGTATCGGATGTCCGATCCCTACATCCACAGCGTCCTTTCCCTCCAAGGCAGTGTCAGGAGAGGTCGCGATATTTTTCAAATTAACTGTGCCGCCTGTCACGGGATAACAGGTGATGGACAAGTCGGACCGAGTTTGCATCGCGTTGCCAAGCGCAAATCAAAGTTTGGCTTAATTCATCAAGTCACCGACGGGAAAACTCCTCCGATGCCGATGTTTCAACCCACTCCTCAAGAAATGGCCGATTTGTTGGAGTATTTACGTCAGTTATAACACCCAATCGCGTTGTCCTTGTCTGACACCGGAAACTAGGGAGACGGGGGGACACTCCTTGATATAAGAGCCGCCAAATCGCCCATTAAAAAACCCTTCCGGTTTCCCCCCATCCCCCCATCCCCCCATCCCCCCATCAGCCTTCCCCGTTGCCTGTGGGATAGACTGCGAGGTTTACCCTTTCAACTGTTTACGCTAAAGAGTAAGAGCCTTAGAACGCTTGTTAATGCCGATCGCACCTATCCTCAATCATGCTCAGAAAAACTCTTCTTGTCCTCATCGGTTTAGCTGCTGCCCTACTGCTCGATGCTTGGGGAACGCCCGCCCGAGCAGCACTTCCCGATACTGCTGTTTACCATTGGGAGTATTCCCGTCTGGGTCAAACTCAACAAGTCTGCAAGAAGATCGTTCTCCACCCCAAACTTCAAACGTCTTCAACTCCTCTCGGTCAGCATCCCGTGCACATTCGCTCCGAAACAGTTCGCGATCGCTATTGTTCGCAGCAATAAGCCGTATTGGTGATATTTTAAAACTTTCTTTAACTTTAACTCTTATCTTACCCGATTCAGGGGCGAGGGGGCAACTCAGATGATGATTGCTTTCGTTCAAAAGACGCGGCACGAGCGCGACTCAATTGGGCGAAGTATTCTAGCAACAGGCGATGGATGAAAATATAGCCGCTGCCTACCTTTTGCAAAAAAATGCGTTCTGCGGCATAGTCGAGAAAATGAGCATAATTCCAAGGGACATCGCCATTGCCATAGAGAATGAGACGTAAGGCAAAGTGTTGGATGCTGATTTTACCCCCTCCTAAAATCAGCACCATATTCAGCACACAACTCAGCAGAACAATCAACTCAACAATCGAATTTAAACCCCGCCCATAAAACAGCACAACACCAACAAGCGAAGCTAAAATTAGCCTGCGTCGCCCATTGGTTGCCTCTTGCCAATACCATTTCCAAGTTAACAGGGTTTGTCCGATTTCATTTTGAGTCAAAAAGACAGAAAGCAGTCCGCAACTGAGTCCATAAATCAGCCCATAAAACAGCCAAGCTATGAGGAGGTCGCCGAGGTCGGCACTGAACCCAAAAGTGACCTCGGCAATAATTCCGCCGATCGGCCAACTGAGCAGTAAACTCATTAGAAAAATAAGCAGCCGACAAAGTATTCTTTGATTCTTTTCTCGCAACTCTGTAAGCTGCATTCTCTCAATCAAAAATAAAGTTTGCGACTCCTGAAGCATCTTTCCAGCCAGCCAAGTCAGCCAATCCTTAGTTTGAGTTGCCGAATAGGACTGCTTAATTTTAAGGCGAGTCGGGCGACACAACATTCGCTCAATGTACGCATCAAATAGCTGCTTGCGTCGTTCTTCCACAACTTCAGTTTCTGACAGGTTTTTAATAGATACTCCTTCATAAGCAAGCAGCATTATATTGAGCATCAAGGGGGACTCAGCTAATTTCTGTAAAGTCCGATCCTCTTTAATCAACATTTTCAATTCGGTAAAATCGGTATCGTTCCGATTTAAACTGTCAATAACTTGTTCTAAAGTGAGAGATTTTAAACCAATGGCACGTCCGCATTCAAAACGAGGGGAGAGGTGGGAATAATCTTGGGTTCGGCTGCAAACAACCATCTCTGGAGCATACTGTCGATTGAAATCATTTAATGCCGCTGCACAACTCTCTCGCCATTCTGCTTTTACCTCATTCAAACCATCGAGCAATAGCAGAAGTTCTTGCTTTTCTACCCAATCTGAGCCAATGGGTTGAGGAACCTGATATTTGCTGTGGAGTTCCCCCACTAGCCAATGTCCAATTGTCCGTTCCTCGCCCGTCCAAGACGAGAGGTTAAAGACAACCGGAATGCGGTAATCTAGACCCTGTTCGGCACGATTAAGCAAGTCGCGGGCAAGTTCGAGTAAGGCGGTCGTTTTTCCTGCTCCGGGTTCGCCCAAAATGAGCAATATACCTCCTTCGCCCAACTGGTCAAAAATAGTAGTGACTTTAGTCCCTTTGGGTAGAGATTTTGGCGCTTCATTCGCTGTTTGTCGTTCCAGATTCTGGTTAGAAACAACAGCATCAGTGCGCTCCTCTAAACCCAGTTCGATCAAAGTCTTGTCGTGCAAAGAAGATTCTAAGTAGGTGGGCGTAATTAAAAGAACAATGTCTCCAGCTAAAACCCTTATCTGGCAAGGAATACGAATTTCGAGGTTATGCGTTTATTTTTGCCCACCTACTTAAGACACCTTCAACCCAAAATTTCCTGACTTTGTTCAGGAGGGCTTGGCGATTTTTAGCTTGCTGCGGTGCCAAGGAACGCAACCGCATTTCAACGTCTTCTGGGTTTAGACGCGCGCGGGAAGGAGTGAGGCGATCGCGATTCATGCTCAGTTTAAAAATAAAAAATAAAAAATAAAAAATAAAAAATAATTCCCCCCTGCTCCCCTGCTCCCCTGCTTCCCCTGCTTCCCCTGCTCCCCCTGCTCC
>JAXHVQ010000225.1:0-5030 GCA_034189065.1 Cyanobacteriota bacterium
ATGGATTCATCATTTTTGATAAGATAGGTCTTGTTGACAATAGCTGACCTATCTTTTTTTACCACTATTTGGTCAATTTGTCTCCCTTGTCTGAGTTTCGGGGCGCTTGTCGCCCCCCCAGGGTTATTATACAAATTATTTTGAGCAATAAAACTATCAAAGTTCTTTCTACTTTACCCAGTTATTGCGATCGCCGAAATACTGACTCAAGTTGTCAAATCGGTTTGCGCCATACTTTGTAGCGCGAAATGTACCTTGTATGGAATTGTGCTTAATCTGTGAAATAGAAGCCGAAAGTACATTTTTCGTTAAACGAGTAAATCTGTTGATTGTTACCTTACAGATTAACATTCTATGTAAAGAAGTTTAATGAAACGTCCCGACGAGTTCGCATTATACGTAAATTTACAATTGGCGACGCAGAAAGATAGGTCAGGCAAGAATGGCGATATATCATATGTCAAGTTTCTTGCTCTTTGTGAAAAATGGTATAAGATGAAGCGAGTGAAGCATAGCACCCTTTCTGACACGCTAAATCTCCAATTTTTAATTTAATTGATATGGCAGCAGCAGCAAGTCCCTTCATTGTCGATCTCGCCACCGTTTTAGGTGCTTCCGCGTTGGGAGGTTTCATTGCCAATCGCCTGCGACAACCGGTTTTATTAGGCTATTTAATTAGCGGTTTATTGGTTGGACCTTCGGGTTTGGGCATCCTTGATGCTACCGAACGCATTCAACCCTTTGCTGAAATTGGCGTTGCTTTTCTTTTATTTACATTAGGGGTTGAATTTTCTTTAGCTGAATTGAGACGAGTTAAAGATATCGCAATTCAAGGTAGTTTGTTACAAATTGGTTCTACAATAATTTTAGTCGCTATTTTCTCCTTTTTGCTGGGTTGGGTAACCTCGCCTATTCAGGGTATTTTTCTCGGTGCAATTTTATCCCTTTCTTCTACAGCAGTCGTTCTGAAAACTTTAACAGAACGCGGCGAAACCAATACAGTGCCGGGACAAGTGATGCTGGCAATTTTAATCGCCCAAGATTTAGCCTTGGGTTTAATGTTAGCTGTTCTTCCCGCCTTGCAAAATCCGGCAAATCTCGCATCCGCTTTAGCCGCAGCCGTTCTCAAAGCTGCACTCTTTTTCGCCGCCGCTTTTGCTGCTGGATATTGGGTAATTCCGCCCGTTATAAAGTTAGTTGCAAGTACGGAGAATAGCGAGTTATTTTTGTTAGTTACGATCGCGCTGTGTTTGGGCGTGGCTTTGATTACGGCTAAGCTGGGATTGTCTATTGAAATGGGGGCATTTGTGGCGGGATTAACGATTGCGGAAATTGACTATGCCGACCAAGCGTTGGCGAAAATTTTGCCATTGCGCGATACCTTTGCCAGCTTGTTTTTTGCCTCGATTGGAATGTTAATCGACCCAGCAATCCTGTGGGAAAATTTAGGAGTGATTTTAGAGTTAGTCGCTTTGGTGATGGTGGGAAAAGCTTTGATTATTTTTCCCATCGTTTTAAAATTCGGCTATTCATTTAAAACGGCAGTTTTAGCTGGATTGGGACTGAATCAAATCGGGGAATTTTCCTTTGTTTTAGCCCTGCAAGGATTTGAACTGGGATTTTTAGAACGGGAGAAATATTTATTATTGTTAGGAACGACAGCCATTACCTTAGTAATGACTCCGATCGCGATGAAATTTTCCCCGCGTATCGCCGACAAACTGATGAGTATGCCGGGGTTAGACCAATATCTGCGCCAATTGCAGCGCGATAAACCCATTTTCATTCCCGAAACCCTCAGCGATCACGTCGTCGTCGCCGGGTACGGTCGCGTCGGTCAAACCGTTGCGAATATTTTACGCGATCGCGGCTATGCAATCCTCGCCATCGAAAATAGCGAAGCCGCCATCCAACGCCTGCGACACGAAGGCATCCCCTACGTCTTCGGCGACGGCGACTCAGAACTGGTCCTGGAAAAAGCCCTCCTCGAAAAAGCCAAAGCCCTCGCCATCGCCCTTCCCGACCCCGCCAGTACCCGACTGCTACTCAAACACGCCCTCGAATTCGCCCCAGACTTGGACGTGGTGGCGCGATCGCACGAAAATAACGAAATTGACCTCCTGACGCAAATGGGGGCTAAGGAGGTCGTACAACCGGAGTTTGAGGCGGCATTGGAGATGGGGGCGCACGTCCTCGCTGCCCTGGGAGAAACGAAGTCGAGTATCGACGAAGCGATTCAAACGATCCGAACCAATCGCTACCTCAGCATTCGTCCGGAGCGGGCAGCGAGTTCCTTGCAACAAGACTGGGGCGACGCAGCGTCTAGCATTCACAACGAGTGGGTTGTCATTCCTTCACCTTCGCCCTTGGCGGGGATGGGTTTGGCGGCAACCAACGCGCGCAGTTTGACGGGGGTGACGGTGATGGCGATCCAAAGAGACAGTCAAACGTTGTATTATCCCAAGGCGGATACGACGTTGCAATTGGGCGATCGCTTGTTGGTTGTGGGGAAACGGTCTGAGGTGGCTGCCTTTGAGACCTTGTTGCAGGGAAACTTTCCGTCGGAGGAAGGGATGCAGTGGATTTTTCTGGGCGGGTGTTCGACGTTAGTGGGACTGACACCCCAGCAATTACGCGATCGCTACGCGGTTGAGGTTCATTCTCTGCGCCGCCAAGGTCAGTTGTATCATCCCGTAGAAGAGGAAATGGCGCTAGAATCTCAAGATTGGCTGTTGCTTTCGGGGGAACGCGATCGCGTGGTTGACATTTTGGGTTTGGCTGGATGTAGAGACGTTTCATGAAACTTTGCACATCGAGTTAGAAGGCGAGATTTAGAATACAGAATCCAGAATGGGAGAATCCAGAATGGGAGAATCCAGAATGGGAGAATTCAGAATCCAGAAGACAAGATTTAGAATTTACGTCCATCGGAACTTAAACCCACCAACAAACGGTTTATGATAAGAGAGACAAGGGGTAAAAGTTACAAGAATATGACCAATGACCTGTAGGGACGGGGTAACCCTGACCCTACCAATTCCCAATTTCCAATTCCCAATAACCAATAACCAACAATGAAAGCATTTGTAGCTGGTGCAACCGGACAAACCGGACGACGTATTGTTAAAGAATTGACGCGCCAAAATATCCCCGTAAGGGCAATGGTGCGGAATTTGGAGAAAGGCAAAGAATTATTGCCGCCCGAAGCAGAGTTGGTTGTCGGAGACGTTCTCGATGCAGGGAGTTTAGCGAACGCGATCGCCGACTGCACGGTTTTGCTTTGCGCGACGGGAGCAACGCCTTCCCTCGATCCCACCGGCCCTTATCAAGTAGACTATCAAGGAACTAAAAACTTAGTTAACGTTGCCAAAGCCAAAAATATCGAGCATTTTGTCCTCGTTTCCTCCATGTGCGTCTCGCAATTTTTCCATCCCCTCAACCTCTTTTGGCTGATTTTATACTGGAAAAAACAAGCCGAAGCCTATATTCAAGATAGCGGTTTAACCTATACTATTGTACGACCGGGCGGCTTGCTCAATGAGGATAATCCCGACGCGATTGTCATGTCCTCAGCCGATACCTTGTTTGAGGGGCGAATTCCGCGAACCAAAGTCGCCCAAACTTGTGTCGCTGCCTTATTTCAGACCGAAGCCAAAAATAAAATTGTCGAAATTGTCGCCGAACCGCAGGCGGAAACTAAGGATTGGCCGCAATTATTTGCAAGCATTGGGTAAACAGTAGGGGCGGGGTTTCTTCGCCCGTACAGTCATCAGTCCAATGGAGGTTTCTTCCTTAACAAATCCGCGATCGCGCTTGTCTCGGACGACCTACGATACATTTTGGCGGGCGAGTATTTAGATGTTTTTGCAGTTTTATTTAATTATGTTAGAGAAACTGAAACAACCAAGGTTTGGGATTAAAATTTGTGCAGTCAATAGCAACTGATTTACACTACACCCGCGCTTTATTGTATAATTTAAGTGGTTCGCGATCGGGACTTTATGCCAGCAAAAGATAAGTTTCACGACGTTGTAAAAGTCGCGTTAGAGAAAGAGGATTGGCAGATTACAGACGATCCACTCCCCATTAGCGTAGGTGATGTCGATATGGTCATCGATCTTGGAGCAGAGCGTTTGCTTGCAGCGGAAAAGCACGGCGAAAAAATTGCTGTTGAAGTCAAGAGTTTTTTAAACACTTCAACTAACAGATTTTCATTTGGCTGTCGGGCAATTTATTAATTATCGCACAGCCCTAAAATTGAAAAAATCCCAACGAGATTTATTTTTAGCCGTTCCATTAGCAACATACGATAATTTTTCAAGCGCGAATTCACGCTGACTATTATTAAAAATTACCAATTAAAGTTTTTTATGTATGACCCTGAAGAGGAGGTTATTGTTTTATGGAAAAAGTAGAGAAGTACCGAGATTGCATCAAGGCCATTTTAATAGAATATTCAACATACAAATCTCCCTACGGAGAGGTAGAAGCGCAACTGATTTGGGATACCGATCGCGACCGCTACCAAGTGGTTCGGGTAGGTTGGGAGCCCAAACAGCGAGTTTATGGCTGTTCCATACAACTGGATATTAAAGATGGGAAAATTTGGATTCAGCAAAATGCTACAGAAATCGATATCGGGCAAGAATTAGTCGATTTAGGCGTACCCAAAGAGGATATTGTTGTTGGATTCCATCCTCCTTATGTGCGCCAGTTCACGGAATATGCGGTCAGTTGAAATCGACGATCTCTTGAAAAAACTTCCGGGAATGAAGCGAATTTTCTAGAAATCTGCTTTTCTTTGGCATAGGTCGTACCGTTTCAGTAATTTCCGGGAAGACAAGTATACTTTGTTACCGTCTTTAAAGGGATGAGTTACGGTAGTAGTTGTATCGCTTCTACCCACTTCACATGACAAACCATCTCGCGATCGCCACCATCACAACAGCCCTACAAAGCCTCCTCACCGACGAAATCGGTAGCGAAATCCCCGACTTAACGGTGACAGTACAAAGGCCAGATGCCCCCAG
>JAXHVQ010000226.1:0-4823 GCA_034189065.1 Cyanobacteriota bacterium
ATCCACCCCTTGGCTGCGATATACTTCTCGTCGCACTGCATCTTCCCAGTAAGCTTCACAGCAATGAAAAAGACCAAATTTCTGGCTCGACGAGAGTAGCTGAATTGATTCGCGAAGCCGAGCAAGAAGTAGGTCACAATAGAACTATTGTCATTGGTGATTTCAACATGAATCCTTTTGAAGCAAGTATGATAGGAGCGGACGGTTTTCATGCAGTAATGACTCAGAAGATTGCTCGCAAGGTTAGCCGTACAGTGAGTCAAAAAGAGAAGCTTTATTTTTACAATCCTATGTGGGGTAGAATGGGAGATTTTTCTAGTGCTGACCCGCCAGGGAGTTACTACTATCAGAACTCTGGATATTTTAGTTATTTCTGGAATACATTTGACCAAGTTCTTCTTAGACCCAATCTATTAGACTTCTTTTCTCACGATGATTTAAGTATTATTCCTGAAATTGTAAATAAAAGTTTATTAAATGACAATAAAATAATTGACAAAAAACATTTTTCTGACCACTTGCCCGTTAAAATAAAACTAGCACTGGAAAAGGAGACAGGAAAATGAACGATCTCAAAGATCTCTGGGGCGAAATTTCACAAGCAAAAGTTTTGCGTACACCTTATGTGATTTTAAAAGAACAAGCATCCCAACTGAATCAAAAAACCCAAGGTTTACTGTTAGGAGAGGTGTATAAAAGTATTAAACAGAATCAATTTAAAGCAAGTTTGTCCGAACAAATCAATCCGAAAAAAAGTAGACATCAAGAACAATTTGTCAACATACTCCGAATCAAAGCCCCTTCTCTCAATAACTATACTTACTCAGTCGTACAAGTAGAATATCCGATCGCGCTTTATCCTGTAAAGGTTGAAGGTTTTGCTGTTGAGGGCTTTTTACGAATGTGTAATAATGAAGATGAGTTTGAACAAGCACTCGGAGAAATCCTCTCGTCCGAAGAAGTCCGAAAAGTTATCTCTATTTTACTCGCGCAGATTCAAGCAGATTTGACCGAATGAGCTGCGTCGTAGGAGAGCCATTGATAGTAGGTATTTTCCAATGGGAGCATTTCTTGGATTTCGGTAGTGAAGCGATCGCGAATTGCATTCAATTCCTTAAACTCGAGTTCGACTGACTTGATTTTCGCTTTTAATTCATTATTGCTTCCAATAACGGCGTTCTTCTGCTTGCACTTTTCGCTCCGAGTTCTCGATTCGCCTCGCAGTCGTCAATCGCTTCTATTTTCAGGTTGAATCGATCGCCTATCTCGATTGTCGTGTAGGCCGTCGCGGTTTTTGTGCGATCGCGGCTCAAACATCGCCATCGGTCGCGCGTTGCAGTAGAGTGAATAGAGTAAGCCGATCGCCAACACGGGGTATGGGAAAAACCATTTGGGAACTCGACTTTTATTCGCGTCCGATTTTCGATGAAAACAAGAAGAAGGTGTGGGAAATCTTAATTTGCGAGAGTCCGCTAGACGCAACGCGATCGCCCGACACTCTCTTTCGCTATGCCGAGTTTGTTGACAGCCAAAGCGTCAACTCTGCTCGCTTGCGCGAAGCCATCGAAACCGCGATCGCCGCCGCACCGACACCGCCTGACAAAATCCGCTTCTTTCGCCGCCAGATGAACAACATGATCCTCAAAGCGTGCGAAGATGCCGATATTCCCGCCGCTTCGAGCCGTCGAACCTACGCCCTCGAGCAATGGCTCGACGAACGCATGGCAACCGTTTATCCCCAGCAACCGGGATACGACGAGACAGCCGCGAAAGCCGCCTCCGTTCAATATCCCGCTTCCAATGTCGCCCCCCTTCCCGACACCGTAAAAGGCGATAAAACCGATAAATGGACTTTTGTCACCCTCGAAGCTGCCGCCTTTGAGGAAATGAGCCAATGGGACATTGCTTTCGGCGAAGCTTTCCCGCTGTCGATGATGGAAATCGAGCCTCAAACGCGCATTCCGGGGTTGATTATTTTCTCGCCTCGTGCTACGCCAATGGCAGCTTGGATGTCAGATTTAGAACTGTCTTTTCTCCAATTTGAAGAGGGTGCTTTTCCTAAAGTTCGACTAGAAACGGGTGCAAGCGAGAGTTGGATTTTAGCCAACGCAACGACTCCCCAGATGCAAGCAGAAGCCAAAGGCTTTGAAGCGGCAAAAGACCATGCCAAAGGGATTCATTTTTTAGCGGTGCAATCGACCCCCGAATCAGAATCCTTTGCCGGGTTTTGGTTAATGAGAGAGAGGCGGGCAAAGGCATAAAATTTGTCTTTATAGCGGGAAAGTAATGCCAAGGGGTCGTCCTCTCGCTCTAAAAAGAGGCATTTAACGGGATGATGAGATAATAACGAAAACCCGAACTTAAGGTGAAATAATAATTAAGAACCGATCCCCGATCGGAGTGGCGTATAGAGGCGATCGCGTTAATGACCAACCCGTATCCCGAAAATCGGCAGAGCGAACTTCTCGCCGAGCAACTCTTAGATTGTGCGGCGAAAGCTGGAGCCAGCGACGCTGAAGTTTATCAATCGACATCGCTGTCGCGGCCGGTCTTTTTTGAGGCGAACCGACTCAAACAATTGGAAATTGCCGAGTCCCAAGGAACCGCACTCCGCCTGTGGCGCGATGGATGTCCCGGTCTCGCCGTTGCTTACGGACAAGTGGAGCCTGAAGCTTTGGTGGAGAAGGCGATGGGGCTGTCTCGTCTCAACCCCCCGGAAACCCCCGAACTCAATGAAAGTCAAACCCACTCCTTCCCCGACTTAGGAGAGGAAGTGGCAGCTGAAGAATTGGTCAAAATGGGACGCGGCGCGATCGCGCACTTGCGGGAAATGTACCCCGATGTTATTTGTAGTGCCGAACTGGAGTGCGAGCGGGAAACGACGACCCTGATTAACTCCCGGGGACTTTACTGTCAGTATACCGACATTACCCTCGACGGTTTTTTGGGGGTAGAGTGGGTGCGAGGCGAAGATTTTCTGGGAATTTACGAAAGTCAAGAGGTGCGCGGCGAACTCAGTCTTGTCCCCCTCGTCCAGTCAATTTTAACCCGCCTCAACTGGGCCAGACACAATACCCCTTCTCCCACAGGTCGCGTTCCCATTTTATTGACCAACAAAGCGGCTGCTTTGCTGTGGGATACGGTCTGCGAAGCAACCAACGGCAAGCGCATTTTGGAAGGCTCTTCGCCGTGGGTCGAACGGCGGGGGGAATGCGTCATTTCCGACCGCCTCACCCTCGCCCAAGACCCCAACCGAGGGCCCTACAGTTGTCCCTTTGACGACGAGGGAACGCTGACTCAGCCGATTGTTGCCATCGATCGCGGCCGCTTTCAACAATTTTACTGCGATCGCGCTACGGGACGCGCGCTCAATGCCCCCAGTACGGGGAACGGTTTTCGCCCCAGCTTGGGACGCTATCCTACCCCAGAATTGGTCAATATTGCCATCGAACCGGGGAATGGCTCTCTCGAAAACCTCATTCAGCACTTAGATGAAGGTCTGGTCGTCGATCAAATGTTAGGCGGCGGTGCGGATATTTCGGGCGAATTTTCGGTGAATGTTGACCTGGGCTATCGCGTTTCTAACGGTCAAATTGTCGGCCGCGTTAAGGATACTATGATTGCGGGAAATGTCTATGCGGCGTTGAAGCAGGTCGTTGCCTTGGGCGGGGACGCGATTTGGAATAGCGCCTGCTATACGCCTTCGATTATTGTTGAAGGGGTTTCAGTCGTGGGAGGGAATAAAACTTTTTGAGTGATGGGTTCAGAGTGAGGGGTTATGAATTGTTTTAGGTCATATAAAATCCGGCTCAACAACCTCAGTAAAAATCGCTATATTTTCGATTGCTGTAGAATTGCATTAGCGGTCAATTGAGCGGACTTGATATTATAGGTTAAGCTAACGCGCGCGTCACTCTCCTCACCCAAGTCTCTCCCCCTTCGCCGCCCCCTAAACCCAACCGCGAATTTCCACATCCGTCAGTGGTCGCTCCAACTTCACATACTCGCTCTTCGTCGCCCGCAACAAGCGCTCCATCGTCACTGGTTCTTCTTCGTGCGCCGCCAAAAACGCCGCATTCAAAGCAATATTCCTAATATTCCCCCCCGCCATATTCAACTGCGCCAACTTCCGATAACTCAGATTGTCCCTCGGCATCGCCTCGGGGAACACTCGCTCCCAAATGCGCTGTCTTTCGGGGGCATGGGGGAACGGGAACTTGACAATAAACCGAATACGGCGTAAAAAGGCAACATCAAGAGCATCTTTGAAGTTCGTTGTCAAGATCGCCAACCCTCGATAAGCTTCCATACGTTGGAGAAGATAACTTACCTCCATATTCGCATAGCGATCGCGACTATCTTTCACCTTACTGCGCCTGCCAAACAAGGCATCGGCTTCGTCAAACAACAGGACCGCGCCTCCCATCTCTGCCGCATCGAAAATACGTCGCAAATTCTTCTCAGTTTCCCCAATATATTTACTCACCACCGCACTTAAATCGATACGATAAAGGTCGAGTTGTAAGGCCTTAGCAATGACTTCAGCCGCCATTGTTTTCCCCGTACCGCTAACCCCTGCAAACAAAGCGCTGATACCCAAACCGCGCTCGCTTTTCCCTTGAAACTCCCAATTTTGATACACTTTCGTCCTTTGGCCAACGTGGGCGACAATAGAGTGTAAGGTTTGAATTTGCTCTTCTGGCAAAATTAAATCATCCCAACTAGCAATAGGTTCTATGGGTTGGGCTAACTCATCGAGTTGGGGACGCGCTTGGGTGCGGCAAGTTTCCCACAGTTGAGTTTCGAGGACTTGGTTTTCGAGT
>JAXHVQ010000227.1:0-4797 GCA_034189065.1 Cyanobacteriota bacterium
TTTCCCCTAGCGCGCTGTGCGTTAATGGTGGAGGCGGTAGATCCCGTCGTCCGCATTTTCGGCGTGGGGACAGCGCTATTGGGCGTAGGTTATGCCATTCTCCAACAAGATACCAAACGGGTTCTCGCCTCCAGTACCATTTCCCAGTTGGGCCTCATTTTAGCCGCGCCAGAAGTAGGGGGTTTTTATGCCTTAAGCCACGGTTTAGTTAAAGCATTACTCTTTCTCATCGCAGGCAACTTACCCAGTCGCAGCTTGAAAGAACTGCGAAGCACATCTATCCATACCCCCATGTGGATTCTTCTAGTCATTGCCAGTCTTTCAATTTCGGGGATGCCCCTACTCGTTGGTTTTGGGGCAAAAATACAAACCCTTAGTAATTTAGAACCCTGGCAAGATACCATTATGAATGTTGCAGTTGTGGGGACGGCGATTGTTTACGCAAAATTTATATTCTTGCCCCATCAAAACCAAGAGAATCCTAAAAAAATCAAGTCCGGTTTTTGGATAGCAGCGATTATTTTGCTCGGCGGATTAATTGCGGGAAACGCAGTTTACCTCGAAGCCTACACCGCATCCGATATTGTCAAGGCCCTGGTTAAAATTGGAATCGGCTGGCTGGTTTACTGGCTCATCGTACGACGGACAACGATTACAATCCCCCGTACCTTTGAAAAATTCGACCACTTAATTGGCATGATGAGTTTGGTATCAATGTTACTTTTTTGGATGGTACTGGCACGATCGGGCATTTAAATCTGATATTGCGACTCTCGATATTAAGCGATTGAATGAATTTGATTGACGGATCGAGCTATTTGTGCATGGACGTTGACCTTGTGTTTGGGTTATAGGTAACGTTCCCTCTAGCGAGCCCTCGGTTGGCACTGTTTAAGCTGCACAATAAATTGTCGGGTCGGCAAGACTATCTTAATTTCACGCGATCGCGGATAATTGAAGTGGTCTAGGTCGATATTTTTTCCATTGAGGCGCTCATGCTGGTCGGTGTCATGAAACTCGCGCGAGATAATCCAACTCTAGAAAGCGAAGAAATCGAAAAAAACAACACGCCATGATTTCCATTACCATTGTTTGGATGGCGCTACCGTTCTTCCTGGGATTCGTCATTTACCTCCTTCCCAAACTCGACCGCTATTTCGCCCTCATCGCAGCGATCGCTTCAGTTGGATATGCGTTACGGCTCTTCATCCAAGACCCACTCACCTTACAATTCCTCGATAACTTTGGCGTAACTTTAACCATCGACGACCTCAGCGGCTATTTTATCATCACCAACGCCCTCGTCACGCTGGCCGTCCTTTTCTACTGTTGGCGCAGCGATAAAACCGCCTTTTTCTACGCCCAACTTCTGATGTTACACGGCAGCGTAAATGCGGCTTTTATCTGTACCGACTTCATCAGTTTGTACGTCGCCCTCGAAATCAGCGGAGTTGCCAGCTTTCTCCTCATTGCCTATCCCCGCACTAACCGCTCGATTTGGGTGGCCTTGCGCTATCTTTTCATCAGCAATACGGCCATGTTATTCTACCTGGTTGGGGCCGCGCTCGTCTATCAAGCCAACCACTCCTTCAGTTTTGACGGGTTAGCTACAGCCCCCCCCGAGGCGATCGCCTTGCTTTTTGTCGGACTCCTCGTCAAAGGCGGCATTTTTGTGTCGGGTTTGTGGCTGCCGCTGACTCACTCCGAGTCGGAAACCCCCGTCTCGGCCATGCTTTCAGGGGTAGTCGTCAAAGCGGGCGTTTATCCGCTGGTGCGCTGCGCGCTGACGGTGGAGGCGGTAGATCCCGTCGTCCGCATTTTCGGGGTGGGGACGGCGCTGCTAGGCGTGTTCTATGCCGTTTTTGAAAAGGATACCAAACGGATGCTCGCTTTCCATACGGTCTCCCAGTTGGGTTTTGTCCTCGCCGCGCCGGAAGTGGGAGGGTTTTATGCCTTAACCCACGGACTGGTTAAATCAGCGCTGTTTTTAATTGCCGGTTCTCTCCCCAGTCGCAATTTCAAAGAACTGCAAAAGTTGCCCATCAACACCTCCATGTGGATCGCTTTAGTTATCGCTAGCTTTTCAATTTCAGGGTTCCCGTTGCTCGCCGGTTTTGGAGCGAAAGTGCTAACGATGAAAAGTTTAGCTCCCTGGCAGGTTATCGGCATGAATATTGCTGCCCTCGGAACGGCAATTTCCTTTGCTAAATTTATCTTTCTCCCGCGCGGCGGGGACGGGAAAACGCCCTCGTTTGGATTTTGGGCAGCAATGGTTCTGTTACTCGGCGGTCTGATTGTTGCCAATGCGGTCTATTACGAAGCGTATACGGTTAAAAATGTTGTTAAACCCCTGGCAACCATCGCCTTGGGATGGCTTGCCTATCTCCTGATTATTAAACGCACCGTTCTTAAACTCCCCCGCGTTTTGGAACAATTCGACCACTTAATCGGTGCGATGAGTTTGGTGTCTATTTTACTTTTTTGGATGGTGCTGGCATGATTGGGCATTTAAATTTAATCTTGCGACTCGCAATTTGGTTTCTGCTGACGGCAGATTTTAGTCCCGCTAATATCACGATCGGGATTGCCGTTGCCTTTTTGTTGCCCGGTCGGAATAAAGCTCCAGAATCCTTAAGAGATTGGCTGCACGTTTTAGGCGAAGTTTTGGTGGCAATTCCCCAAGCTTATATTGAAGCTTTTGAAATTATGTTCCGCCCCCATCAATACGAAGATGTTGTCATGGAACAGGTTAAACCACAGCGAACGCCGGGGCTGATTTTTCTCGACATCTTTGTCATCACCTTCACTCCTAAAACGATTGTGTTGAAATACCATGAAGATAACCGCTATGAAGTCCATCGAGTGCGACGGAGGAGGAGCCAATGAATTTTGTCCTGATTGCGATGCTTCTCGCTTTATTAATTCCCATCTACGAAGCTTGGCAAGATGATGATATTTGGCAGAAAATGCTAGCCTTTGCCAGTATTGCAAGCAAAACATCGATCGCGATTTTAGTGGTCTCCGTCCTGCGCGACGATTGGACTATTGGCGTTGTGGGGGTCATCATTCTCAGCGTGGGAAATGCAGGATTAATGTTGTTAGCGCACGTCATTAAGCGATTAAATGAATTATGATTGACGGATTGAGTTATTTGTGCATGGGAGTCGGCATCGTTTTCTGGTTTTGGGGAACGTTCCCTTTAGTGGGCCATCGGTCGGTATTATTTAAGTTGCACAGTCTTTCGGTGGCGGATACTTTGGGTTCGATGAGTATTGTTTTTGGGCTGCTGTTGAGAATTCCCAGGGAATGGCCGCTGCTGATTCTGGCAATTATTAGTCTGGCGATTTGGAATACGGTTTTGGGCTATGTTTTAGCCTATTGTTCGAGTAGCGGGGGCCAGAATGGACGATAACGCGATTAATCTCATCATAACGGCTTTGTTGCCCCTCACGGCTTGTATGCTAGTATTGCAAGTCAATCCGTACCATGCGTTAATTATTCGCGGAGTCCTCGGCGCGATCGCGGCCCTGGTTTACGCGGTTTTGGGGGCGGCGGATGTGGCCTTAACCGAAGCGTTGATGGGAACGTTGCTGGCTGTGATCTTGTTGGCAGTGACCGTGCGTTCGTCCCTGGTGCTGCGTTTGGGAGTACTTGAAGTCGAAACAACAGCAGAAGGCGATCGCGTTTTCGAGCCCCTACTAGCCGATTTGCGAACCTTCCTCGACAAACATTATATGCGCCTCGAAGTCATTCCCTACACCGACTTGCAAGCGTTAGATCGGGCATTGAGATGCAAAGAAGTTCACGCAACTTGTTGGCGCAAAACCTTATCCGAAGCTAGCGATGCAGAGATTGATACGTTGGCGGGCGACTCAGAAACTCCTCCTCCCGAATTGCCAACCGATCTCCTCACCGTTCGAGTGCAACACATTTACGACATCTTAAAAGACGAACTGTCGTCCCCCGGAACTCTCCTGAATTACGTCCAAGTCCCCAACTCAGAGGAAAAGCACTGATGAAATGGATTTATATTGCAGCCGGAATTGCGCTGTTTGTCAAAATGTTGTTCGTGCAAAATCCACAACCGGACTTATCGATCTCTATTGTCGAGGCTATTGTCGGCGATAGTGGCGTACCTAATGCCGTTTCGGGGATTATTTTCCGCAATCGACTGTACGACACAATTTTTGAGGTGGTTGTTTTTACGATCGCGATCGTCGGGACTAAATATTTATTAGCTGACGAAAGTCCCTTTTGCGCAATTTATCGTTTCGACGACCAACCCTCCATTGTTTTAGCACGATTGGGAGCGACCATTTGCGCCTTGGTGGGCATCGAACTGGCCATTCGAGGACACCTGAGTCCGGGAGGGGGGTTTGCGGCTGGCGTGGCAGGGGGAACAGCAATTGGCTTGGTGGCAATTACCTCGCCGCCTGAATGGATGCAGGGCATCTACAAACGCTGGCACGCGGCAACTTGGGAAAAGGTTTCGGTGCTTTTATTTATTGCGCTGTCGGCAATGACGCTTTCGGGGTTAGAATTGCCCCACGGAGAGTTAGGCGCGCTGGCGAGCGGTGGCGTTCTCCCCATTCTCAATATCTTAGTGGCGATTAAGGTGGCGTTGGGGTCGTGGGCGGTTGTTTTGACCTTTATTCACTATCGAGGATTATTGTAGTTGGGCAGTGGGCAGTGGGCAGTAGGCAGTGGGAATTGATCAACGGATGTCGTTTGTCGTGTGCCGCCAACGGATAAAGAGCGGCACGGTTGTTTATTGGGAATCGGGAATTGGGAATTGGT
>JAXHVQ010000228.1:0-4704 GCA_034189065.1 Cyanobacteriota bacterium
CGTTGACCGGAGGTTGTTCAACGGGAGGTTGTTCGTTGACCGGAGGTTGTTCAACGGGAGGTTGTTCGTTGACCGGAGGTTGTTCAACGGGAGGTTGTTCGTTGACCGGAGGTTGTTCGACTGGAGGTTGTTCGTTAACTGGCGTTTGAGTTTCTAGATTCGCGTAGAAAATGGAAGCATGAGAAAGACCTTTTCCGTTTTTGCCGTTACCTGCCAAATCAACGCCAAGCGTATTCCACGACATATTCTGAAAACTGCTGAGTTCCGTTCCCTTGGCGATGTAATATGCACTCCAAGACGTAGCGCTTTTGAGGCTAATGACGACATCTGCGTAAAGATGTTCAGCCGCACCTGCTAAACTCCAGGTTCCCTGACCTTCGCTGGCTTCAGTCCACTGAAAGCCCAAGTCTCCCTGTCCTCCCGTTGCTGTCGCTTCACCAGCATTCTGCTTCCCAGCAAACGTCCAGTCCGTAATACCTCCAAAAGCACTGTTGGTCAACATATCGAAGAGAGGTCCGCGGCCGTCACCCAGAACGTCGTTGCCTGTTAGTTTGGTGTCAAAGGAACCAATACAGCTTGTGAAACCAGCGATGCCGGCATTGGCAGCATCGCAGAGAACTGGGTCGTTCCCCGGTCGATTGGGTCTTGCTTGTACTTCTACTGTGGAGAAAGATAAAGCGCTAGCAACAACTAGGGAAGAGCCAAGAAGAGTCGCGAGTTGCTTTTTCATATTTATTCGATGCCCTCAGAATACTATTGCGTTTGCGTCGTCAATTTCAGTTATAGGAAGTCGTTGGGAATATCTTGTGAAATTTGCAACAAGTTATTGTGAAGTTCGCTACACTCCCTATTCTGTTTCTGCTGTGCCTAAAGATGGTATGCAGAAATTTGCAAAAACTCAGTTTCGGAACGATCTTGGAACGAACCTGCCATCGTTAGTCTAAATTGAGCATCAAATGGAATTGAGCTAAAAAGCTTGGTTGACAAGAATTTCAGTGTCACACCCGAGAGATTACTTATTGATAAATACTGACTCTTCAAAAGCAAAAAAATAGCTTTTTAGCGCTAGTTATACGTAACAGACTTTGCGTAAGATCGTCAAAAAAACCCAAAACCCCCTCAATGCCATTGATTGAGAAGGCTCGCTTGCCTCGGTAACGCACCATAGAGGGACACCAGACGCGAAAAATAACTCACTTGCCGTCAGCAAGTCAGCGATCGGAGAATGGTACCCTATGGTTAAGACTACTTTTTTAAGTGGTTGCTTTGTCCCTGGGAGTCCCCCGTCCGCTGGTTATGCCGCTTCTGATTTTAGTTGCTGAAGATGACCCAGGAATCCGTTTAGCGGTTTGTGACTACCTGGAGTTATTGGGCTATTCGGCGATCGCGGCCGAAAATGGCGTAGAAGCGCTGTCTCTGCTGGAAATCTATCGCCCTCACTTAATGGTCGCTGATATTAGGATGCCCCTTAAGGACGGCTACGAACTGGTGAAACAAGTTCGCAACCGCCCCCAATTTCGTTTGCTTCCCGTCATCTTTTTGACCGAACGGGGGAGTACGGAGGATAGAATCCGCGGCTATCAGGTAGGTTGCGATTTATACTTGCCTAAACCCTTTGAGATGGAAGAGTTGGGCGCGGTGATTCGCAATTTGCTCGAGCGATCGCAAATTGTCCAGTCAGAGATCGTACAATCGGAGAAGCGTTTCTCTCGCCAGGAGCCCGGACTCAATGCCGAACCTGTCTCTCCTCCCATGCGTTCTCTGGATTTCACCAATCGAGAGCAGCAGGTTTTACAATTGCTCGCCACAGGTCTGTCTAATATTGAAATCGGCACCCAACTATACCTCAGTCCCCGAACGGTTGAAAAGTATGTGAGTTCTTTGCTGCGAAAAACGGACACGAACAACCGCGCGGAGTTGGTGCGTTTTGCCCTAGAGCATCATTTGGTTAATTAAAAACTAAAAATTAAAAATTAAAAATTAAAAACTACAATATTTCTAAAACGGCCTTGGGAGATAATTTTTCCTTGAACCAAATCACTTTGGCGGGGAGGTTGGCGGTTTTGACTCCCGATTTCTCTAAATTTAGGCGATCGGAAATGGCTAAAATCAAATTGTCGATATTGGCGCGTCTGACTTTGGAAAATTTGCGTTGTAAGTAATCCGGTCGCCAATATCCAACGATTTCTAAAATATAATCCCGTCCGTCGGGATGAACCAGGCGAAAGTCGGGAATCATGACGCTACCGGCGAGGGGAACGAGGTTGACTTCCCGTTCGAGAATCCAGTCGGTTTTTAATTTCTCCCAGCGTTGGACAAAGGATTCTTCGAGCATACTATCGTAGGTTTTGCCCGGTGCGTAGTGGGTGACGAGACCGCAACGGTCGTTGAGACTAAATTGACCTTTCTTTTTCGCCCCACTATAAGGATCGCGATTTTCTAAGGTGGCTTTGAGACTCCATTTGGTGACGTGCAGCAGGGCAGGGAGCATTTTGGCGAAGGCGAGTCCGTAGCGAGTGCTGGCTTTGAATAGGCTGGTGGGTCCGTCGAGAGAGATGGTGAAGCCGCAGTCTACGTCGCCTTCGATGTAGTACATGAGTTGGAAGAGTTTGAGGTAGCGAAAGAGGAGTTTGTATTCGCCAGGGACGTTGCGGTGGGCGTTGACGGTGACTTGGCTGGCGCGGTAGAAGATGCCTTGGACTTGGGAGAGGTTGTAGCGGTGCAGCAGCGCTTCGGGGGCGGGGGGTTCAAATTCGGTGAGGATGCGGTTTTCCATGAGGTCGGCGTAAAGTCCTTTTTCGATGTCGGAGGGGAGGACTTCTCGGTTGAGATCTTGGGAGAGTTGAGTGGAAAGGAAGTCGAGGGCGCGATCGCGATTTTTGGGAAGGGGTTGGGTGGCGGCGGCGTGGGTGAAGACGCGCTGTCTGAGGAGTTGGGGTTCGAGGGGACTGATGATTTCAAAGGTGGAGAAGCTGTTTTTGAGGAGGTGGGCGAGTCCTCGTTTGGTACGATAGTCGGTACTGTCGCCTTCGAGTTCTTGGAGTTGGCGAGTGAGTTCGCCTTGGGTTTTGCCGAGATGCTTTTGGAAACAGTCGATCTGTTGGGCGGCGAGGGCGATTGCACTCTCGGCGATGGGCAGTCGTTTGGGGATTATGGTTCCGCCGTTTTGTCGGTAACTCAGAAGGTCGCTGGGAAGCATTTTTTGAGTTCAGAGTTCGGGGTTATGAGTTCAGAGTTTTTTTGAGTTCAGAGTTCGGGGTTATGAGTTCGGGGTTATGAGTTAAGTAGGTGGGCGTAATTAAAAGAACAATATCTCCAGCTAAAACCCTTACCTGGCAAGGAATACGGTTTTCGAGGTTATGCGTTTATTTTTGCCCACCTACTTATGAGTTAAATACACTGATTACTGATTACTGATTACTGGTTACTGCTTACCGCTCCCCAAAATTTGATTTCGGTGTCTGAGACGCTGATAATAACTTGTCCGTCGGGGGTCATAACCATTGCGTTGACTGGCTTTTGATGGGCTTTGAGACGGCGCAAAACTTCGCCGGAATATAAGTCTGCGATCGCGATAACTCCGTCGCTGTGTCCGCTAATAACCAGTTGTCCGTCGGGACTGAGGATGAGGGAGGTGACGCGAGAAGATTCTATATTTAACGGGCCTAATAATTCTCCAGCAGATAAGTCCCACAGCTTGATATTGCTCGGATCGCAGCCGGTGATTAACGTTTGTCCGTCGGGCGTAATGGCTAAAGCCGTGGTTCCAAAGGATTGGTCGTTCAGCGGACCGATGAGGTTGCCGCTTTGTAAGTCCCACAGTTTGATGTTGCTGCGCAGCGCGCCGCTGACGAGGGTAATGCCGTCGGGCGCGATCGCGATCGCGTTGATGCCGGAGGCATGGTCGTTGAGGGGACCGAGTAGTTCCCCCCTATGAAAATCCCACAGTTTGAGGTTGGTTTCAAGCGCTCCGGCGATGACAACTTGACCGTCTGAGGTGAGGGTTAAGCAACTTGTCCCTTTGGAATAGAGGTTCCACTGAGTCTCAATAGTTCCTGTGGCGAGGTTCCAAATTTTAATGGGGTTGCTTTCGCTGCCGCCAATGAGATACTGTCCGTCGGGACTAATAGCCAAACAGTCGATTCCCCACGCCGCGCGATCGCTGATAATGTGGTAGCAGTCGAGCGCTTCGTAGGGGGTTGGCGCGATCGCATATTCTGCTGTATCTACGGCTACACTTTCGCCGTTTTCTATGAATTCAGTTTGGGACTCTTGAAGTTGCGAGGGGGACGGGGCTGTTGAATTAACGGGAATTTCCGCAAAATCGGGGGCAATCTCCTGGAATCCTCTATTTTCAACTTCAGGCGCTCTCGCTTCAACGCCAAGCTCTTCTATTGGCTCGCTACCTAAATTTTGAGAATTCGTTGATAATTCAAGAGAATCGAGGGAAATCTCCCGAGTGTCTTCGAGCTCGGCTGAGGAGAAGGGGTTAGCGTGAGAATTCGTTGATGATTCGGCGGAGTCGAGGGAATTTTCCCCAGCATCTTCGAGCTCGGCTGAGGAGAAGGGGTCGGCGTGAGAATTCGTTGATGATTCGGTAAGGTCGAGGGAATTTTCCCCAACGTCTTCGAGCTCGGCTGAGGAGAAGGGGTCGGCGTGAGAATTCGTTGATGATTCGGTAAGGTCGAGGGAATTTTCCCCAAC
>JAXHVQ010000229.1:0-4653 GCA_034189065.1 Cyanobacteriota bacterium
GTTGGGAAACTGTTGAGAAGTTAATGGATAAAAATCGAAACAAACTCCCAGATTATTTACGAGGGATGAGGGCTATGACGCTGATTCTATCAGCGCTTTAGCCTTCATGTCACCCCCCCAGGTAGTAACCCTGTGGGCAACCGATTTAGAAAATATTTTAAAAGATGGCGCTCGCATTGCTCGTACTTATGGATTAGCAGCAATGGATGTGTAGTCAGAATGCGTGAGAATTGGTCTTATACCGTTTTGCGAAAATAGCGAGAGACTTGGATTTCCCCCTCATCCCCCAACCTCCTCTCAGCCTTTGTGAAAAGGGGAGTCAACAAGCCACTAAGTAGGTGGGCATAAATAAATGTTAAAACTCAGAATCCGAAAATGAAGCAGCAAAGCTAGCTACAACAAGGGTTTCACAATAAACGAATCTCAATCGCTATTTGACGGATAATTACGCCCACCTACTTATCTCTCTCAAGAATAAAGAAAAATGGTATAAGCCGATGGCTAATGGCCAATCTAGTATTTACAAACGGTTCAAGACCAATAGTCAAGGACAAATTACAAAACTTTACCGAGGGACTGCATCGCCTAAATTAAACAAAATTTGTAACGATTCAAGACAGCGCTGGCGAGCTTCAATATCCTGTTGCGATCGCAGTTGCACCATCGGATCGTGAAGAATCTTATTCACAATTCCCCGCGTCAGCGCTTCAATAACTTCTTGGTGTTTTCCAGCAAACTCATTCCCCAAGCGAGAGAGGGCTTTTTCGAGTTCCTGTTCTCGAATGCTTTCAACTTTTTTGCGCAAGCTGCCGATAGTTGGAACCGTATCGAGCGATCGCCGCCACACTTCAAAAGCAGCAACTTCTTCTTCTAATAAAACTTCTGCTTCCCGTGCCATTTGACGGCGACTTTCTGTATTCTGGGCGACAACTGCCTTTAAGTCGTCTACGTTATACGTCTCAACTCGTTCCAAAGAGTCCACATCGGCATCAACGTTGCGCGGAACCGAAATATCGATCAAACTCAAACTGCGATCGCACTCAAGGCAACTTTCGAGTTTGGCGCGGTCTAAAATCGGTTCGGTAGCCCCGGTGCTGGTGAAGACCAAATCGGAAACGGCGACAACTTCGAGCAATTCGGGCAGTTCGCGCAGTTCCAATTGAGCTTCGGAAAACTTCTTAGCCAGTTCACGAGCGCGTTTGGGCGATCGGTTGACAATGGCGATTCGAGTTGCACCTTTCGCCAAAAGGTGTTTGACTAATAACTGAGCCATTTTCCCCGCACCGATAATGCTAACTTGGCGGGTAGATAGGTCTGCAATCTTGAGAAATGCCAGTTCCACGGCGGCTGAGGAAATGGACACTGCCCCCGTTCCGATGCTGGTTTCGGTGCGCACTCGCTTGCCTGCGGTCATCGCTTGTTTGAAAAGGCGATCGAGAAGTTGTCCGAGACCGTTATATTTTTGGGCGAGTTTGTGGGTAGTTTTGACTTGGGCTAAAATTTGCCCTTCCCCCAGAACGAGGCTGTCTAAACCGGCGGCAACGCGCATGAGATGGCGCAGGGCATCTTGATGGAGCAGGACGAATAAGTAGCGCCGCAGCGTACTTAAATGAATTTGACTAATTTCCGAAAGAAATTGCGCGATTTCCGTAACTCCCGGCTGACTTTCGCGGGCAACGACATAAATCTCCAAGCGATTGCACGTACTGAGAATCGCAACTTCTTCGATATGGGGATAAGTTTTGAGATGGGCGATCGCGCTCTCGATTTGAGCTTCGGGAATGCTTAATTTTTCGCGAACTTCGACTGGAGCAGTTTTGTGACTCAGACCCACAACTAAGATATTCATAAAATTCTGTTTATAAAAGTTTCAGCAATTTCCAATTTAGAAACATTAGCCGTCATCCATTGAATTCAAAAGCCAGAATTGCCAAGATAATAACTCCTTAAATTCTGACTTCTGAACTCTGAATCCTTAATTACCGCAGTTGAATGTACTTCGGTTTTTCAAACATATGAACAGTATCGACAAAGCGGGCGGTTTTCGACTGACTGGAAATAACCAAACTTTGGGTGCGCGCGCCGCCGTGGAAGAAGCGAACGCCTTCCATCAACGTCCCCGGAGTAATTCCGCAGGCTGCGAATAGAACCGTGCGACCGCCTGCCAATTCCTCAGCATTGTAGACGCGATCGGGGTCTTCAATTCCCATTTCCTTGAGTCGGTTGATGTTCCCTTCTTTGCTTTCCCCAATCAGCCCCGTTTTAACCTCTTCCGGGTCATAAATCAACTGTCCTTGGAAGTGACCCCCCAAACAGCGCATGGCTGCCGCAGAAATCACCCCTTCCGGCGCTGCACCGATGCCCATCAGCGCGTGAATATTGGTACCGGAGAAAGCGCAGCACAGGGCAGCCGATACGTCCCCATCGCTAATCAGTCGCACGCGCGCCCCCGCACCGCGAATTTCTTGAATTAACTCTTTATGGCGGGTGCGGTCCATGACCACGACGACCAATTCTTCGACGGTGCGATCGAGACAGTCGGCGAGAACGTGCAAGTTTTCTGTTGCCGTTTTGTTAATATCGACGTGACCTTTGGCAGAGGGAGGTGCGGCGAGCTTTTTCATATAGAAGTCGGGCGCTGCAAAAAGTCCTCCTTTTTCAGAAATTGCCAAAACCGCCATCGAACCGGGTTGTCCGTAAGCAACAAGGTTCGTTCCTTCGCAAGGATCGACTGCGATGTCAATTTCGATAAGTTCGTCGGGGTTACAGTAGGTTTTTGCATCGACTTGGGTACAAATCCCCACTTCTTCGCCGATGTAAAGCATAGGGGCATCGTCCCGTTCGCCTTCACCGATGACAATGCGACCGCGCATATAGATTTTGTTCATGCGTTCGCGCATCGCTTCAACCGCCACTTCGTCAGCGGTGTTTTTTTCGCCTTTTCCCATCCATTTGGCTGAGGCGATCGCGGCCTGTTCGACCACTTCAATGATTTCTAATCCAAGCGTACTATCCACAGAAATTTATCCTCTAAAATTGCTTCGTTTTGGGGGGGTGAGTTGCCGTTGACCGTCTTCAAGTCTATCAGACCTGGGTATTCCCACGAAATCCTGTCGGGTCTGGCTGGATGTTAAGTTTTGCTGCGAACTGCGAATGCTGTGGCGATCGCGCTCCTGGATGCGACGAGAGTGCTACACGGCTCCATAATATGAAATCCTTGAATGGTTGCACTTCGGAGACGGGGTGGGGGACGGCACTTCGGCACTTCGGCAAAGTTCCCCGGGCGCGGACATCTTGTCATGTTGATTCCAAATGTCTTCTCGCGCCCCTGCCAGCTCGTACCATTCTTTCTAAGCTTTGGGCAGTTTGAATCCTAACCTTTTTTCGGCTTTCGCTCCGCGCCTTTTTGGAAAAACCATCTAACTTTCCCAAAGGAGCATACCCGTCCGCGATCGCCGATTTCAACAAAGCCCACCTCGCACAACGGCTTTGGGGAATTGCGACGAAAGGAGAAGGAGTCAGCATTTTGACAATAGCGAGCAAAAGAGCGCGATCGGCGTTCCTTAATATACCCCGAAGCGGAATTAAGCTGAACCCCTGTCTTCGATAGCGCGCGATCGCTCCCCTCTCCCAACTCTGGGAGAGGGGTTGGGGGTGAGAGCGGGTTTCAGCCCCTCGCAAAAAAAATTTGCCCAACCCCTTGACACTTTCTGTAGTATTTATGTAGTATATAAATGTGGCGAACAGGAAAGCGCTCCAACAAGGGCTAACCCCTAACGCCATCGGAACCTTGAAAACTCAATATGTAATACACCTTTAACAAGATCGATAGAGACTAGGGTGAGCGATCGCGCTCGTCCCACTTCACCCAAAAAAGTGCAAGTGGCAGACAAAGCTTATCCATGAAGTTATCATACTACAATATGAAACCTTTGTAGAAAAAGGCGATCGGTGCAGCGCGCCGTAAAGCAGCGCGCAACGGTTCGGGAAACCATCCCGCGCCGAGCGAACCCCCCGTCCTCTGTCAAACACAGCGGATAGCTGCAACCTTTTTTGGGGCTGTAGCTCAGATGGTGAGAGCGCCTGTTTGTCGAACAGGAGGCCGCGAGTTCGAGCCTCGTCAGCCCCGTCGTTGCAGCTATCCGAAATTTCAGAATAGATGGGGTACGCGAAGCCTTGCGCTTCGCGCCCTATCGCTGGTCAGATCGCCAAGTAGGTTGAAGGCATCGGTCTGCAAAACCGACATCGTGGGTTCGACTCCCACTCTGACCTTGTGTCGCAGCGTAGCTTAATGGTAAAGCCCTTGGCTCATAACCAAGTTTATACGGGTTCGACTCCCGTCGCTGCTACCAATGAGCGGGAATGGTGTAACGGCTAACATTGCGGTCTCCGCGCGCCGCCGCTCTAGGTTCAAATCCTAGTCCCCGCGTTGTGCCGTATCCCAACTTGCGAAGCTTACAAACTTGGTAACTAACTTTTTCGTCAAAGTTAATCGGTTCGACTCCGACAGCCTCCACCAAAACCTGGGGGCTTTGACATCCTCCCCGGCGCGAACGCGCGGGGATTCCAAATATCACTACTTGGATTTCCTCTTTCTTCGAGCCGATTTACGATGAGCAAGTTTTCCCCACTCGCGCAGAGATCGAGCTCTCG